>NZ_LRIC01000016.1:0-169058 GCF_001758725.1 Janthinobacterium sp. HH106 | reverse complement strand
GACCTACCGGCGAACAATCGCGAGAGTGTGCCCCCTGCACTTCAGCTTACTTGCTCTTGTCCGGAAACGCCGGACGTGCAGGCCGCACGGGCGGGTTCTTCGCCAGCGCTGGAAGCGCGCGTCAAGGGACAGTGGGTGATCATGTAAGGTAGGTCGGATTAGCGCGCAAGCGCGTAATCCGACGCTGCAAAGCCAACAATGGTGTCGGATTACGCTGCGCTAATCCGACCTACCGGCGAACAATCGCGAGGGTCTGCCCCCTGCACTTCAGCTTACTTGCTCTTGTCCGGAAACGCCGGACGCGCAGGCCGCACGGGCGGCTTTTTCGCCAGTTCGGCCTGGATCACCTCGATCGCCTTTTCCAGCTGCGGATCGCGGCCGGCGATGACGTCGGCCGGCGTTTGCTCGACTTCGATATCGGGCGGCACGCCTTCGTTTTCCACGCCCCAGCCATTTTCGCGCGTCCAGAACGCCAGGTTCGGCGCCGTGATCGTGCCGCCATCCATCAGCACGGGGAAGCCGAGGATGCCCACCAGGCCGCCCCACGTCGCCTTGCCGATCAGCGGGCCCATGTTGTTCTTGCGGAACATCCACGGCAGCAGATCGCCGCCCGAGCCGGCCGTCTCGTCGATCAGCATGGCGCGCGGTCCCTGGATCGAGGCGGACGGCGTCTTCATGTCGGCGCCATAGCGCATGGTCCACCAGGCGATTTCCTTCTTCTGCAGGATCTCGATGTAGTAATCGGCCACGCTGCCGCCACCGTTAAAGCGCTCGTCGACGATGATGGCCTGCTTGTCCGCCTGCGGGAAGAAATAGCGCTTGAAGTAGGTGTGGCCCAGCCCCGCCGTATTGGGCACGTACACGTACGCCACCTTGCCGTTGGTGGCCGCATTGACCTTGCGCATATTGCCCTCGATCCAGTCGCGGTTGCGCAAGGCATCCTCGGCAGGCACCGGCACCACGGTGATCGTGCGTGCGCCCTTGCCGTCGGCCGAGGGTCCCACGGTCAGGTCGATGGCCTTGCCGGCCGTGTTCTCGAAGGCGCTGTAGATATTCGTCGGCGGCGCCAGCGGGCGGCTGTCGACGGCCAGCAGGTATTCGCCCGCCTTGACGTTCAGGCCCGGCTCCGTCAGCGGCGCGCGCAGGGCCGGATTCCAGTTCAAGCCGCCATACACCTTCTTGAAGCGGTAAAGGCCGTCGCTCACTTCATAGTCGGCGCCCAGCAGGCCTCCCGGCACCTTTTTCGCCTCGATAAAGTCGTCGCCGCCGCCGCCGCGGTGGTGGCCCACGGCCAGTTCGCTGCACATCCACTGGATCAGGCGGTTCAGGTCCGCGCGGCTCGACAGCTCGGGCAGGAACACGGCGTACTTGTCGCGCATGGCCTTCCAGTCCACGCCATGCATGCCCGGGTCATAGAAGTAATCGCGGTTGATGCGCCACACTTCATTGAAAATCTGCGTCCACTCGGCACGCGGATCGGCTTTCACTTCGATGGCGTCAACCTTGATCTTGCCTTCGCCCGGCACCAGCAGCTTGCCCGTGGCCGAGCCCATGGCCCAGTTGTCCTTGTGGCGGTACAGCAGCTTCTTGCCGTCGGCCGACACGTCGAAATCATCGGCTTCGGCCACCACGGTTTCGGCCTTGCGCTCCTTCAGGTCGAAGCGCTGCACGGCCTTCTTGCCGTCGCTTTCGCGCAGCAAAAAGATCTGCCCCGCGGCGCCGGCCGCCAGGCTGGAAAACTGCGCGGCCGGCAGCGGCAGGTCGACGATACGCGTGGCGATGCCGTCGAAATCAATGTGGATCGGTGCCACGGGGGCCACCGCCACTTTCGGGTCGTCGCGGCCCGTCTTCGGATCGATCTTCGGCTCGCTCTTCGGCTCCGCTTCCGCCTTCGCCGTGTCTTTTTTACTCTCCGCGCTGGCCGCCTTTTCCTCGTCGCTTTCCTTGATCAGCGGCGACGGCAAGTCGCGCCGCAGCACGGCCATCCACACGGTGCGCGTCACCAGGTTGTCTTCGTTCTGCTGCGAGAACCAGTTGTTGCTGGGCCCCGCATTCGTCGAGGCGAAGAAGTACAGGTATTTGCCGCTCTTGTCGAACACGGGCTGGGCCACGTCGGACAGGCCATCGGTCACGGGCATGGACTTGTTCTGCTCGACGGAATAGATGTAGGCGCTGCGCGTGTAGGTGGGCGAATTGAGCGTATAAGCCAGCCAGCGCGAATCGGGCGCCCACGCGGCGCGCATGCTCTTGTCGACGCCATACATCGGCTCCGTGGCGATTTTTTGCACCTTGCCGTTGCCGACGTCGATCACGTACATGCTCCAGCCATTGTCGGCAAACGCGATCTTTTTGCTGTCGGGCGACCAGACGGCGTTGTCATAGAAGCCGCTGCCATTGAGCTTGAACTTGCGCACGGCGCCCTTGCCGTCCTGCGCGCGCACGTGCAGCTCGTATTCGCCCGACTCGTCCGAGAAATACGCGACCGAGCGGCCATCGGGCGACCAGATCGGCGTGCGCTCGTGGGCGCCGGCCGTCTGCGTCAGGTTGCGCACGTCGCCCTTGTCGGCGGGGATGGTGACGATCTCGCCGCGGTACTCAAAGGCGATGCGCGCGCCCGACGGCGAAATCGACGCATCGCGGATGTATTTCGCGTTCTTGACCCAGCGGGGGCGCGCCTGCCCCAGGTCGCTGGCCACGCCGATGGTCAGCTTGCGCGCCTGGCCGCTGGCGATATCGAAAGAGTGCAGATAGCCGGCCTGCTCGTAGACGATGGTGCCGTTCACGGCCGAGGCGTTCAGCACGGGGAAATCCTTGTGCTGCGTCAACTGACGCACGGCCTTCGTCTTGACGTCATACGCAAACAGGTTGAATTCGCCGTTGCGGTCGGAGCGGAAGTACACGCTGTCGCCTATCCATATCGGGTCGACGTCGTTCGAGCGCGTGGTCGGCTGCGGGATTTTTTCGATGGATTTGTCGCTGGACGAAAACAGCCACAGCCAGGAGTTGGTGCCGCCCCGGTAACGCTTCCACTGTTTGAAGGCCGGCGCCAGCGGGTTGTAGGCGATGCGCTTGCCATCGGGCGAATACGTGGCGCGCGAGGCATTCGGAATTTCCAGCTGCGTTTCCACGCCGCCCGCCACGGGCACCGTAAACAGCTTCTGGAAGCGGTTGTTGAAGGCGGCGCGGGGCGAGGTGAACATCACGGCCTGGCCATCGGGCGTGAACGATTGCGCCAGATCAACACCGGGGTGGAAAGTCAGGCGCCGCGGCACGCCGCCCGCCGCCGCGATCACATACACGTCGACATTGCCGTCGATGTTCGCGCTGTACGCGATCAGGCTGCCGTCGGGCGAAAAGACGGGATTCGATTTGTCGCCCAGGTCCGACGTCAAGCGCCGCGCGCCGCCGCCGTCCAAGTTGGACAGCCACAGGTCGCCCGCGTAGATGAAGGCGATGTGGCGGCTGGAGACGGCCGGTTCGCTCAGCATGCGGGTGTCTTGCGTATTGGGCAGGGCCAGGGCCGGGTGGCTCAGCAGCAGTGCGCTGGCGGCCGCGATGGCGGTCAGGATGCGTGTCTTTTTCAATCGATGTCTCGCTTATGAAGTAAAGGGAACAGGGAAGAAACAGGAAAGTCCAGGGCCCGATGCAGATTATCAAGGGATCAATGTTGCATTAGACCAAAGAGAACTATACACCCGGCCGCCGCGCGGAACACGGTAAAATACGGCACTTATTTCGCGCGCCGCCAGCCCTTCCCGGCGGCCCGCACACCTACTCAAAGCGCCCCATGTCTGAAAAATTCCTGTACTCCCTCGCCCGCCCGCTGCTGTTTTCGATGGATGCCGAAGCGGCCCACCATTTCACCCTGCCCGCCCTGAAACGCGCCAGCGCACTGGGCCTGACGAAGCTGGCCGGCAAACCGGCCGCTGATCCGCGCACGGTGATGGGCATCACCTTCCCGAACCCGGTCGGCCTGGCCGCCGGCCTGGACAAGGATGGCGCCTACATCGACGCGCTGGCCGACCTGGGTTTCGGCTCGATCGAAGTGGGCACCGTCACGCCGCGCGCGCAGGCGGGCAATCCGAAACCGCGCATGTTCCGCCTTCCGCAGGCGCAGGGCATCATCAACCGCATGGGTTTCAATAATGGCGGCGTGGACGCCTTCGTGGCCAATGTGCAGGCGTCGAAGTTTTACCAGAACCGCGCCGGCGTGCTGGGCCTGAACATCGGCAAGAACGCCGACACGCCCATCGAGCGCGCGGCCGACGACTATCTGCTGTGCCTGGAAAAAGTCTACCCCTACGCCAGCTATGTGACGGTGAACATCTCGTCGCCGAACACGAAAAACCTGCGCCAGCTGCAGGGCGCGTCGGAACTCGACGCCCTGCTGTCGCAACTGAAGGACGCGCAGGCGCGCCTGGCGGACAAGCACAAGCGCTACGTGCCGCTGGCCCTGAAGATCGCGCCGGACATGGATGGCGAACAGGTGAAAAGCATCGCCGAGTCGCTCACGCGCCACCGCATCGACGGCGTCATCGCCACCAACACGACCCTGTCGCGCAGTGCCGTCGAAGGCATGCAGCACAGCGCCGAAGCGGGCGGCCTGTCGGGTGCGCCCGTGTTCGAGCTGTCGAACAATGTGATCCGTTTGCTGAAGGCGGAACTGGGCGACGCCCTGCCCATCATCGGCGTGGGCGGCATCATGCAGGGCAAGGATGCTTTGGCCAAGTTCGAATCGGGCGCGCAGCTGGTGCAGCTGTACAGCGGCCTGATCTACGCCGGTCCCGCCCTGATCAAGGATTGCGCGCGCGCGCTGCGCGGCAAACAGGCGGCATGATCTGCAAGATCAAGATGCCGGACAGGCGTTTTGCGGGGCTGCCAGCCGGTCTGATGGCAGTCCCGCCGCATATTCTTCGTCGGTCACTTTTTCCATCCAGATCACGTTGACGCCATCGAGCGCTTCCTGGATGGCGATGTGGGTCATCGCGGTGGTCGGGGTCGCACCGTGCCAGTGCTTGTGACCGGGCGGGCACCAGATCACATCGCCGGCCCGGATTTCAACGATGGCTTCGCCTTCGCATTGCGTCCAGCCGCAGCCGGCCGTGACGAGCAGGGTTTGGCCGAGTGGATGGGTGTGCCAGGCCGAACGCGCACCCGGTTCAAACGTGACGCTCGCGCACGATGCGCGCGCCGGTGCGGGTGGGAAGTTCAGTGGATCGATGCGAACCACGCCAGTAAAATATTCGGCTGGTCCTTTTTGGGATGGCTGTGTGCCGGCGCGCTTGAGTATCATGGTGTTTCCTTTCGAGGGTGAGTTTGGGTCGGCTGTCTGCGGCGATTCGAATCGGGCTATTCTGCGCCCTGCTCAGGAAGGGCCGTATCCGGGTTTCTTGTATAGCGAAGCCATATTCGCTTCGATCTCAGGCTTGTACATCTGTGCTATCCAGGTGGCAAGCGCCACCACCGGGTATTGACTGGTATTGGATAAACTCGACCTGGGTCCCATGCCGGCCCAGTGCCTGGGCCAGACCTTCAGGATCGGCTACGCGGCCAATGGCCGAGTAGGCATACGGTGACGTAAATGTCTTGTAGAAAACCACGACGGTCTTCGTACCGTACAGCATGAGGTCGCCATTGCGTATGGTGCCTGGCCGCGATGCATTGACAGGCAGCGCCTTCGCCAGATCCGCATACTTTTCGTTTCCGTTGAGTTCGGCCATATCCAGCGTCAGCGGCAGCATTGCGGCAAAGGCGTGCCCCGTCGCGTTGTCGGACAAGGTGACGGCGAAGCGGCGTTCGCCCACGCGCATCGATATGCGCAACCGCTCGGGCTTGAGGGAGGCGCCAGCGGCGACCGGGACCGGGACCGGAGCGTATGGCACGGAAGCGGGCTGCTGCCGGGCTTCGCTAGCGCCGAGGGAGAGCAGGCCCAGCAACAGGCCCAGTCCATGCCGGGCGCCATTGGGAACTGCTGGCTTGCACGTGATCATAGTCTGCTCCTTCCTCGTAAAGGATTCAAGCTGCCCGCAACGCTTGCAGGCGCGAGGTCAGGAAGGCCGCCAGCAGCAGTGCGGCCGCGCTGGCGATGAATGTGCTCTGGTAGCCACTTTTATCGAACAGCAAGCCGCCGACCGTGGAACCGAGGGCGATGGCGAGTTGCACGACAGCGACCATCAGGCCGCCACCCGCCTCTGCATCCCTGGGCAGCGTTATTGCCAGCCATGACCACCAGACTACCGGCGCGGCGGTCGCGACCAGGCCCCATATGCCCAGCAGTACCGTCACGGCAGCGACCTTGCTGCCAAAGACGGTCAGCGCCACGGCGATCAGGGCCATCACGATGGGAATGCCAACCAGCGTCCGGAAAAAATGCCACTTCAAGAACTTGCTGATGATGGTGGTGCCGATGAAGCCGCCTGCGCCGATTGCCAGCAGAATCAGCGACAGCGTGGAGATGTCTACCCGCGTAACGCTTTCAAGGTAGGGGCGCAAATAGGTGAACAGGGCGAACTGTCCCATGAAAAACGTGCTGACAGCCAGCATGCCCAGGGCAACCTTCGGGTCTTGCAGCAGTTTGAAGACGTTGCGCGAACCGGCCGACCCGGCCTGAGTCGGCATGGAAGGCAGGCTGATCCACTGCCAGAGAAAGGCAATCAAGGCCACGGGCACCAGGCAGAAGAATGCGCCACGCCATCCGATGACGGAACCGAGGTAACTGCCCAGTGGCGCGGCAACAACGGTCGCCAGCGCATTGCCGCCATTGAAGATGGCCAGGGCACGCGGCACCTGATCCGATGGCACCAGGCGTATCGCGGTGGCGGCCGACAATGACCAGAAACCTCCCACCACCACGCCGATCAGTGCGCGGCCGACCATGTACAGGAAGTAATTCGGCGCCATCGCGACAACAGCCCCGGAGACGGCCATCAGTGCTGTCAGCCCCAGCAACAGGGTCTTGCGGTTCATGCTGCCAGTCATTGCTGAAATCGACAGGCTGGTGAGTACCGCAAACGCGCCGGAGATGGCGATCCCCTGCCCTGTCAGGCCTTCGCTGACCAGCAGATCCCTGGCCATCGGCGTCAACAGGCTGACCGGCATGAACTCCGAGGCGATCAGCGCGAAAACGCAGAGCGTCATCGCAAAGACACCACCCCACATGGTCGCCTGCGCCCCGGTATTGCCGTGCCCGCGGACGCCATCTTGAGGCGCGCTGCTTATCGGTACTGTCATGGTATGCGCCTATGCCAGATGCTGGTGGAAGAAGGCCTGCAGCTTGTCCCACGGGATGAGTTTCACGCGGTCATACAGGTCGACGTGTCCGGCGCCTGGCACGATCACCAGTTCCTTGGGCTGGGCCGAAAGCCGGTAGGCCTCTTCGCTGAATTCTTTGGAGTGCGCCTGGTCGCCCGTGATGAACAGCATGGGACGCGGGGAAATCGTCTCGATGTCGTTGAACGGATAAAAGTTCATGAACTTGACGTTGCTGGTCATCGTCGGGTGCGTCGTCAGCTCGCGCGACGATCCTGCCGGCGTGAACTCTCCGCGCGGGGTGCGATAGAAGTCATAGAACTCGCGCTGGATCGGATGCGTATTGCCATCGCGCTTGTGCACGGTGCCGCCCGTGTACGCGATTGCGCCACCGGTAAATTCCACGTAGCGCTGTTGCGCCGCCTCGGCAATGATCTGCTTGCGTTGCTCGAGCGTCTGCGAGTGATGCAGCGCATTGCGGTTGGCCGCGCCCATGTCGTACATGCTGACAGTGGCAACGGCCTTCATGCGCGGATCGATCTTGGCGGCGCTGATGACGAAACTGCCGCTGCCGCAAATGCCGAGAATGCCGATGCGTTCCCTGTCGACGAACGGCTGGGTGCCCAGATAGTCTACCGCCGCGCTGAAGGCTTCCGCGTAGATGTCCGGCGCCACGGCATTGCGTGGCTGGCCTGCGCTTTCACCCCAGAACGACTGGTCGATGGCGAGCGTGACGAAGCCCTGTTCGGCCAGCTTTTGTGCATACAGGTTCGAGCTTTGCTCTTTCACCGCGCCCATCGGATGGCCGATGATGATCGCCGCATGCCTGGAATTCCGGTTGAAGTTCTTGGGCGTGAAGAGATTCCCGACCACCTTCATTTTGTACTGGTTGTCAAACGCGACCTTTTGCGCGACGACGGTTTCGCTCCGGTAAAAATTGTCAGCCTGGTTCGACATATCAGGCACGGGCTTGCTTTCGGCAGCGAACGCGGAACCACCTGCAAGGGACAGGCTGCCCAGCACGGCCATGCCGGTGCCAGCAGTCTTGAGGAAATCGCGGCGCGCTACATCATTGATGGTCATCTCTGTTCTCCAGTTCGTACGGTGTGGGATGGGTTGAATACCTTGGCGACATCGTACGGGGCGCTTGCCGCATCGGCGCGCCGGAAACCCGAACAGGTATATGTGCCATAGCCATGAATGTTCTGTATATTTATATGAAAATTCGCACACTCCCCCTTGGTATCATCGCTTGCAGGGCACTACCACGGGATACCCTTCACCGCCGGTTCAGGAATGATGCACATGGCCAGAGACAATATTATTGATATTCTGATATTTTTTGAGGTGGCTCGCCAACGCAGTTTCACGCGTGCCGCCGTCAAGCTCGGCATGTCCCAATCCACGCTCAGCCACATCATTCGTGACCTGGAAGCGCGGCTGGGCGTGCGGCTGCTCAATCGGACGACGCGCAGTGTTTCACCGACAGAAGCAGGCGAGCGCCTGCTGACCAACGTCGCGCCGCGGCTGGAAGAGGTCAATGCCGAAATCGCTGCTGTCAGCGATTTGAATGGCAAGCCGGCGGGTACCGTGCGCATCACCGCCATCGACCATATTATCGATACGCTGCTGTGGCCAAGGCTTGCGCCAGTGCTGCCCCAGTATCCCGATCTGCATATCGAGATTCAATCCGATTACAAGCTGGTCGATATCGCGGCGGACCGCTATGACATCGGCGTGCGCTACGGCGACCAGGTCGAGGAGGACATGATCGCCGTGCGGCTCACGCCCGACATTCCGACCATGATCGTCGGTTCGCCAGACTACTTCTCCTGGCATGCGCAACCGGCCAGCCTGCAAGAGCTGCTGAAACATAATTGCATCACGCTGCGCCTCGCCAGCAGTGGCGGCATTTACGCGTGGGAGCTCCAGCATGAGGGGCGCAATGTGGAAGCGCGGGTGCGTGGCCAGACCGTGTTTACCAGCGCCGTTCCCATGGTGCAAGCCGCCTTGAGCGGCAATGGCCTGGCCTTCGTGACGGCAGATATGGTGGCCGAGCATGTACGCGAAGGCCGCTTAATCAGCGTCATGAATGACTGGTGTGGAAAGTTTCCTGGCCTCCATGCTTACTATCCCAGCCGCCGCCATGAATCGCGGGCGCTGCGGATCGTAGTCGAAGCGATCCGCCACCGGGAGTCCATTCCGGGTCAGCCGCATTGAGACTGCCAGTACCGCCCCGGCCGCCATCCAGCCCGATCCGGGGAATGCATAGTCGCATTTATACAACACTGAGCAATTTACTGCTGTGCAGCATTGCGGCCTTGCCGTGCCCGGTCGTATGCTGGAAACGAGGCCATATGCGCTACGCGCACCATGTTGACGTCTTTCAGATATTTATTGCATATCGATAGACAGAACGATTCGTAAGCACGCCGCGTGCCCACTGTTAATCTGATTGCATCACCGGACCGCCATGGTCCGCGCAACCACAACCGAAGAGATATCGTCGATGAGTTCAAGCACCGCCCGCTCCCAGCGTCCCGCCCTCCCCGTAAAAACCGTGATCGCCGCCAGCCTGGTCGCCTGCTTCAGCCTGCCGATGCAGGCGCAAGCGCAGCAAGAGCTGCCGGCCGAAGGCGAATTGCAATCGGTGGTCGTCACCGGCACCTTCGCCAAGAACCGCCGCACCATCGATTCCGAATCGCCGATCGATATCCTCACTTCGCGTGACCTGCAAAGCACGGGTTCGGGCGAACTGGCCACCGTGCTGGCGCGCCTGCTGCCATCGCTGAACTTTGCCCGCGCCACGGGCGCCGACGCCAGCGACGCCGTGCGTCCGGCGCAGTTGCGCGGCCTGTCGCCCGACCAGACCCTGGTACTGGTGAACGGCAAGCGCCGCTATACCTCGGCCGTGGTCAACGTCAATGGTTCGCTGGGCCGCGGCTCGGCGCCGGTCGACCTGAACGCCATTCCCCTGGCCGCCATTGACCACGTGGAAGTGCTGCGCGATGGCGCAGCGGCCCAGTACGGTTCCGACGCGATTGCCGGCGTGATCAACATCATCCTGAAAAAAGGCGCGGCCGGCGGCGATATCGAAGTGGGCTATGGCCAGACGCAGGAACGCGACGGCAAGCAAAAATCCATCAAGGGTTCGGCCGGCTTCGCCCTGGGCGAGGACGGCTGGGTGCGCGTCTCGGCCGAAGTGGCGGAACGCGACCCGACCAACCGCGCCGGTGCCGATTTCCGCAACCCGCTGGAACCGCGCTACGGCAAGGTCAACCAACGCTATGGCGACCCGGAAAGCAAGCCGGCAACGATTTTCCTCAACAGCGAATACCACATCAGCGACAACCTCGACTGGTATGCCTTCGGCAATTACGGCAAGCGCGACACGTCGGCCGCCGCCACCTGGCGCACGGCGCTGATCACGGACCCGAATAATTCGAAGCAGTTCGTCCAGCGCACGCCACTCTTCCCGGAAGGCTTTTTGCCATTGCAAAACAGCACCCTGACGGACCAGTCCCTGGTGACGGGCTTGCGCGGCGAAGCGGCCGGCTGGCGCTGGGATGCCAGCCTCAATTACGGCAGCAATAAGTTCGAGCTGGACCTGGACAATACGGTCAACCAGTCGTTGGGCGCCAACAGCCCCACGCATTTCTATGCGGGCTCGCTGAAAAACGAACAAACGGTGTTCAACCTCGATGCGGCGCGCGAATTTCCCGTGTCTTACTTTACGGGCCCGCTGACGGTGGCCGTGGGCGCCGAAGCGCGCCATGAAAAGTACAGCATCGGCGCCGGCGATGAAGCATCGTACACGGGCGGCGGTTCGCAAGGCTTTGCCGGCTTCCGTCCTGTCAACGCGGGCAGCCACTCGCGCCACAACGAGTCGGTCTATGTGAACCTGGAAGCGGAAGCGACGAAGAAACTGTCGGGCGGCGTGGCCCTGCGCCATGAGCGCTACAGCGATTTCGGCAGCACCACCTCGGCCAAGGGTTCGGCCCGTTATGCGTTCACGGACGCGCTGTCCCTGCGCGGCACCGTGTCGAGCGGCTTCCGCGCGCCATCCTTGGCGCAGCAGTACTACACCATCACCACCACCAACTTCCAGGTCATCAACGGCAACAATACGGCCATCGAGACGGGCACCTTCGCCGTCAACACGCCGCAGGCGCGCGCCCTCGGTGCGCAAGACCTGAAGCCGGAAAAGGCACGCAACTACAGCCTGGGCCTGCAGTTCCAGCCCAGCCGCAACTTCACCACCAGCATCGATGCCTACCGCATCGACATCGACAACCGCATCCTGTTCTCGGCCAATCTGGCGCTGAACGACAAGCTGAAGGGCGAGCTGGCGACGCAAGGCTCGACCGTGGGCGCAGCGCGCTACTTCACCAACGCCGTCGATACGCGCACGGAAGGCGTGGACATCGTCAGCACCTACCGCATCGACCTGCAGGACAAGGACCGCCTCGACCTCACCGTGGCGTACAACCACAACAAGAGCACGGTACAGAAAATCGCCGGCAATCCGGACATCCTGACGGCCAACAACCTGAAACTGATCGACCGCCAGAGCATCGACCGCATCACGGTGGCCTCGCCGAAGGACAAGTTCAGCCTGGCCGCCGACTACGGATTCGGCATCTGGAATGCGCACGGCGTCGTGACCCGCTACGGCAGCTTCACCGTGCCGCAGAACGACGTGAAGCTCGACCAGACGTATGACCCGCAATGGGTGCTGGACGTGTCCGGTTCCGTGAAACTGGGCAAGAACTGGCGCCTGGTGGCCGGCATCGACAACGTCACCAACCGCTATCCGGCGCAAGTGACGAGCGCGGGCAACCTGAACGTCAACGGTACCCAGCCCTACAGCATCTTCGCGCCGAACGGTTTCAACGGCCGCTATTACTACGCCAAGGCTGGCTATAGCTGGTAAATACCGCTCCGCCATGCAAAAAGCCCGCGCATCTTCCGATGCGCGGGCTTTTTTTCATGTCTTGCGCCCGCAGGCGCTGCAGGCTCAGGCGCGGCGGCGGCGCGCGGCAAAACCGACCAGGCCCAGGCCCAGCATCAACATGCCGTAGGTCGCTGGCTCAGGCACGGCCGAGACGGAACTGTAGGCGCGGAAATTGCTCAGGCCGCGCGGCAGGTTGCTGATGGTGATAAGCGTATTGGCGGCCAGCGGCGCGTCCCAGTGGAACAGCAGTTCGCCACGGCCATAGTGCACGGCCAGGTAGTCAAAGCTGGACTTGACGGTGAACGAACCGGACTTACCGCTTTCCAGGTCGCCCTGGGCGGCAAAGACCAGGGAACCGGTGCCGCTGGATGGCAGACCAAACTTGCTGCTGACCAAGCTCTGGATGGCGGCCGCGCTTTGCGGGCCGGACGGGTTGGCGCCGTCAAATACCCAGACCGAGTCCGCTGCCACGCTGCCGTAGGTGACGGTCTTGCCGCCCACCAGGAAGCCGCTCATGGCGGGATCGGTGATTTCCACCCAGTTCGCCGCCTGGGCCAATGGCGCCAGGCAAGCCGAGACAGCAAGGCAGAGACCCAGCACAGCATGTTTAGTCGTGTTCATAATTTCCCCTATTGATAAATTTCAAAAAACACAATGTTAATTATATTTTTGTTATATTTTTTTGCGATTGAGCAAAAGATATCATTCAGGAAATCAAAATGCAATAAAAGAAACAAATTTTACCATTGGTATTTTCAATCGGTCTCATCAGTTTCTTGCCGAGTCCGGCTATGAAGGGGCGTACCGCCCTCCTTGCCATGACCGGGCGCTGGTCGGGGAAGCAGGATTGTTGTAGATCAGCACATGCCAAGCGGCAAGGGCAAGCCTGCAGGTATGCGTGGTCATCCTGACACGCAATCGGCTACCATGGGGTTTACTCTTCTTGATGACGGATAACCATGCCCAGCTGGCACCTGGCCGACGCCGCCGAACTGGCGGCGCGCCATCCCTACACCTTCTATAAATCGCCGCCCGAAGCCATCGCCCAGGTGCGCCCCGGCGAGGTGGTCAAGCTGATCTTCGCTTTCCACAGCGACGATCCGCAGGCGCCGGGCGCCGAGCGCATGTGGGTACTGGTCGACACGGTCGAGCCGCATGGGCACTTTACGGGCAAGCTCGACAACATGCCCGGCTACATCGCCGATTTGCGCGCCAAAGACCCCATCGCCTTCGCGGCGCGCCACATCATCAATACCCAGCACGACGATGACGATAACCTCGTCAACCGCTACGCGGGCCTGTGCTTCGTCACGAAACGCGTGCTGGAAGACGGCGCGCCCGTCGGCTACCTGTATCGCGAAGCGCCGGACAACGACGACGACAGCGGCTGGCGCTTCACGGCCAACGACGAGAGCGACGACTACATCAACGACAGCGCCAACGTGGCCCTCGTGTCGCTGGGCGCCGTGCTCAGCGTGGACGACCGTTTTATTGCGCTGCTGGACGCCCCTGCCGGCGCGGCCTATGCCTTCGACCGCAACACGCAACAATTCATGGCGGTGGACGAATGACAACAGATGAACTGAAGGAATTTTGCGCGGCCCTGCCCGGCGCGCAAGCCGTGCTGTACGGTGCGCCGTCGAACATCCTCGTGTATGAAGTGAGCGGCAAGAAGTTTGCCTATTTCAAGACCAGCGCACCGGAACAGTGGCGCTTCAGCCTGCGCGCCAGCGCCGGGCGTTTCATTGAACTGACGGACATGCCGGGCGTCAAACCGGCCCGCTACATGGGCCGCTTTCACTGGGTCACCATCGTCGATGTGGCGCGCTTCCCGGCCGATTACCTGGCGGAACTGGTGCAGGATAGCTACGCGCGCGCCGTGGCCAGCCTGACGCGCGCGCAAAAGGCGGCCATCGCCTAGAGGGCTTCCTCGCCCGCCATGGCGCGGTCGATGTCTTCGCGCGTCAGGTCCGGCGCCAGCTGCAGGATGAACTCGTAGGCGTAGGCGCGCAGGTAGGCACCACGGCGCACGGCCAGGCGCGTCGTGTTGGTGGCGAACAGATGCGACGCTTCCACCGCCCGCAACCCTTTGTCGCGGCCATGGTCGAAGGCCATCGAGGCGACGATGCCCACGCCCAGGCCCAGCGCCACGTATTGCTTGATGACGTCGGAATCCATGGCCGTGAGGATGATGTCGGTCGTCACGCCCGCCTTGGCGAACGCATCGTCGATATGGCCGCGTCCCGTGAACCCCTTGTCGTAGGTAATCAACGGATATTTCGCCAGGTCTTCCAGGCGGATCGGCGAGTGCTCGAGCAGCGGGTGGCCGTCCGGCACGACGATCAGATGGCTCCAGCGGTAGCACGGGAACGACACGAGGTCGGGGAACTGGCTCAAGCCCTCCGTGGCGATGCCGATATCGGTCTTGCCCGACAGCACCCATTCCGCGATATGCTCGGGCGCGCTTTGCTGCAATGCGATGCGCACGTCAGGGAAGGCGGCGCGAAAGCCCTGCACCACTTTCGGCAACGCATAGCGCGCCTGCGTGTGCGTGGCCGCCACCGACAGGGTGCCGCTGGTCTGGCCGCTGTATTCGAGGCTGGCCTGCTGCAGGTTTTCCGCCTCGATCAGGAGGCGGTCGACGATCTTCAAAATGCCCTTGCCCGGCTCCGTCAAGCCCGTCAAGCGCTTGCCGTTGCGCTCGAAAATCACCACGCCCAGCTCGTCCTCGAGTTCGCGGATCTGCCGGCTCACGCCCGGCTGCGACGTGAACAGCGCATTGGCCACTTCCGTCAGGTTATAGCCGCGGCGGGCCGCTTCGCGGATCGAACGCAGTTGTTGAAAGTTCATATATTTTCAGCCTTTAGGTTCTTGTTGGTTCAACGAACACGTGGAGGCGTTTCGGGCGGACTACCAAGGTTTCGCCTTCCTTCAGCTGCAAATGAGTAAAACGCTCGTTCGACATCACCGCTTCAATCAGCTCGCTGTTATCGACGCGCTGCAAGTCCAGCTGGGCCAGCGGGCCGATCGCATGGGCGCGGCTCAGCTTGACCACGATGCCTTCGGCGCCCTGCGTGTAACGGTCGATTTCCAGGTCGTGCGGACGCACATAGGCCGTGCCCTTGCTGTCGCTCACGCCCGCATAATCGGGCACTTCGAAGCTGGCGTCGCCCGTCGCCATCACGCCGTCATGCACGCGGCCGTGGAACAGGTTGACGTTGCCGAGGAAACCGTACACGAACGGCGAGGCCGGGTGGTTATAGACTTGCTCTGGGGAACCGAGTTGCTCGACGGTACCCTTGTTCATCAGCACGACCTGGTCGGCCACTTCCAGCGCCTCTTCCTGGTCATGCGTGACAAAAATACTGGTCACGTGCAAGTCGTCATGCAGGCGGCGCAGCCAGCGGCGCAATTCCTTGCGCACCTTGGCGTCAAGCGCGCCGAACGGTTCGTCGAGCAGCAGCACGCGCGGCTCGACAGCCAGGGCGCGCGCCAGGGCGATGCGCTGGCGTTGTCCGCCCGACAGTTGCGGCGGATAACGGTCGGCCAGCCAGTCCAGCTGCACCAGTTCCAGCAAATCTTTCACTTTACGGCGGATCTGGTCTTCCGACGGCCGTTCGCTGCGCGACTTCACGCGCAGGCCAAAGGCCACGTTTTCGAATACCGTCATGTGCTTGAACAGCGCGTAATGCTGGAAGACGAAACCGACTTGCCGCTCGCGCACGTGGCGGTTCGACGCGTCTTCCGCATCGAGCAGCACCTGGCCGCTGTCCGGATGTTCCAGGCCAGCAATAATGCGCAGCAAGGTGGTCTTGCCGCAACCGGACGGACCCAGCAGGGCCGTCAGTTCGCCGGCGGGAAAGTCCAGCGAGATATTGTCGAGGGCGACGAAATCGCCGAAGCGCTTGTGGATGTTTTTAACTGCGATGGTCATATCAGTGCTCCGTGGAACGTAAGGCGGAATCGTCGGCGTCGCTCTCGTTCAAACGCCACTCAATGAAGGCTTTCAGGGCCAGGGTCACCAGGGCCAGCAGGGCCAGCAGCGAGGCGACGGCAAACGCGGCGGCGAAGTTGTACTCGTTGTACAGAATCTCCACCTGCAGCGGCATGGTGTTCGTTTCGCCGCGGATATGGCCGGAGACCACGGACACGGCGCCGAACTCGCCCATGGCGCGGGCGTTACACAGGATCACGCCATACAGCAAGCCCCACTTGATATTCGGTAAGGTGACTCTGCGGAAAGTGTTCCAGCCCGAGGCGCCCAGCACGATGGCGGCCTCTTCCTCTTCGCTTCCCTGCGACTGCATCAGCGGGATCAGTTCGCGCGCCACGAACGGGAAGGTGATGAAGATGGTGGCCAGCACGATGCCGGGCACGGCGAACAGGATCTTGATATCGTGCGCCTGCAGCCACGGGCCGAACCAGCCCTGGGCGCCGAACATCAGCACATAGATCAGGCCGGAAATCACGGGCGAGACGGAAAACGGCAAGTCGATCAGGGTCAGCAAAATGCTCTTGCCGCGGAAGTCGAACTTGGCGATGCACCAGGAAGCGGCCACGCCGAATACCAGGTTCAGCGGCACGGCGATGGCGGCCGTGATCAGGGTCAACTTGATGGCGGAAATGGCGTCCGGATCGATGATGGCGGCGATATACGCTTCCCAGCCCTTCTTGAACGCTTCCGCAAACACGGCCACCAGGGGCACGATCAGGAAAGCCGTCAGGAACAGCAAGGCGATGGTGATCAATACCGTGCGCACCCACAAGGGTTCCAGCACGACGGGGCCGACATTCGGTTCGAAGCGGCGCGCTGTCGGCAGTGCCGTGTCCACGCCAGCGGCGGCAGTCGTATTCGTACTCATGATTTCTTCGCCTTTCCGCGCGTCCATGCTTGCAGCAGGTTAATCGTCAACAACAGCAGGAAAGACACCACCAGCATCACCACGGCGATGGCCGTGGCGCCTGCGTAATCGTATTGCTCCAGCTTGGTAATAATGAACAGCGGCGTGATTTCCGACACCATCGGCATGTTGCCGGCGATAAAGATCACGGAACCGTACTCGCCCGTGGCACGGGCGAAGGCCAGCGCAAAGCCCGTCAGCAACGATGGCAGAATCGTGGGGAAGATGACGCGGATAAACGTTTGCAGGGAATTGGCGCCCAGGCTGGCGGCCGCTTCTTCGAGTTCCTTTTCCGCGTCTTCCAGCACCGGCTGCACGGTGCGCACGACGAAGGGCAAGCCGATAAAGGTCAGCGCCACCACCACGCCCAGCGGCGTGAACGCCACCTTGATGCCCAGCACGCCTTCGATGAACTGGCCGAACCAGCCGTTCGACGAATACAAGGCCGTCAGGGTGATGCCGGCCACGGCTGTCGGCAAGGCGAACGGCAAGTCGACCAGCGCGTCGATGATGCGCTTGCCGGGGAATTTATAGCGCACCAGCACCCAGGCCAGGATGCCGCCAAACACCACATTCAGCAGGGCGGCGATCAGCGAGGCGCCAAACGTCAAGCGGTACGAGGCCATCACGCGCTCGGACGTGACGGCGCTGAAGAAGGCGTCCCATGTCATGGTGAAGGTTTTCAGGAACACCGAGGACAAGGGAATGAGGACGATCAAGGCCAGGTAAAAGAGCGTGAAGCCCAGTGACAGCTTAAACCCCGGCATGACCCGAAACGGCGCTCCGCGCGCCTTGGGCGGCGCTAGTGTTGCTTCAGACATGGAAACCCCTTCTTATTACATTTTTGAGTTATAGGGCGCAATAATCACATGCAATCGTTATAAAAAGAACTAACCATTTCTCATTTGCTTAGATGGATTTTGCATACTTGCCGGCAGAATCCATGGGCGAAAAAAAACGCACCGGACAGGTGCGTTTTTTGGGTGTCACTTGAGAAACCCCTGTGAAATACCGGGGTCGGACCCTCAGGGTCCGACCCCAGAACTTGCTTCTGGGGTACATCAGCAACTGACCCCGGAATTACTTGTTGGGCTGCGGCGTCAACCGGAGATATGGCTTGGCGGCCGTAAAGCCCTTCGGATATTTCTGCTTGATCACGTCCGGGTCTTGCACGGTCAATGGAATGATGACGTCGTCGCCATCGTTCCAGTTGCCGGGCGTGGCCACCGTGTAGCCGTCCGTCAGCTGCAGGGCGTCGATGACGCGCAGGATTTCATTGAAGTTGCGGCCCGTGCTGAGCGGATACGTGAGGATCAGCCGCACTTTCTTGTTCGGGTCGATGATGAAGACGGAGCGCACGGTGGCCGTGACGGACTGTTCCGGGTGGATCATGTCGTACAGCACCGACACTTTCTTGTCGACGTCGGCGATGATGGGGAAGCCCACGACCGTGTTTTGCGTCTCTTCGATATCCTTGATCCAGCTCTTGTGCGACTCGGCCGCGTCCACGGACAGGGCGATGGCCTTCACGTTGCGCTTGTCGAATTCCGGCTTGAGCTTGGCCGTCAGGCCCAGTTCCGTCGTGCACACGGGGGTAAAGTCGGCCGGGTGGGAAAACAGCACCACCCAGGAATTGCCCGCCCACTCGTGGAACTTGAGCGGACCGATCGAGCTGTCTTGTTCAAAATCAGGGGCGACATCGCCCAGGCGTAAAGTCATCGTGATCTCCTTCAGAAGTTGTGTGGCGAAGATGTTCATCGTATCAGGCTGCCTGACGGTGGCGCTTGTCGCTTTGTGCCAGATCAAACAGTGTTTGCAGCTGCGCCTGGCCGTAGACCCAGTCGCCAAGGCGCGATTCGGCGTTGATATGGCCCAACGCACCGCCATCAATATACTTGCAATTCCAGCGCCGCGCCCACTGCGCCGCGTGTTCGGCCGTCATCCACGGGTCCGTCTGGCTGGCGATCAGGATGCCGGGGCAAGGCAGCCGCTTTTGCGGCAATGCCTTCGCCACGCCAAACTTGTCGGGGTCGGCCGGCCCCACCAGCAGCACGCCGGCCACGCCCTGCGGGTCGCGCGCCAGGCTGTGCGCCGTCGTCAGGCAGCCGAAGCTGTGGGCGACGATCAGGGTGGGGCGCGCATCCTGCCGCCGCACCTGGTCCAGGCGCGCCGACCAGGTCGCCAGGTCGGGTTCATTCCAGTCGTCCTGCTCGACCCGCTCGAATTGCGGATACAGGCGCTGCCAGCGGCTCTGCCAGTGCTCGGGACCGCTGTTATGCAGGCCCGGCACGATCAGTACCCGGTAATCGGAAAAGCTGCGCAGCGCCATGATGGTTCCTTTTAGTAACGGTGTGGCAATCGTGCCATCCGGTATTACTTAGGCTGGTAGATCTGGTCGAAGATGCCGCCGTCGGCAAAGTGCGCCTTCTGTGCCGCCGTCCAGCCGCCGGCCACCTGCTCGATGGTGAACAGGTTGACCTTGGCGAACTGCGACGCGTATTTCTTTGCCGCCTTGTCCGTTGCCGGACGGTAGTAATTCTTGGCGATGATGTCTTGCGCCTCGTCCGTGTACAGGTAGTTCAGGTAAGCCTCGGCCACCTTGCGCGTGCCATGCTTGTCGGCAAACTTGTCGACGACGGCGACGGGCGGCTCGGCCAGGATGCTGACGGACGGCGTGATGATGTCGAACTTGGTCGGACCCAGCTCCTTGACGGCGAGATACGCCTCGTTTTCCCAGGCGATCAGCACGTCGCCGATACCGCGCTCGACGAAGGTGGTGGTGGCGCCGCGCGCGCCGGAATCGAGCACGGGCACGTTTTTATACAGTTTGCCGAGGAAATCCTTGGCCTTCGCTTCGCTGCCGCCCGGCTGGCGCAGCGCATAACCCCAGGCTGCCAAGTGGTTCCAGCGGGCGCCGCCCGAGGTTTTCGGATTCGGCGTGATGACGGACACGCCAGGCTTGATCAGGTCATTCCAATCCTTGATGCCTTTCGGGTTGCCCTTGCGCACCAGAAAGACGATGGTCGAAGTGTAGGGCGAGCTGTTGTGCGCCAGGCGCTTTTGCCAGTCGGCGGCCAGCAGCTTGTGCTCGGCCAGCGCGTCGATGTCATAGGCCAGGGCCAACGTCACCACGTCCGCTTCCAGGCCGTCGATGACGGCGCGCGCCTGCTTGCCGGAGCCGCCGTGCGATTGCTTGATCTTGACGTTGTCGCCCGTCTTGCCTTTCCATTCCTTGGCAAATGCCGTATTCACATCCTGGTACAGCTCGCGCGTCGGGTCGTACGACACATTGAGCAGGGTGATATCGGCAGCCTGCGCCGTTTGCAGAATGGCAAACGCGCTGATGGCAGCGGCAATGATGATTTTTTTCGACAGCATCTAAGATCCCCGTATGGTTGAACTTTCAGAGCCACCAGATTACGGCGCCGCGGCCGCAAAGAGAACGAAGCGTTTCGCCGTTTGATATGCGATTTTCGCATATGGACGGCGCGCAACGGGGATTTAGTGCTTAATAGAAGCGGTTGAACAGCACCACGGACCATGTGGCAAAGGCCAGGATGCAAGTCAGCAGCACGGCGGCGCTGCCGAAGTCCTTGGCGTTTTTCGACAGCGGATGGCGCTCGAGCGAGATGCGGTCGACCACGGCTTCGATTGCCGAATTGATCAGTTCGACGATCAGCACCAGCAGCAGCACGCCGATCAGCACCAGCTTTTCAAAGGCGGAGATGCGCAGCAACAAGGCGATCACGGTGCCGACGACGAACAGGCCCAGTTCCTGGCGGAACGCGTGTTCATGGCGCCAGGCCACCTTCAAGCCATCGAGCGAGTAGAAAAAGGCGGAAAAAATCCGTTTCAAGCCGCTTTTGCTCTTGAATTCATTTACAGGTTGCATAGTTATCCATGGTTCAAAGTCCATCCAGCCGCCAATTATGACGGCCAACATGAGAATTGTGACAATTTATTCGCTGAATATCTCGGAACATTTCACTATTTTTTCACATCATGGTATAAAGATGCATGAATACTGCATTGCACCAAATCCATCATGAAAATTGAACCGGTCGCAGCCCCAAAGACGACGATCCAGGTGATCGAACGCATGGTCGCCCTGCTCGATGCCCTGGCCAAATATTCCGACCCGGTCAGCCTGAAGGAATTGTCGAAAGTGTCCGGCCTGCACCCCTCAACGGCGCACCGCATCCTCAACGACATGGTACTGACGCGCTTTGTCGACCGCATCGAACCGGGCACGTATCGGCTGGGCATGCGCCTGCTGGAACTGGGCAATGTGGTGAAAAGCCGCCTCAGCGTGCGCGAAGCGGCGCTCGATTTCATGCGCCAGCTGCACAAGAAAACCCAGCAAACCATCAACCTGTCCGTGCGCCAGGGCGACGAGATCGTCTACATCGACCGCGCCTTTTCCGAGCGCTCGGGCATGCAGGTGGTGCGCGCCATCGGCGGCCGCGGTCCGCTACACCTGACGTCGACGGGCAAGCTATTCCTGTCCGTCGATGAGCCGAAAGCCATCCGCGCGTATGCCACGCGCACGGGGCTGGCCGGGCACAACAAGAATTCCATCACGGATCTGCAAAAGCTCGAGCGCGAGCTGAGCTTGGTGCGCGAACGCGGCTATGCGCGCGACAATGAAGAGCTGGAACTGGGCGTGCGCTGCATGGCCGCCGGCATCCGCGACGATTCGGGCAAGCTGATCGCCGGCCTGTCGATCTCCGCGCCCGCCGACCGCCTGCAGGATGAGTGGCTGGTGGACCTAGTGGAAACGGCGAACCAGATTTCCGTCACCCTGGGTTTTATTCCACAGGACTAAAGCTGGGGTCAGTCTTACAAGATCGGAATTTCCTCCGTTGAGGAAATTCCCCCGGCGGGTCTGACCCCAGTCGACGCCGCCATGGACATTCGCATTAAACTTAATCAACCGCCGGGCAGGCTCATGTTGGCAGGTTTGAGTGCCTCCAGCCACTTGCGCATGCGTCCCGCATCGGCCGTACGCGACTGTTTCCCCTTGGAATCGAGGAAGACCATGATCACGGCCCGTCCTTCGATGACGGCCTGCATCATCAGACAACGTCCCGCCTCATTGATGAAGCCCGTCTTTTGCAAGCCGATTTCCCAGCCCGGGTTGGCCACCAGATGATTCGTATTGCCAAACTGCATAGGCTGGCCGCTGGCTTCGACGATGGCTTTCGGGTCCGTCGAGTACTCGCGCAGCAGCGGATGGCGGAAGGCGGCCATGGCCAGCTTGCCCAGGTCGCGCGCGCTGGCCACGTTCATTTTCGACAAGCCGCTGGAATCGACGTAATGCGTATCCATCATGCCCAGCTGGCGCGCCTTGCTGTTCATGGCGTCGACAAACGCCGGCAAGCCGCCCGGATAATTGCGGCCCAGCGCCGAAGCGGCGCGGTTTTCCGAGCTCATCAGCGCGATGTGCAGCATATTCGCGCGCGTCAATTGCGAGCCCACTTTCAGGCGCGAGCTGCTGAACTTGGCGCGGTCGACGTCCTCGTCCGTAATCGTCAGCACTTCATCCATGTCCTGGTGCGCTTCGACCACCACCAGGCCCGTCATCATCTTGGTGATGGAGGCGATGGGCAGGGCGACATTCGAATTCTTTTCAAACAGCACTTCCGAATTGTTCTGGTCCAGCACCAGCGCCACGCTCGACTTGAGATCGAGCGGATCGCGCGTGAGGTTCAGGCCCGCCAGGTCGCCCATGGTCGGCATCGGGGCGGCCATGGGCACGGCCACGCTGCTGACTTTTTGATAGATGACCTTGCGTTTGCCGCGCACCATGACGACCCGGCGCACGCTCTTTTCGCGTGGCGCGGCCGTCGCGCCCTTGCGCAGCACGATCTTGATTTTCTTGGTGTTGTGTTTCTTGGAGGCTGAGGATTTGCCGTTCGCTTCCCTGGCGTGCACGGCCGCAGCCGGCGCCAATGCAAACAGCAGGGAAGCCAGGATACCCAGCGCAAGTTTAAACTTAGCCATTCGATAATTCCCCGTGAAGCTGTTGCCTTATTGCAGTGTAGCGAAATGCAGAGTATTCGCAAGCCTATTTAACAGTTAGGACAGTATTTATTGCAGCACTGAAATACAAATCGTTGGCGATCAGCAAACAAGCTCATCTTTGAGCGGCTGTTTGCCGGCGTCCATCGCCAGCAATGTCTATTTGTCCATGAATTTAACAAAACCGGCCAGCGGCTCGCGTTCCGTGCTCAGGCGGTTCTCGATCTTGTCCGGGTCGGCATGGCCGAGGGCCATGCCGCATACCACCATTTCGCTGGCCGGTATGCCCAGCTCGTCGCGGATGATGTCATGGTAATGGATGAAGGCCGCTTGCGGGCACGTGTCGAGTCCCCGCGCACGCGCCGCCAGCATGATATTTTGCAAGAACATGCCGTAATCGAGCCAGGAACCCTGTTCCAGCACCCGCTCGATGGTAAAGATCAGGCCCACGGGCGCATCGAAAAACTGGAAATTGCGTCCATGCTGGGCCGCCATGCCGGCCGTGTCGCCCCGCTCCAGCCCCAGCAGCTGATACAGGTCCAGGCCGATCTTGCGGCGGCGCTCGATGAACGGCGCCGTCCACTGGCGCGGGTAATAGGTATACGACGCCGTGCGCGCGGGCGCATCGGGCGCCTTGGGCGCATCGTAGGCGGCCAGGATGCGGCGCGACAGGCGCAACCGCACTTCGCCCGACAGAACGTAGACTTTCCACGGCTGCATATTGGCGCCCGAGGGCGCGCGCGCCGCCACTTCCAGGATGCGCGCGATATCGCCCTGCGCCACCGGCGTGGGTAAAAAGGCGCGGATCGAACGGCGCGACAGGATGACGCTATCGACGGCTTGCTGCGCCGCCTGTGTTTCAGATACTGGCTTGCTCACTGCGCTGCTCCCTGCTATTTCTTGACTACAAACACCACACCGACCACGGCCACCAGCATGCCGGCGATGCCCAGCATATTAAATGCTTCGCCAAACATCAGCCAGGCCATCACGGCCGTCGTGGGCGGCGTCAGGTACAGCAAACCCGTCACTTTCGTCGCGTCGCTGCGGCGGATCAGGGCGAACAGCAGGAAGATGGCGCCGATCGACAGCACGAGTACCGACCACAGCAAGGCGCCAATAAAATTCGCCGTCCATTGGACGTTTCTGAAATGCAGGTCCAAGCCTTCGTAATACAAGGCGAATGGCAAGACCACGACGATGGAAGCGGCAAACTGCACCACTGTGCCGGTGCGCAAGTCGAACTGAGGACAGTGGCGTTTTTGATACATGGTGCCGGCCGTCATCGACAGCAGGGCGAACACGCACAGCAGCACGCTTTCCACCGTCAGGCCCACGAGGTTGATCTTCGCGTAGACGACCAGGGCCACGCCCAGCAAGCCAAAGAACAGGCCCAGCCACTGGCGCGGGCGCACGGATTCGCCGATCAGCGGCGCGGCGCAGGCCGTCAGCACGGGTTGCATGCCCACGATCAGGGCCGACAGGCCGGCCGGCATGCCCAGCTTGATGGCGCACCAGACGCCAGCCAGGTAGCCGGCCTGCATCAGGATGCCGGCCACGGCGATCTGGCGGAACTGCCCCACTGGCCACGGCGCGCGCAACAGCAGCACCAGCGGCAGCAGGATCACCAGCACGCCCAGGAAGCGCAGCAGCAAAAAGGTCAGCGGCGGTGCGTACGGCAAGCCGAACTTGGCCACGATAAAACCTGTGCTCCATAACAACACGAAGAAACCAGGCAAGGCCATCGGTGCCAGGGTCGTCAGGAAAGGGGTTTTGGAGGCTTTGCCGCTGGCGCCAGCCGCGGCGGGAAGATTGGACATGGTATCAACTCGGGAAACAGGATCGGCACCGGAGAGCTGCGCCAGTGCGGGAGGCAAAGTCTAGCATGCTGCGCCGCGATCGTCCCCGCAGCCATTGGAAATGATAGTTTAGACATAAACCATTGACACGTAGAAATCAAATATTTCTCTTTAGAAACAATGACTTTTGATGCAAATCTATTCAATTGTTGCATCGCACAAGAAACGCTTGACTTCGTTTTTTTTCGCCGTAGAATAGGGTTTGTTGCGTTGCACAATTCTTGTTCAGCTTGAAAAATTTAGATTCACCTGCTTTCCCAAACGGTACACGCAGCATCAAATTAACCAGATTTCGATTTTTTGGAGATTTATATGTTTTCAATTCCTGAGCAATTTTCGTCCGCTACCAAAGCCAACCTGGAAGCCCAATTCGCCCTGTTCTCGTCGCTGACGGGCAAAGCCTTCGAAGGCATCGAAAAGATCGTCGAACTGAACCTGACCGCTGCCAAAGCGACTCTGGAAGAATCGACCGCCGCCGCCAAGCAATTGCTGTCGGCAAAAGATCCACAAGAATTCTTCTCGCTGAGCGCTGCTCAAGCCCAGCCTAGCGCCGAAAAAGCCATCGCTTACGGCCGTCACCTGGCTGCCATCACGTCGGGCACGCAAGCCGAGTTCAGCAAAGCTGCTGAAACGCAAATCGCTGAAACCAACCGTAAAGTCCTGTCCCTGGTGGAAGAAGTCACCAAGAACGCGCCAGCCGGTTCGGAAAACGCCGTTGCCATCCTGAAAAGCGCCATCGGCAACGCCAATGCAGGCTACGAGCAGTTCTCGAAAACCAGCAAGCAAGCCGTCGAAGCCATCGAAGCGAACCTGACCTCGGCCGTGAACCAGTTCACGCAAGCGGCTGAAAAAGTCGTTCCGCGCGCTGCCGCCAAGTAATTCCTGCGCGACCGCCACGGCGGTCCGCTAAGTAATCCTCGGGGGTTACTTTAGTACCAGCTCCTCCAGGCATCCATCCCGCACTTCCCTGACGGATGCCATTATGCCCCAGCCCTGCTGGGGCATTTTTTATGCGCTTTTACTTTCCCGCCCTTACTCCCCCAGATACGCCGCCTTCACGCGCGGATCGTCGAGCATGGCCGCCGCGTTGCCGCCCATGGTGACCAGGCCGGAATCCATCACATAGCCGCGGTGCGCCGCCTGCAGGGCCAAACGGGCATTCTGTTCGACCAGCAAGATCGTGATGCCTTCGGACGACACCTTGCGGATCACCTCGAAGATTTTCTCGACCATGATGGGAGACAAGCCCATCGACGGCTCGTCGAGCAGCAGCAGCTTCGGATGGCTCATCAGGGCGCGCGCCATGGCCAGCATCTGCTGCTCGCCGCCCGACAGGGTGCCCGCCATCTGCGCCGCCCGCTCCTTGAGGCGTGGAAACACGTCGAACCACTTGGCAATGTCATCTTCGACACCAACCTTGTCCGTGCGCGTGTAGGCGCCCATCATGAGGTTTTCGCGGATCGACATGCGGGTAAACACGCCCCGCCCTTCCGGCACCATGGCCAGCTTCCGCTCCACCAGGTGAAACGACTTCGTGCCCTTGAGCGATTCGCCCAGGTAACTGATCGTGCCTTCGATCTTGCACGCAGGCAAAGTGCCCGTGATGGCTTTCAAGGTCGTCGTCTTGCCGGCGCCGTTCGCGCCGATCAGGGCGATCAGCTCGCCCTGGTTGACTTCCAGGTCGATGCCTTTCACGGCCTTGATGCCGCCGTAAGCCACGTGCAGGCCCGCCACCTTCAATATATTGCTCATGCGTGCGATCCCCCCAGATAAGCCTCGATGACGGCCGGGTTTTGTTGTATTTCGGCCGGCAAGCCTTCCGCGATGCGCTTGCCATACTCGAGCACCGTGATGCGGTCGCACAGTCCCATCATCAGTTTCACGTCGTGCTCGATCAACAGCACGGTCTTTCCTTCAGCCTTGATTTTCACCAGCAACTCGCGCAGGGCCAGCTTTTCCGTCGCATTCATGCCGGCCGCCGGCTCGTCGAGTGCCAGCAGTTGCGGGTCGGTGGCCAGCGCGCGGGCGATTTCCAGGCGCCGCTGGTCGCCGTACGACAAGAAGCGCGCCGTGCGGCTGGCGAACTGGGCGATGCCGACAAAATCGAGCAGCTCCATCGCCCGCTTGCGGATCGATGCTTCTTCCTCGCGCGCCGCCTTGTGGCGGAAGATGGCGCCGAACACGCCCTGGTGCGAGCGCACGTGGCGCCCCACCATGACGTTTTCCAGCGCCGTCATGTCGCCAAACAGCCGGATGTTCTGAAACGTGCGCGCGATGCCCGCCTTCGCTACCTTGTGCGGCGCGGACGGCGAATACGGCTTGCCGGCCAGCTCGAAAGTGCCCGTATCGGGCTGGTACAGGCCCGTGATGACGTTGAAGAAGGTCGTCTTGCCGGCGCCGTTCGGGCCGATCAAGCCGTAGATCTGGCCTTGCCGGATGGTAATGCCCACGTCGGTGAGCGCCTGCAAGCCGCCGAAACGTTTATTTACGCCGGCGATATTGAGAATGATCTGTTCGCTCATGCTATCCCTCCCTTACGCGGACACGACGCCGGTGGATTTGTTGGGCTGGTCGACATCGTGGTCGGGCCGGTCTTCGTGCTTCGGCGATGGCCACAAGCCGGCGGGACGGTTGAGCATGATCAAGACCATGGCCAGGCCGTAAAGCAGTTGGCGCAATACTTCCGCCTCGATCACCACGTGGCCGAACAGCGCCTGCTGGGCCGGTTCCACCACGTGGCGCAGCACTTCGGGTATCGAAGCAAGGATCACGCCGCCGAGGATCACGCCGGGGATGTGGCCGATGCCGCCCAGCACCACCATGGCCAGCACGGCGATCGATTCCGTCAAGGAGAACGATTCCGGCGAGACAAAGCCCTGGAACGAGGCGAACATGGCGCCCGCCACGCCGCCGAACGAGGCGCCCATGGAAAAGGCCAGCAATTTGACGTTGCGCGTATTGATGCCCATGGCTTTGGCGGCGATCTCGTCTTCGCGGATGGCCACCCAGGCGCGGCCCAGGCGCGAATGCTGGAGGCGCTTGGTGACGAACACGACAGCGATGCACAGGAAGAGGAATAAAAAGTAATAGGCGTTCACGGACGGCATGGAAAAACCGGCCACCGTCACGGTGCTGTTGGTGCCCGCCTCGCCCGCCAGGTTGACGCCGAAGATGCGGATCGGGTCGATCAGATTGATGCCTTGCGGCCCGTTCGTGAAATTGATCGGATCGTTCAAATTGTTCATGAAGATGCGGATGATCTCGCCAAAGCCCAGGGTCACGATGGCCAGATAGTCGCCGCGCAACTTGAGCGTTGGCGCGCCCAGCAGGGCGCCGAACAGGCCGGCAACAAAGGCGGCCAGCGGCACGATGAGCCAGATCGACAAATGGATGCCGTGCTCGCGGATTTCCGGCCCCATCAGCTGCACCAGGGTTTCGCCCAGCACGGGATACTGGTTCACCACCGATTCGAGCAGGATGGCGAACTGGGGCGACGCCAGCAAGGCCGTCAGGTAGGCGCCCACGGCGTAGAAGGCGATGTAGCCGAGGTCGAGCAGGCCGGCAAAGCCGACGACGATGTTCAAGCCCAGGGCCAGCATGATGTAGAGCAAGGCCATGTCGATGATGCGCACCCACGAATTGCCGAACTGGGCGGCAAAAAACGGGAACACCATCAGCAGCGCGGCCAGACCCAGCATGCCGGCGTAGGCTTTGGTCGGATTCTTCTTAGCGTCAAAATCGAGTAGTGCCATGATTTAATCTCCCAGTGTCACATCAGGCACGGTCGGCCACGCGTTCGCCCATGATGCCGGACGGGCGCAGGGTCAGCACGATGATCAGCACGACGAAGGCAAAGATATCCTGGTAGTGGCTACCCAGGAAGCCGCCCGTGATGTCGCCGATATAGCCGGCGCCCAGGCTCTCGATAATGCCCAGCAAGATACCGCCCAGCATGGCGCCGTAGATATTGCCGATGCCGCCCAGCACGGCCGCGCAGAATGCTTTCAGGCCGGGGATGGCGCCCATGGAAAATTGAATCGATGCATAGTTGGCGCCCCACATCACGCCCGCGACGGCCGCCAGCGCGGCACCGATGGCAAAGGTGGCAACGATGACCTTGTCGGAATCGACTCCCATGAGTCCCGCCACGCGGGGGTTTTCCGCCGTGGCGCGCATGGCGCGGCCCATGCGTGTTTTTTCCACCAGCAATACCAACCCGCCCATCGACAAGGCAGCCAGGGCCAGCAACAGCACTTGCGTTTGCGAAATCACGGCGCCGCCTATGTTGATGGGGTCGGTCGACAGCAATTGCGGGAAGGGCAAGGGATTGCGCGTCCAGATCATCATGGCGAAGGTTTGCAGCAGTATGGAGACGCCGATGGCGGTAATCAGGGGGGCGAGGCGGGGGGCGTTACGGAGGCGGCGGTAGGCGACCCGCTCGATGATGATGTTGACCAGAATACAGATGGGGATGGCGCCGAGGATGGCGGTGGCCAGTTTCAAATAGCCGGGCCAGTCCGGTACATAAATGCCCAGCAGCTTGAGAATGGTCAAGCCCACCATGGCGCCGATCATGAGCACGTCGCCGTGGGCGAAGTTGATCAGGTTCAACACGCCATACACCATGGTGTAACCGAGGGCGACTAAGGCATACATGCTGCCCAACACCAAGCCGTTGATGATCTGCTGGATGAATGTATCCATGATTGCCCTATCAAATATGCATTTTTCGGGAACAACTTCCACCAGAACATGTCGCTGATACAAAAACGGCACCGGAGGAAGAAATCCTGCAGTGCCATCCCTGGACCGTTCTCACCAGCATGGTGCACGCACTCAAAACGCGCGTGACCTTGCTTAGTCATAACGACAACATATTCAAGCTTGAGGCAATCATAACGATCTTTTGCAAAAACTAAACTTGGAATAAATCGATCATTTCCGAATTAAATTTTGTTTTTAGATGACTCCTCATCGATACTCCATCGTCCCGCAGGCTCAGGCGACGTCGCGCTTGATGCCATCGAGGCCTTTCGGCATCGGGAACGTGACGGCTTCCTGCACGCCATCGAGGGGGCGCACGCTCTTCACGCCGCACTCCTTCAAGCGGTCGATGACGGCTTGCACCAGCACCTCGGGCGCCGAGGCGCCAGCCGTCACACCCACGCGCAGCTTGCCTTCCAGCCAGGCGGGGTCGATCTGCGAGGCATTGTCGACCATGTAGGCAGGCGTGCCCATCTTCTCGGCCACTTCGCGCAAGCGGTTCGAATTCGAGCTGTTCGGGCTGCCCACAACGATCACCACTTCCACTTGCGGCGCCATGAATTTCACGGCTTCCTGGCGGTTCGTGGTGGCGTAGCAAATGTCGCCTTTTTTCGGCTCGGCGATATTCGGATATTTCGCTTTCAAGGCCGCAATAATGTCGCTGGTGTCGTCAACTGACAACGTTGTTTGCGAAACGTAGGCCAGGCTCTCCGGATTGGCGACCTGCAATTTCGCCACATCTTCGAGTGTTTCCACCAGATGCATGCCCATATCGGCCTGGCCCATCGTGCCTTCCACCTCGGGATGGCCGTCGTGGCCGATCATGATGATCTCGCGGCCTTCGCGGCGCATCTTGCCCACTTCCATGTGCACCTTGGTGACGAGCGGGCAAGTGGCATCAAAAATGCTCAGGCCGCGCGATTCCGCCTCGGCGCGCACGGCTTTCGACACGCCATGCGCGGAAAACACGAGCGTATTGCCAGCAGGCACGTCGTCGAGGTCATCGATAAAGATGGCGCCCTTGTTGCGCAAGTCGGCCACCACATAGGCGTTGTGGACGATTTCATGGCGCACGTAGATCGGCGCGCCAAATTGCTGCAAGGCGCGCTCGACGATTTCGATCGCCCGGTCAACGCCAGCGCAGAAACCGCGGGGCTGGGCCAGTAACAGTTCTTTATCCATCGCTATTCCTTACAGAACCGAAATGAGCTTGACTTCAAAACGCAACGGCTGGCCGGCCAGCGGATGGTTGAAATCGAACAGGGCGGAGTCCTCGCGCATTTCGCGCAGCACGCCGGCAAAACGGCCGCCGCCCGGCGCGGCGAAGTCGACCAGGTCGCCGATCTTGTAGTCGGCGCCCGGCACGGAGTTTTCGTCCAGGGTCGCGCGCGAAACGGACTGCACCAGCTCGGGATTGCGCTCGCCAAAGCCTTCGCCGGCCGCCAGCTCGAACGTCTGGTGCGTGCCTTCAGGCAAGCCCAGCAGACGCTGCTCAAGGAATGGCGCCAGCTGGCCCTGTCCCAGCATCAAAGTAGCAGGATTTCCGCTGAAGGTAGTGACAATATCAGTACCGTCAACAGTAGCAAGACGATAATGCAGGGTGAGGTAAGCCGCTTCGGTGACGACTGCTGGTTGCTCGTTGGACATAGTAGTTTTCAGGTAACTGGTGCAAAACGATATTGTAAGCCACACTGGCCGCGCCTGCCCCATGGCTTCGTCAAAGAAGGCCACACTGGGGCGCGCGCCGGTACCAAACAGGAGAACAGCATGGGCATCAAGGACTGGCCGGCCGGCGAACGGCCGCGCGAACGCCTGATCGAGGATGGCGCGCAATCGCTGTCGGACGCGGAATTGCTGGCCGTCTTCCTGCGCACGGGCGTGCGCGGCAAGAGCGCCGTCGAGCTGGCGCGCGACACGGTCGAGCACTTCGGCTCCCTGCGGGGCCTGTTCGGCGCCAGCCTCGTGAGTTTTTCCGCCGTGCACGGCATGGGCAGCGCCAAGTTCGCGCAGCTGCAAGCGGTGCTGGAACTGGCGCGGCGCGCCATCATCGAGGACTTGCAGGCGGGACAAGCCCTCAATTCGCCGCACGCCGTCAAAGACTATTTGCGCCTGACCCTGGGCAACCTGGCGCATGAAGCGTTTCACGTGTTGTTTTTGGACGTCAAGAACCGCCTGATCACGACACAGGAAATGTTTCGCGGCACCCTCACCCACACCAGCGTGTATCCACGCGAAGTGGTGAAACAGGCGCTGCTGCACAACGCGGCCAGCGTCATGCTGGCCTATTAGCCTGTTTACTATCTATTTGCACGATTCGCCTGTTACGCTAATATGGACCCATGTCACATACGAAAACGAACGTTTACGTACTACCGATCCTGCGATTGACCGCCGTTAGTGAAGTCTCTGGCGACGGATTTTTACCGGTTGATCATCAGATAAATGGTTTAAAAGTCAAGTATTGGCGTAAAGCTGAATTTGACGCCGCTTCCCACCGAAATTTGTTTGCCAAATTTCCAATCGTACTAAACGCTGATGGGAGCCCATGGGATCCGGCCGTTCTCTGGCTAATGGACAAAGCGAAATCCAACCCTAATAAATTGAGCTCCCTGCTCCCGATTGCGCAGGCATTGAGGGACTACAAGGTTTTCCTCGATGACTACGGTTTTGAGTGGAGCGACTTTTCCTCGATTGAGAAGCTCCTACGACCGACCTACGTATACATGACCCATCTAAAGGAACTAGTAAGTTCCGGACAGATTAAGCCGTCGACGGCTAACAGACGTATGGCTACGGTTATTGGACTGTACCGCTTCGCGCAGTCCGACCAAAGATTGAGATTCAAGCCAGCCAATCAACCATGGGTAGACAAAAAGATCACGATACGATATCAGGACGCCGTAGGGTTCAGTCGAGTCAAGGATATCGCAACGACGGATCTTCGAATACGCATTCCGTCGGAAGCGGATGCGTTGAGCGATACCATCAATGACGGCGGCAAACTCAGGCCAATGACGGTGGAGGAACAGAAGGTGCTGGTCGGCGCCCTGCGAACGCTTAACAACACCGAGTTCTCCCTCATGCACTATCTGGGCCTGTTGACAGGAGCACGAGAGATGACTGTCATGACCCTTCGTCTGAAAGACTTCCTATCAGCACCCTCTGCAATTTCCTCATGGCCATACAAAGTTCGTTGCGGTCCCGGGACCGGAATCGACACCAAGCTTGATAAGAGCAACGTCTATCTAAACATTCCTAAAGCGCTATATGAAATGCTTTACGTTTATGGATTGTCAGAACGCGCTATGAAGCGTCGAGCCAAGTCACGCTTGGTTGATAGCCCTCTTAACTATCTTTTCCTCACCAGGCAAGGCAACCCGTACTACGAGGGAAAAGACGACCGCAATACAGTACGCGAAAAGAACGGACACTTGAGGCGCACCTCGGCCCAAGGACAGAGTCTTCGCGGGTTCATCACAAACCATGTGATCCCTGAAGTGCGTAAAACCCTCCCCAACTTCCGTTACAAGTTTCATGACACACGTGCAACCTTCGGGATGAACTGGATTGACCATGTGATGGGAACCGAGAACTCGGATAGCAAGAAGTACTACTGGGCGATAGATCAACTTCGAAAAATGATGTGGCATAAAAGCACGGCCACAACTGAAAAATACCTGGAATATCGAAGTCACAGGCATCATCTCGACTCTGCCATGCAAGGCTGGGCATCACATCTGCTCAAGTTGATCGAACCAGACCCTCAGCATGAGGATCATCCTAATGACTTGGACGCATATGACTGAAATGATTCGCGTCACCCCGCAGGACTTAATGAGGCTCCCTACGCTGGAATTCCCTTTCAAAATGGTCCCTTCCGTATGGGGACCTGGAAGAACCGTCCTTCGCTTGGATAACGGGAAAAAGGTGCCAATATTTACGTGGCTATATCTTGAGCGTAGTATCGCCAGCGCTATCCATTATTTTAATCCTGCCTCCCTGTCTGCCGCAAGAGCAGCTGCGGTTCCACAAGCAATCCAACGCCTCTCGGATCATTTCCGACTATCTGCGTTAAGCCCTAATACTGTCTACGTCTTGCTCTCGACCTTCGCTCAGTTCTTAGCATGGATTGACAACAAAGAACACGGTGGCTTATTCGAGCCGATACTCGCGGACCCAACTTTGGTATTGCCTGCGCTCGAACTCTACCATCGTTATCTAACGTGGCGGATTCAATCCAACGCTCTTCATCGTAATTCAGCCGCCAATATGGAAGCAGCCGTACTACAGGTCATGAACGTCATCCATGATCGCGCATATGGCGAGGAAACCAATAAAACTAGCAGAGGCATCCCAAAAATAACTCAAGCGCCAAAAAGCGAGGATGTCGCACAATTTATGTCCACGTTAACGGCAATCTTCGACTCATCTTGTCGAATTCTGGAAGCGGGCAGTGCCCTACACACCGATGGAACCTGGCAACTATCTCTCTCGACTACCGACGCTAGCAATGTGAAGAGCCTGCCTAAAGGTTTCTGCCGCGTACGACTATTGGAGCTGGCCGCATTGTCTTATGTTGGACTAGTCATTGCTGACTCAGGTGCGAACCTAGCTCAGATACAAGCATTTGAAGAACCCAAGGATTTATTGAAGCAATTAACCGAGCCTGATCGGGTTAACCTGACGCAGAAAGTCATCAAGTTGCGGGCAGGGGGGAAAACTGTACCGGTTACCATGACCGCAGTGACATTCACACGGCTACGGCGTTACGCAAAGATCCGCGATCAAGTTATCGAACTGCTCGGATGTAACGATATTGTTCCCTTCTTCTTTAAATGTGAATACGCGTGGGCTGTAGACTACATTGGTAACCGCAGATCAAGGGTCGAGCTCATGAAAGCCATAGCGATACAACCGATCTCGGCTTACTTTCTCGCCCTACTTCGCAAAAAGATCGCGACCGCTGGCGCGAAATTACCCGCTGTAACGCTAAGGCAACTACGGACGCACAAACAACAACACCTAGTGCGTCACTACGGACTGAAAGTGGCAGCTGATGGGATGGGTCATACCATCGCAACGGCAGTCAAGGCATATTGCGCAGCGCAGGAAGGGGTTCAGGCAAATGACATCGGGCGGTTTATGTCATCGCTGCATAAAACCATAGTTTACCGAGCTCAAAATAGGTCAAATGCGCTGGTGTCCACACCTGCCGGTGAATGTGCATCGCACGGCAACCCAGAGCCATCGGACACTGCCCCTGCCGTCAATCCTGACTGCAGGCAAATGGAGGGCTGCTTTTTCTGCGAGCATTTCCGCGTTCATGCCGATATGGAGGATCTCCGCAAACTGCTCTCCTGTCGCGCAGTACTTCTGAGGCTCGGGCATCTTCAGGGTGAATCCGCACAGGCGGATCGTGTGTACGGTTCAGTTATAGGACGTATCGAGTTTTTGCTCAACGAACTCCGACAGATTCTGGGTCCAGATACATTCGTGCAGATTGAGGCCGACATCGAAACAGGCAACCTGACCCCCTACTGGACCGTCAAGGTCCAGCAACTCGGCTTACTGGGCCTAATCACCACTGTGGCACAAAGCTAAACATAAAAACACTCAACGCCAAAATATGGAAAAGCAATTTAGCAAATCTACCGTTGCAGAAATGTCATTACCCGAAACCAGCGGCTCAAGAAATAACTGGCAGGAGATCACTCCCAGGCCGTACTTTGATCCAAAAACCGTTGTTGCTCGAAACCCCAATGGTGAAATCTTGTCGCTCTACGAGGATACTTCGTGGGACTACAGTGCACAGTCTAGGGACGGCGTAAGTGCCCAAACACTCCATTTTTGGCGCGCACCGGATGGAGCGAACGATCACGCCCTGATTGGACAACTCTACGAACAACACAAGGCCCTAGTATGGATTGTTGCAGACCGCGGAGACATAAAATCCTTCAGAACACTATATATGTATAACGCAGTCGGGAAATATTGCTGCACCATTGCATATCATAAGAGAATCAATTTATTCTCTTTACTTAATGATGTCGAAGAGATGGGTACAATCTGCGACGAGATGAATGAAGGTGAACTGAATGCGATTAATGGACTAGTTCAGACGCTCTGGCGCCATCGCAAAAAACTTCTCGTAAGCGATATCGAGATGCAGCGCGAAAAAATAACAATAAAGATCAGATCCACTCAATCAAGGCTTCCAGAAAGAAAACAAACCCCCTTAATACCCTCTAGAATTTACTGCTTGATTTTAGCTGGTTTGCTAGATGGGCTGAGCACGATCGAGCGCGACCTTGATGTGCTATTAGATGCCCTGAGCAAAAGCATTAACATAAATGTTAAGATCAAAAGGGAACTACCAATGGCCAGTCCTCGACAAATCGCAGGTATACGCGGCATAGCACTTGCTGAGGCTGCCGACCGTCTACGCCCTCTAGGGTGGAAAGCAGAGTGCTCCAAAAGCTTATACGGCTTCATTCTTGGAAAAATAACTACCTTTCAGACACATCTAATGCACACCGTAGCTGCATTCTCTGGCATGCGTATTGGGGAAGTAAAAATCCTTCCGCTAACCGGGGTATTCGATACCTTCCAGAACCGAGGACAAACTCACTATTTGATCAAGGGCTATACCCATAAGCTTGAACGCGGTATGAAAAAGCCGACGGAATGGGTCACAATCGACCAAGGACATCGTGCCATAAAACTTGCTGCGCGCATTGGACAAACCATATTAACCTTGCACGGAGGGATACTTCAAAAAGGACAGGAAGCTCTATTGTTTCCCTCCACCAAGAATCCATATCGGATGATGTCCCCATCTCCATTCTTATCTGGCCAGAAGTATCTAATTAAGACGGTCTGCCCCGAGATCACGGCTGAAGACATCGACGAACTAAATCGGCTGGAGTTAGAACGAGGATGGGACCGAAATCATATTGAAGTTGGCAAACGCTGGCCATTGGCGATGCACCAGTTGCGCCGCAGCCTAAGTGTTTATGCACATCGGAGCGGAATGGTCACCCTACCTGCGTTAAAGGCACAATTGCAGCATATTACGGATGAGATGCGAGCCTACTACGGTGATGGGTGGTCACGTGCGGTCAATCTGGTATTTGAAAAAGATCACTTCAGTCAGGAGTGGAATGCTGCAAAAACTGAAAGTAGCTACTTCGGGCTGACAGGGGCACTTCAGCTTGCATTCGATGAGGGGGACGAACTGTTGGGTCTCGGCGCACAACACATGAAGCAAATCGTTTCAGCGCGCAGCCGCCAACAGACTTTGGCGCTAATCAAAAGTGGTACGATTGCCTATAGAGATACTCTGCTCGGCGGGTGTGTAAGCACCCAAGAGTGCAAGACAATGCCTCTCACCCCTATTAACTTCGAATGCGTAGAATCCAACTGCGCAAACCTCGTGGTACGCAGCAAGCGCCTAGACTTAGTGATCCGGACACAGGAGAGCGTCGTCGCACTGCTAAACCGCGATGATAAGGGTTCTGTGGCTCAGAGGTTGGAGACTGAGCATCTTGAGCGCATGCTGCTAGCTAGAGATCGACTGAAGCGGAGCAAGGCCAAATTGGAGGCTACATTATGAGCGCAAAACTACAAGTTGAAAAATACTTCCAAGCACTGCAGCGCCTCATTGATCGGGGCGCCAAGATCAACAGTGATGCGGTTTCCTTAGAGGCTGGCAGCGGCCGAGGCAGCATAAAGAAGAGCCGTGTCGCTTACACTGATCTCATCGCCGCTATTGATGCGGCAGCTCTCATGCAAGCAGAGGCCCGGGCCGAATCTGATCCCGTGTCATCGCTACAGGAACAAAAAGCGAACCTTATTCGTATGCTGGACGGTGCCCTGGAGCGCGAAGTCGCACTTTTGAGCGAGGTCTACAACTTGCGCGAGGAATTACTGCAGTTGCGTGAGCAAATGTTCAATATGAGGTTGGTGTTGATCCCCGCTGCCACGATGTCGCGCAGCCTGACGTAATTTTAACCAAGCACCGACCACAGCATTCAAAACACACTACAGATTCATATACCAAGTCGCCAAGCCGGCAGTTCGACGAGTGGCGCGTTTTGAAATCTGTTGATCAATCGTTGGTATTGCCGCTATGAATACCCAACAACCTAGCGTGAAAACAAGTCGAGTACCACTGCCAGATATAACCCGACTTCATGAGTCCGATTATAGGTGATGTCCATCACTGCCGTACGGCCAATTTCCAATCGAGAATAGACATGCGGTTTGGCGGAAACTGCTTAGAATTCCGCAGAAAGAATTCTGAGCATCCTCCCTATGCCAGAGGACATGGCCTCGACGATGTGGACGCCTTACCTGGGTTCATTGAAGCGAAGGCAGATTCAAATAGTGGCGCAAAGCATGGGCGACCTCAATGAGCGCGCCCAGACTCTCCAGTATCGCGTGCTGTGCGCAATAACGGACTAGATGGCTCTTTCCGTCGCGTGTAAGTTCCCGATGGACCCGCCCCGCTATAGTGGTCACGCCTGTTTGCGCTGTCTGGTGCGCATTCAAAAATTGAGCCATGAAGAGTGGGCTGACCAGGTCCTCAAGTTCACAGATTAAACCTTTAAATGGTAAATTTTGGGTATCAGTAGCGCGCTGCAACGCCGTCGGGTCGAGACTGCCCGTCTTGGGCATGACGGGGCGCAGTCGGAACACGTCGCGATATTCACTGATTGTGGTATCCCAGTCGCGGGCACCGCTAACTGCTTTATTTCCAGCCGCATCACTGTCAAACAGTCCAATGATGCGGTACACCCGGAGTCCAGCTGGAGATAAATGGCCAGCTGCCAAATTTCGGAGGGTAACAAGTTCGCGCACCACACCTTTAACGCCGCCTCTGTCCCGCTCTCCGGCTGCGACGATTGCCATATCCCCGAGAATATTTTTCCCAGTTTCTTTCAGGTAAAGCCCTGCGGCGAGCTCAAAGAGGGACACGTCTGACGTCCCCTCCACCAGTACGGTTCTCGGTTTCAGTTTCCAACCGTGCGACTGGCCATAAAGCGCAACGATATCAATCGAGTTTTCGGCCATTTTCTTACCTCGACGCGTTCGTCGGACGGAGAAACGGACCGTTATGTCCAAACGATACAAGTGCAGAAAATACGGCATTGGGACGGTGCTCACGCACACCAAATTCCTCGGTCCGATACAGCACATCGAAGTCGCCGAACTCCCGCACCCGCGCCGCGGCCCGGTGACCATGATCGTAAGCAGAGACCGCCTGTACCACACGGGGTTGGTCGCTGCTCGTTTGCAGGAGCCAGCGTAGGCGGCGAGGAACTTGAACGAACACGTCGATTTCGCGCCATAATCCGCGCAGTTTCCTAAACTGGCGATTTCCCTCTTCCGCCCTCATCTGCTGGAACAATAACAATGCATATTCAAGCTGCAATTGCGGCGAGAGTCTGTAATCGATGTTGACAAGCAGATCCAGCGCCTGAAGCTGGGGTTCGAATTGGAGCGGAGTAGCGGCGACCAAAACCTGGTACCGAAGCTGAGCGACCTGGGCGTTGCCAGCGCCGGCCGGGTGGTCCAGAATATTTAGAACACGGGCCAACACCGCGGGCGGAATCTCTTCGAGTGCCTCGGGCGCCCTTCCTTTAAATGGAGATGCCAGGTCGGCCCAGGCACTGACCAGTACTTCGGTCGGCGTGCTAGGTTCGCCTCGCTGCAGATTGCCGACGTTTGATGCCATCAAGATGGCTACCGCGCGATCGGCCAACGATGCGAGCGCGTCGCGGCGCAATTCTTTCTGGTCATTTCCGATGGCAGCATAGATGATCTCAAGCGCCTCGATACACAACCCCGGTGCAATGCTTTCCGCTGCCTCGGCAGTTGCGATGAGATTTTTAACATGCGTCTCGATAACGTAAGGATTAGACGGGTTCTGTTCAAAGGCGTGGCGCGTGGCATCCGAAGCCATTTTCCTCAATTTGGCTAATTCATCGTCCGATGCACCCTGATTGGTGCGGACCCGAGCCAAATCAAAATAGGTATTGGCGAGTGAATTGTAAAGATTGGCGTCAGACTCTTCACCAGGCACGGTTTCGATCGAATGCAGCGCGTAGGTAATATCGTCAGCCGCCCGCTCAAGCAGCACCACTCGGTCCGCATCAGAAACCCCATACGCCACTTCGTCCTGATGCGAAATTCGCCGCCGCGAGATTGCTGTGTGGTGACGGAAAACGCGGCTGCCGTTGCGCAACGGCGCGGGCATACTATCAAGCGCATCGAGCATTTCGCGCCAGATGTGATTCCAGCTCACCCGACCTTGTCTTGGATCGATCTTAAACACGTTAGTCGCGAACTCTTCTCCGTAATCACGTTCGTCCACCTCGCCGAGCACAGCCTGACACGATATTTCGCACAGAATGAGAAAACGCATGTGCTGAGCATCGCGCGCGCTGGCAAAGCCCAACGCACTTCGCGCGCTGTGGTCGAAGAACAAGGCGTTGATGAGGAGTCGTCCAAGGATGTCATGCGCCATCGCCCAATACTTGCGCCCGCCATTGGAGAGACGCACAAGGCCGAGCGGCGACAAATCGCCACGTTTGTCGTCGAGCAGCAGTGGGACAGGCCACGGGCTCGCCCCTTGACTAATCAGCGATTCCGGCATTGGAAGGCGCTCAGAACTGAGAGCTGCGATTTGTATAATGGCTTTCTTAACCTCAGGCGTATCCGCCTCTTTTTGAAAAGCTTTATATATCCATTCTTGGAGCGATTCGCTCAGGTCGTACTGCGCCTGAAGCCAGAACGCCAAGGTGACCCAAAAAGCAGCCAATCCCTCCAAGTGCCGCACCGAATGGTTGGCCTGAAAGGAAGTCCACTGCCACTCTGGACGCTCTTTCCCGTAATGGCGCAAGAAATGATTCAAATGGTGCCCCAACCCCATGGTCTCATCTTCCTTGAGCAAATGCGTCAGCTCCGTTAAGCACTTGAAACGTGATTCGTCCCGATACGCCAACGGGCGCAGCGGACCGGTCACCACCAAGATGCACACGGCACGCCCTGCTTTTCCAATCTGCTGCAAGAATCGGCGTAGTTCGTTATCGCGCGACTCCCAGTGAATGCGGTCAAAAACTAGCAACCAGGGCGTCTCGTAGGAACGTCCGTCCGGCTCGCTCCCGGTTGCTTCCGCTGACCTGTTCTCGTCATTCCGTTGCCGCGCCCTGGTAAGGAAATTAACCAGAGGAAGAGCATCAGGCGTGAACGGCGCCCCCTTTGCAATCAATGTCGGGTAACCTGCCTTGGCTGCCATGTAGGCAAGTTGCCGAGTGAACGTCGTTCCACCTGCTCCGGGTTCCGATGCAAGGTAGGTGATCCGGTTCTCCTGGGCGCCGGCAGAGTCGAGCCGGCCCAATTGAGCGCGCAAGGCGCGCCATGCGCTTTTGTCTCGGATCCACGGCAGCCCGGCCGCGAACGCCCTCCAGTCGTTGAATTCGCCCCTAAAAAAAGCATTGAAGGCATCCTCGGGAAGTTCCTCAGGGGTGAGCGAGGTGCAATCATGATCGAGAATAAGATCGTAACTCTCCAAAATCGGCCGTTCGGGGTCGTCAATACCAGTCAAATCGACTTGATGGATGACTCCCGCCTCGTCACGCTGCCGGACAACAGCATGCACTTCCTCATAATTGGCATTGAACGCAACAACCAAGCGTTCGGCAAAGTCTTGCGCGTCAAGGGAGATGACCGAGGCAGTGGGGCCCTGGCCATGCGTGTCAAGCCAGGCCGCAAGCCTTCGTGATGCGTCTTCACTTGCATCGACGACGGTAAGGCGGGTACGGAAGCCGGTGTCCCAGATATCGTCAAGGCTCGTGGGAAACGGCTTGTCCGCATCGCCGACAACGACGAGCTGGCGCACGTTTGACCGGCGCAGCTCGTCCAACATGGTCAGCTGGCGCAATTGGCGCTGGAACCCAGATCCCTCGCCGTTTCGTCCGGCTAACAGGAAAACCGGGAGCGCGCGCGCCGGCAGGCTGAATCGAGATGGATCTGAATCAATCACATGAATAAAACCGCGGCGCCTGACCAGTGCGTCGCTGTCTTGGTTTGCAAGCTCTTCAGCCAGCCTGGGATTGGCATCCTCAACATAGACTTGCTTCCAAGGCAAACGCAGCATCGCTACCAGCGCCGTTATCTTGGCGGGATCATTGATCGTGCCGCATACCCAAAGCGTGGCTTCACGATCGGCTAGGCCCACAATCAAGCTATCGGAGAAACTGTTAGACCTTGGAACGATAAGCATGTGCTCTCCAAACGTATATGGGGCCGAAAGACTGCGGATACCGGCACGGAAACAGACATGGTAGACGAATTGGGAGCACAAGGGGAACCTCGCTTCGTCATTTGAACGTAATCAAAATCCTCATACGGAAAAGTAAACAGAATAAGCAAAAGTTAACAAGAAAAATGTGGGTAATCGCAAGCGCCCCACCACCGTCTACCCTTGGACATCGCACGATGCCATGATTGAATTTGGGGCACAGATTGGTTGTGTCCACAAATTTATAACCGTCGACATGGACCTGGCCGCCATCGAGGCTGAGCTCGAAGGCGAGTCGCCGGCCAAGCCGCGTCGCAAGCGCACCGGGTGCCAGCCGTTGCCGCCAGAACTGCCGCACATCGAGCTCCGCTATGAACCCGATATGTGCGCGGACGGCGGGTAACCGCCGTCCCTACCTCGCCCCTTATTCCGAGCGCATTCGTTCAGTCACCTTTCGAATCGATTCGAAAACGTTGGCAGTGGCGGTACTTTCGGCTGCGGTGGCTGCCTTCGGTGGTTTGACTTTGGCATCGGCCTTAGGTGGCTTAGGATCTTGAGCAGCAACTACAACAGCGTTTCCCTCTGGCTTTTTGATCGTTGGCGCGGGCTTTGGATCTAATTCAGATGCAATTGACGACCGCGCCTTTGCCGCCTCTGCTCGCTCAATTGCGCATGCCGCCAAGATTGCTTGGCCGGCGTCAGTTTGCCACTTGGTAACTTGTGCGGGGTTGTTGTTATCTCTGAAATCTTCGAGAATTGCGGCGCAAGTCTCACCTTCCCCGATCGCTGCAGTAGAAATTTTTATGATGTCCACGACAGCATTTGCGACTGCTTCAGTTGCAGACGCGCGTGGTCCTAAGCCAACTCCAACTTGGGAAGACGATGAAGCCTGAGCACGAACGGCTCGCTGTGCTAACTCGATCGTCGTTTGAGCGTTGCGCACCTGTTCATCTGTACGTTTCACTTCCAAGCCTGCTGCGGCAAGATTGCGCGTTGCCGCGGAAAGTGAGTCTCGCGATAGGTCTTCTGCCTTCTTGGCTTCTTTGACGTCAGTTGCCGCAGCGTCGATTTTTTCCTGTTCAGCTTTTGCCTTAATCAGTTCAACCTGTTTCACCTCGGCAGATTTTCTCGTTTTGATCTTCTCGTCCAAGTCTTTAAGTGCCTTTTCCCTATCTGCTGCAGCGTCAGCTTGTGCAATCTTTGCAGAATTGGACTCTTTCTGCATATTATCCAAGGCAGTTTGTAGCGGCGCGAGGTTTTCGGCTCCCGTTGCACTGCTGCCTCCCGTAGTAATTGATGCTTGGCCGGCTTGCGCCACACCGGTGAGCTGTTCAATAGCCAGAATCGCAAGGGTGATGTGCTGATTGCGCCGAGCTAACTCCATAAATTTTTTGTCTTTTGTCGCCCCCCCCATGTAGGCTAGGCAGTTGGCAGTCGCGTTATACGATAATAATGTTGTCGAATTGGTCCTGAGACCAATTGAGGCAGCGGCTACCGCGCTAACTAATGCCGCTTGGGTATCATTGGTCGCGCCTGCGCCAGCAGCCGACTGGCCTGCCTTGAAACCATTCGTTAATGCAGCAGACAAGTTGCTCGCCGAAATCGCTTCCACTGGAGGGTTCGGGCAGACGATAAAGTAATCCGGATATTCCACACCAGGATCGTCCTTGTTACGTAACTGTGAAAAAATGGGTTGCTGGTAGCCATCGATAGCTACGGCCTTCGCTTTTGAATCGTTACCCAGATTTAAAGAACGATGAACAGTATTCAGATTTGCACAACCACTCATCAATACTAGAGTGCAATACATAAGTGGAATGAAGCGCATAACTCCCCCTTTTTGGACGGTGTGATTTCATCGGTTTTTTTTGATAAATATTTGACTACGATCAATGATCTACCGACTTTGCACTCCATATTCTCACGCATTATCACAATGTCATTTTTTTGACACTCTTCGTATCATTTATTTTTGTTGCAGTTAAAACTACCTTTCTTAGATCATCCATGACCAAGCCTACTGTTGAATTTGAAGTATTCCATGACGAGTTCTGCCTCGTTTACCGTCCACACGACGACACTAGTTGGGTTCACGAAAGGTTTGCTCGCGGCGAAGAGTTGCTGGTGAAGGGCACGTTTCACCTCACCTCGCGAGATCTCGTTGACGATGCTGTAGAAGGAGCCGCCAACGACGCGCGCGATGACGATGACTTCGTATGGGTAAAAGACGATCGATTGGTGTTTACCATTGCGACGGCAGAAGGCGAGTACTTCCGGTTCAAGCCGGAGATTCTAAATTTTGATACGCCGGTCCTGCTGCATCGAGATACGCGACCTGACTGGAAATGGTTTAGTGCAGAGCGCAAGGTGTCTATTCTCGGCGTCATCGAGAGCCTCGGCCTTGAGCGCATCGTGATTGGCGGCCCAGATCCAGATGCTATCCCGATGGAGGAATATGAAAGACTGGTGAACCAATTCCCGACACCGCACGAACTACGCCGCTACGTCCAGGCCCGAGTCAGCACTGTGGTTCGTCAGTACACCGAGCCGACCGTTGATGCTGAAGCGTTGTTAAATGCGTACGTCGACAAACGCACTGTGTCGTCCGTGCCGAACTTGGAAGATGCCTTTCGTCAGTTTGACGTCGCAAAGTACACCTTCGCGCTGGACCGGCTGCGGGCTATGCTCGACAATGAGGCTGGGACGTCGGAAGCACAGTGGCAGTTAGAAATTGTGGAAATTATCCAGCTTCTGAATCCCAGATACATCAAGGCATTCACCGAGGTCAGGCTCTGGGACGCTGACGCCTCCACTTGGCGCCGCATCGACATCCTCTTGGTAGATGCATCTGGCAACGTAGACGTCATCGAGATTAAGAAGCCGATGGGCAAGCCCATCATGCTACCAGCGCGCTACCGCGACCATCACCTGCCGATGCGCGATTTGGTTGGCGCGATAGGTCAGGTCACTCATTACCTGAGGCATTTAAACCGTTGGGGGCTGAAAGGCGAGAACCACTTGACCGAACAGTTCAGTAATAAACTGCCTTTGGGCTTCAAAATCCAGATAACCAACCCACTAGGCATTGTAATTATGGGGCGTTGTAACACGTTATCCAAGGTGCAAAGGCGTGACTTTGAAGTACTGCGTCGCGATTCCAAGGGTATCATCGACGTCATTACCTATGATGACCTACTGGCGCGGCTTCAGGCGGTACTCAATCAATTGCGCAGCGGCCCATTCCTCAGCACCAGCCGTGCGACGTTGCAAGCCGAAAAGCTCTCGGCACCACCAATAGAGTCACGATGATGCGGGACACACGCGGCAAATTAGAACGATAACATTCAGGGGCGACATGGCAACTTCACAGCGGGATTTTGAGCGGTTCGTGGTCTGGCTGCATCAGCCAGAAAATTTGGCCCACGCGGATGTCCGCCGCCTAGCCAATCTCATCTTGGCTAACTTCGACGGGGTCGCTCGGACGACCCGCAACCGCAGCCAGCGGTCCGTCTACTTGGTCGAGCAAGCTCACCGAGCTTGGGCCGAGGCGCAGGCGGCGCTACCGGATATCCAGCCGCTCGCTGTCGACGGAGCCTGGCCCTGGCAACGCCTGCGGCATCTCACCTTAGGACCGTTTCGAGGCTTTCGCACGCCGGCGCCTTTCGATCTTCAAAAACGCATCATCCTTTTCTACGGCCCCAATGGAAGCGGCAAGACCAGCTTCTGCGAAGGCCTTGAATATGCCCTTCTTGGCTCAGTCGAAGAGGCTGACACCAAACGCATCGAGCAGCGCGTTTATCTCGCGAACGCCCACGCCGCCCGCTTCGCCGCGCCTGTTCTGCTGGCGACGAGTCATCAAAACCGGGAGATTCCTGTCGCCGCGAGCATCGACACCTTCCGTTTCTGCTTCATCGAGAAAAACCGCATCGACGCATTCTCCCGGATCGCAGCCAGGCCGCCCGCCCAGCGCACGGAGCTGATCGCCACCTTGTTCGGGATGCAGAACTTCAACGAGTTCGTCGGCCACTTCAATGAGGCAATCGACGCGCAGCTCGTGCTTACCGCCCCTAAGCAGCTTGGTCTGACCAGCAAACGCAACGCCTTGGCTGCGGACCAAACAATAGTCGATGGCGAAGTCCAGGCCCTGATCGGCCTGGCCAATCAGGAAGCCGCCCTCGCGCTCACCCACTCGAAGGGGATGACCTATGATGGCCTGAAAGCGATTCTCGGCTCCGCCGTTGCGCCTGGACGCCTGCAGGAGCTCCAAGGCATCCTCAACGCGGTGCCTCCGGCGACCATTGGGTTGACGCGCGCGGAGCTGCTAGCCACCTTCGAATCGGCTCGCAAGAGCCAAGAGGACCTCACAGGCGTCGTCGCAAAACTCGACGAGCGAAGCAATCAAGTTTCGTTCAGGGATCTCTACACCGCTATCGTCGCTCTTCAACCTACCGAGGGAGACCATTGCCCAGCCTGCGACACGCCTCTCGCAGGAGATGGCCATGTCGCGACCAATCCCTACGAAAAGGCCGCGACTGGCCTCGGACAGTTGAAAGAGCTTGGCGAGCTCCAAGAGCAACGCAAAACGATCCAAGCGGAGTTGGCCACCGCATCGCGGGAGCTTCGTCAACGCCTTGCCACACTTGCGGCCTTCGTCGTCGCGCGGGAGGGTCAAGAAACGCACGTCGGCCAATATCTCGCTGGTCTTCCGGCGACACCTGCAGGAAATTGGTGGGATGGGGTCTATCCGACGCCAGCAGGCCAAGAGACCGCCGTTACTGACGAGGCCTCGACGCTCGATCAAATTTTGGCCACCGTCGACCTCGTCGTCGCGCAAGATGCCGCCTCGCTTCTCGCCGGCCAAGAGCGCCAACGCAACATCACGGAACGAGACGGCCTCGATGCCCTCGTCTTGCTGGTGCAAGCTCAGGACGCAAAGCGGAAACAGCATGTCGATGCCCTAGCGGCTGCGCGAGCGCGCATCGCGGCCTTCGATATCGACAACGCGGAGCTTATCAATGAGGTCGCCCAGGAGGCACTCCACATCGCGCGCGATGCACCGATCAAGGCGGCATACGACAGCTTCCTCGTGCAGATCAAAAGCTACCGCAACCAGCTTCCTGGAACACTGATGGCCGGCCTCAATGAAGCGGCTATGAATCTTTACAACGAGTTCAATCGGAACGACCAGGATCGCGACAAGCTCGCGGCCCTCCACTTGCCAGTGACGGGCGACGACAAGATCGAAATTTCCTTTCGCGGCAATCCAGCGGTCAGCGTGGACGCCTTGCGCATCCTAAGCGAAGGCCACATTCGGTGCCTGGGCCTTGCCATCCTGCTCGCGAAAAGCCAAAGCATCCAAAGTCCGTTGATCGTATTCGATGACGTGATCAATGCGATCGACCACGATCATCGCGGCGGAATCCGGGAGACGATCTTTGAGAGCGATCATTTCGCACAAACGCAACTCGTCGTCACATGCCATAGCAACGAGTTCATCAAAGATATCCAGCAGCACCTGTTGGCTAACCGGCGCGAAGAATGCAAGGTCTACTTGTTCCGCAGCCCTGATGGCAACTATCAACCAAGGGTAAACAATGTCCTAAGCAGGAACTACATTGCGAAGGCGCGCGCGTCGAAAAACGAGCTGGATGACAGGGAGGCTCTGGCATCATCGCGGCAAGCTCTCGAGATGCTTGCGGAGAAGACTTGGAAATGGCTCGCCAGCCATGGGATCGGCCTATTGAATTTGCAACTTGCTGGCGTTGGCGCTGAGCCACAACTGCGTGGCCTATGCGAAGCTGTGCGCAATCGCCTCCACACTACGGCAACCTTCGTCCACCCGAATAAGCCGTTGCTCGTTGACGCGTATGGCCGCATCCTTGGCATCCCCTCCGACAACCTCGTTTGGAGCTACTTGAATAAGGGCACTCATGAAGAAGCCGACAGAGATGACTTCGATGGCGACCTAGTCGAGCAGGTAGTGCAAACGCTTGAGGCTCTTGACGCCTTGGATCTGAGAAATGGCCGCTAACTTCACCGTCGTCGGTGTGCCGAGTTGGGTGAAGCGGCTGAGAATTGCGGCGCGTACTTGCTACTCGGCGGCCTAACGGTCAAAATCGCGTGCCATCACTCGTTCCCCCAGTAACTTGAAGCAGCGCATTTTGGTCGCAGACCGCGCAGTGCTTCTTCGACCTGTTGCAAGGCTTTCAGCAGGCGACCATGGAGACTTTCCGTCTCCCCAGGACAATCATGGGCAGGTTTAGCGAAAACCCGCCGATGCCTTGGACGATTGAGCTGACCGAGGACGGACCGTTCAGCATCTCCAGCAGAGCTTCCGCCCCCCCAGGTTGACGCCGCATATGAACGCCAGAGGCGGATAAACGACAGGTTGGGCGGCCGAATGGTAAGCCCACATGTGCCAAGTGCTTGATTTCTTGCGAAAACGATGTGAGCCTAACTTTGACTATGGCCACGTTTTTCAACCAAATCTGTAAGCAACTCAACGATGAGTGCTGGGACGCTGATCAGGCGAAGTCTATCAACCGTTAGCTCTGCTGACAAAATTATCAATTTATCATGTAATTCTTGGGGGATTCGGATCAGGACGGGCTTTTTCAAGTTATACCTTAATTATCGTATTAAATGGTTGCTACATTGGCATTATGGGTCGTAAATGCCGTGGCCTATTTTGCCTGATAAATCAATTATTCGGGGATGAAATCCTCATCGGCCGACCAAGAATTTAGTTCGCAACTACTAGCTGTCGGTTCAGCCGTGCGTGCGATGCGGAAGGAGCGTGGAATGTCGCAAGAGGAATTAGCGCACGTCGCTACCATCGATCGTAGCCACATGGGCAAAATCGAACGAGGTGAGCGCAACGTTAGCTTTGCCAATATCGTACGAATTTCCATTGCGCTAGGATGTTTGCCATCTACTATCCTATTGCGGGCCAAGCTCTAACCGTGACGGTACCGCACATCTAAAGATGCCTATTCGAGATGCGCCACGTTCGCCACCATGGCGAATCCCAGTCACGGCTGGTTTTGATCATGAAGGTTCCAGCCCGACACAAGAGGCCGAGCGACCTCACAAGCTTGCCAAAGCCAAGTAGCCTTAAGATGGCTGAGCGGCGGCCGTGATGCCGGGGGCAGATCCCAATCCACCCAAGTAAGCAATAAGCTCCCATCAAGCGGCCTTGTAGGCCATGTATTTATGAGGCTTGTAGGCGTTGGTTTTCCGTGATCTTGATTGTCCTGGGCGATGTTTAAGCGTTCGCTTGGTGGTCAGAGCCAGCGCGTCGGCGAGCAAGTGGGCTGCCGCCATCTAATAGCATGGGTAGCGGCAGCTTGCGGCGCCGTTGAAACGCTGTCGGATGATCCGGATGACGCGCGCTAAGCCGGAACTGGTCGGATTGAAGGTGGTCGGAGAAATTGGACAGCAAAGAAGCGAGCGACATGAAAGGCCAATGCAAGTCAAAAGACCTTCATTGGCCGCCGCCTTGCCGCTGTCGAAAAAAGAGAGGTCAGCAAGGCGGCGGCCGCGCAAAGCCAGTACCACGTCAAGCACTATTTCATTGATTTGCCAGTAATTGCGCGGGCTTGCTACTTAACTTGGATGGATTGCCCCGTGAGTGCGGTTTCCTGACAGTCGTCCTACGGCCCAGATCGATGGACTAAAGTAATTCGCTCAATAATGCTAGTTCTAGCTGGTCGGGCTGACCGAGAATTTCCAAGTGCCGCTTCATTTCATCCCATATCGCATCCATATCGGCTAAATCTTGGTCAGTATAAACGATGTATGTCACACCGAATTTACGCCAGTATTTTTTGTGTTTTGTCATTTCTTTTTCAAAGTTAGCCTTCGCGTCAGCGTTGTATTCGCTCATTGTTCGCTTCGCACCCGTCAGTTTTCCGTGCGTGGACCAGGGCGAAAATTCGAAACCGTATTTTTCTAGGTTCCATGGGTTTATGATAAGGAAATCCAACCTGTGCTCATGCTTGGTCTTGAATGGGTCATACCTGATTTCAGGAATGAGCATCGGTACCGAAAGCGGCAGACTATGCGTTTCAACGTAGGCAATGTACCGGTCCGCAATGTCAAGCTGATACTTTGACTTTGTTCTACGGACGAGATCGCGAAAAAACTGCAAATAGTCTGACAATTTTGAAAATGTCCGCATTTTCTCTTCGCCCATGTAGCAAACGCCAGTTTCCAATACATGCGAAAGAGTCCAGTACGGATGCTTGAAATGTCTGATCTCGGATTTATCGTTCTCCCAGTTGCCGCCCGAAAATCGAGGAGTCACCAATAAACCAAACTCGTCATCGTTGTTGCCAAACCAGTATTCGCTTTCGTCAAGTTTCGGCTTTTGCTTGTAGTGCTCATCATAGTGCTTGAGGAATGACCCTTCCAAAAATAGCGCTACATATTTCTTGAAGTTTGGGTTATTGCCGGTAAGCAGACCGTGAATTTTTCCATGCCTCGGTTCTGTACCTGTTATTGCGGACTTGACTACGCACCTCTTCAAACCTTTGAGCCACTTACTTTGGTATTCCATCGGGGACTTAATGATCTCATTTTTCAACTCGATATAGTCGTCTGTTTTGCTCCCAATGAAAGCATTTAGCGATAGTTCGTTGCAATATTTCCCACCTTCAAAGCCTGCCAATTCGGCGAACACGGAGCTCTGCAGCGCACGACGCTGATCCTTAATCGATCTAATTTGTTGATTTCGTGCTGTTTTGTTAGGGTCGCGCTTCACGTCGTTCTCCAGAGGTAGATAGAGTGTGGTTGGAACGGTGTAAGCGCTTGCCTATTGCCGTCTTGGGTAAGTAGTGTACCCAATTTCCCTATGAAACAGAACAGAATTGCAGGATTTTATGGCGTGGTTTCTGCCATAAATCGAACCTTCCAGCAGCCACTCAAACTGCTGCAGCGGAACCCCTTGCGTGGCGCCGTCAGCGTCGCGCGGCCAGGCGGATTTCTCCGCCTCGAGACGCTTGAGTCACAGGCAGAAACCATGGCGGTGCAAGTACAGCAGCCTGATCTTGTTACGGTCACGGTTGACGAATACGTAGAGCGCGCTGCCGAACCGATCGAGTCCAAGCGCGCCTGTTCGACCAGCACCGACAGGCCGCAGCTGGACTTGCGGAAGTCGACCTAGTCCATCCCTTCCGTCGGACCATCCGCCGCCAAGAACTGCGACAGATCCTCCCCCTGGCGGAAACAACGATCTACGAAATGGAGCGTCGCGGCGAGTTCCCGCATCGCTTCAACTTGACGCCGCGCTACGTCGTGTGGGATTTTTCCGAAGTGGAAGCGTGGATCGAGTACCGAAAACAATCCCGACGCGTCGGCATTTCAAAACCGGATGTAAGCCTACGAAAAACTCGCCCTGTCCGGTCGGGCACGATTGAGGAGTGAACCCGTGCCGTTATTCGGGCCATAGACGTTCGATGACTAATCGATACTGCTCCTCGCTAAACGGTGGATCAGTGCGCAGAGATAGCCTTTCATCAGGCAGGCCAGCGATCGCACGGAACCGCGGATACAAATCGCGCCGTCGGTCAGCGTCGATCTTTGCAAGAGTTTCTTTGGCTTGTCGAGAAAGGCCTCGCGGCGACCAAATTTGACCTCGCTCATCAATGACGACCACCAGCGAACGATGACTAAAGCTGCTGGTGTCTCCGGCACGCCCGCTCGACTTACCTCTATGGTATTTTTGGAGCGTGAGTACGATGACGAGGCTACGCTCGGATACCTTGAGCAGGGAAAGCAATTCGCCACGACTGATGAACAAGCGGTATCCAGTCTCGCTCCAAGCATAGTCACCCTGTCCACCCTCGGCGCCCCAGGCTTCGGCACGATACGCTGTTCTCCCGTCAATTGACCAGCGGCGGCTCACCTGATCGTCCGCACTTGTACCCAACAGGTCTCTCGTCCACTGTGACGGAAAAGGCCTGTCGAGTGCCGTGGCGGCACCATAAGGATCATGCCGATCAAGTTGCTGCTCGGTGTTCGGCGTCGTCTCCACCCATGGCTGAACCGTGTGGCCGCCGCCGAAGTGACGGACAATCTCATCTTCGTCGTCAGGCAACCATCTGAAGAATGCTTCAGATGACAGCACCGTCATGACCACCGCTCGCGCATCACTCGCATTCGCCACTACGCTTTGAAGCGTCACAGTTGTGTCTCTCCCGATCGACCAACGCCCCGCAATCTGAAGCCAGTCGGCTGCCACCTTGCCGTCCTGCAAACCGAGCAACGGTGATAACAGATTGCTGTCCTCGCGGACGGTGCTTCTCTCGCCACTCTCCGGCATAGGCATGTCCACCTCCTTGGTAAGGTCGAGCGGAAACGGATCGGTGAGATCAGCAAGCCAGAGGCCATCGTTTCTTGATAGTGTGTATTCCCTCAGGAACGCGGCCCAAGCATCGCCGTTCCAGTCTTCGCCGACAATTGCCCGTGTCGCCAGCAACTCGCCGGCAACAAGCATAAGTGCATGCCATCCGAGATATCCCCCATACCGATCTCGGTCTGGGACATACCCCGAAGACCAAGATTCGTCATTGCTTCTGCTACGTGGGCAATCGTGCATTCCTCGCACGGTTGCGTCCCAACGCCGCACCCAGGCACTGATGCGGTCTTCCACCACCCAGCCTGGACAAGCGAAGACGTGGCACAAACGCTCGACCTGATATTTATTGAAGTCGTAGTCGAGGCGAAAACCATCTTCTGCTCGCGGCGAAGAGTCTGGCCTGGCTGTATACCGGAACTCGCGATAGTCGGTTCCAGACGCCGACGGGAAGGGCGAACGGTTTGCGGAGCCAAGCTTAGCAAGCATAGCTTCGCGCTCTTCGGGTCTGAGTGCAGGCGCAAGCACGCGAAGTATGTCTATCGCGAACGCACGCATGGCAACGTGCGGGAACTCAGTAGAACAGACGATCCGTTCAAAAAATGCGCGATGAGGGATAAATACGGTAGCGGCGTCTTTCGCTACGCGGGCGAGGGCCATCAACAGCCAGAGCTGCGCATGCATTACGTAGAAAGGCAGCTTCGCATCGCCGAAAGGCAAATTCGAAGCTGCCCCAAAATGGTCAATCAGCCTATCAATCACATCCGATCGCCCAGCCGTCATCAAGCGCCGAACAGCATGGGCGGCACGCCACCGCATTGCTGCGACGGGGTGGCCCAACCTCGCCCACACGAATCCCGCTAGAAATGTTGCCTCATCGGGCGGCACTGTAAAACGCACGTTCCACGGTCCGTCACCAACTTCGGTCGGCAGCTTTTCATCTGTGTTCGCCAGAAACCGTTCGAGGCCTTCCGAGATAGCACTGGCACTGACGTCAGGTGCCAGTCTTGCGGCGAGCGCGAGCCAAGCATTACCACCAAGACTGTCCGCGGTACTCCGGAGCGCTGCAACTACATGCTCGACAAGGGTGGCCCGTTTGGCATGAAAACTCTGCTCCAGCCCCCTCCAGCCGCCCCACGCGCCGTTGCTTGAACTGGCAAGTTCGACGGCATGCTTGGTGGCAAGGCGCAGCCCCAAGTCAGGCAAAGCATCACGCATAGCCGCTGACGACCTCCCCCACTCCTCTAGGTAGCCGTCCAATGCGTGGATTTTGTCAACAAGCGTGGCGGCCGTTGTTTCAACGACCGCGCGGACGAACCCAAGGCGCTCGGCGGGAGAGTTCGCTTGCTTAGCCAAATCGATTAGTGTTCGAACTGGCCAACGCCGCCCCGACTGGTCAATTTTCTCATTAAGGATCTGACGATCAATGTCATCAGCGTCCGTGAGGTCCACCGGAAAGACGGGCGGCGGCTCCGCCGCAGCCGACGGAGACATGACTGTTCGCGATTCTGATTGGGGTCCGAGGCGCGCAAGCAGCCCCTCGATTCGTAATAGGGCATGAGAAGCGGCAGGAAGAACCTTCTCAACTAGGTCATGTAGCCGCTGGATGGTATCTCGTGCGGGAGACAGTTGATTCTCACGATCGATCTCGGTCAGAAGGAGATCGAAGAACCATTCCCATCGCTTTTGAGGTAGACGGCGAATGACTTCTGACGCGAAGTCTGATATGTGCCACGTCCACGTTTCGACTGGAGCAGCCAAGCCGAATAGCGCGACGGCAGCTTCCACCGAAAGCTTCGAATCACGAACTAGGATAGTTAAAGCGGGACCGAGTGACAGTCCGAGCCGAGCCGCGTCACGATCGTCCAGTCGTGCCAGCGTAGCCAACGTCGCTCGACCAGCAATCGGTACCATCGTTTTCGCGTATTCAGTCCAAGGGAATTTGCCATCCTCGTTCTGATTCAGCTCAAGGATACGCGCCATGGTGTGCGCCGACGCCGGCTGCAGTTCGGGACCCGAATAGCGGCCGGTCAGCTCCAACAAGTGGTTGGTACGATCAAAATCCTCCGATCCAATTGCCTCGGCAAGATCAAGCGCACGGCGAAAATAGGCCGCAGCCTCTTCAGTGCTTACTCGCCAGACTGCGCGAGCGAGATCACCGTAGGATGAAATTCTAGATCCGACATCGGTATCGAGCTGGATCTTACGCTCGACATGACCGGCAAGAAGGAGCGCAGCATCATGGCACGGGGAGATGCGCGATAGTCGAGCAACCGAATTGGTCAGCTCCGGCGTGAATAGGCCTGGCGCACTCTCGATCCAGTCGACCATGCGTTTCGCAAGCGAGGCATTGAACGCACCTAACGCATCGGCAAGATCAAAAATCACTCGGAAACCGTTCCGTGCGAGATACGCCTTCCCATCACGATACGGATAGTTGGACGATTGCTCGACATCACGGATAAGTCGTTCGAACGCTGCAACAACCATCTCATCTCGTGTCTTTCCACTCGGCGGACGAATGATGTCGGCGACATCCTGAGCATAGTTCAGCATCGGAAGAATCCGGTCGCCCAGCGCACGCGAGTAGTCTGAGCGTTTTTCCTCGACGAGACCACACCGCCGCTTCCGTCGGTGCCGAGTTCCGTCGAATTTCGGAGCCGCTAGCTTCTGGTTAAGCATCCGATTGAAGGTCGCAGCGCCCCGCGATCGAGCACTTGCAGGCACCAACTCAATTAATTCCGCTGGTGCTATGTCAATTAGGGCGGCGCGCTTCCGGCTCAAAGCGGCTCGAACACCGGCGGCCAGTACGGTCACATGGATCGCGCGGTCGCTCGGATAGTGACTGGAATAGTCATAAACGCTTGGCGGTGTAAGTGCAGTTCCAGCGAGGATGCTTGCCGCCTCCTTCTCCAGGCCGAGCTCTATGGCCAGTGCAGATGCCAGCACACTAGCCATCGCCAAGCCTTCGCTTTTGCCATTCGCAGAAGGTGCTGCAGCAAGTGCCGCGACAAGTCCTCTGGCGTAGGATGGGTCACGACCAACGAATGAAAACGCGGCAGCGTAGAGAGCGCGCGATGGCAGACGGCAACGCAACAACCGCATTCCGATGCGGGTTTTGGGCGGATGCGCCGAACGCTGGTGTCGATCCAGGAGATCGAACAAATTCAGAAACTTGGCGAAGGCTACACCGTCGTCTTGCCGAGCAAAAAACTCGGCAACTCGCACGTCATTGCCCGCCAGCATCTCGACATAGGCGAAGCCAATATCATCCCACTGCCTTGAGGCACTCGATTCGATAAAACGCTCACTGCGTTTACTATGCCCGGCCCAATTGTGCCAATCGATTGATCGCCGTGCGTGGCGGCGGGCCTCGTCTCGGTCGCCTGCGAAGGCGTTCGCGAGTGCAAGCGCGGCGTGTTTCCCCCCGGGCCAGCCAACATTGGTCGCGGAAAGCCGCCGCAAGGCTTCGGGGTCACCCGCTATTGCGGTGAGGTCAGGATTTTCGTAAAGGAAGCGGTCAGATCGTTCATGTCCCGCAGCAACGAGTGATGCTTCCAACAGCAGGCGCAGAAGGTCGTCGCGCCGGCTCAACTCTCCCACCAAAGCTATCGCGGCGGTGATCCGCGATAGACGGATATCGCGTGCGCTTACCTGTGAAGCACCTCGTGGCACACGCAGATCATAGGCCAGTTGAATGAGCTGATTGGCATCGCACAGGGAGGTGAGCAACGCAGGCAGTGCCCGAGCTGCATAGTTTGAAGTGAGCTGGCGTTCTTGGAGTGTGGCAATTACGCGGTCTCGGTCAACTTGGCTCGCGCCATAGCTCGATCGGATCAGGGTCTCGGTCGGTTCATCTCGAAACATAAGACCGTGGGGCGTTCGCTCAAGCAAAGGGGCGAGGTCGGCAGCGAAACTTTCAACCTGCTCCGCGATCAAGCCGTGTGCGGCAGCCAGCTCTGCAATAGGAACCGGGGGCGCCAGCAAGGCAATGCCTGTGAGCAATAGATCAATGTCTGCATCGCTTGCACCGCGAGCGCGTGCAGTTTCGCGCGCTTCGGTAAGGCGCTTGTGAATCAGCACGTTTAGCAAATCTTGCGGCTCTGCTGGTGTGTCTGGGAAAGACACGGGATCAAACGGTCGCCCAGTGGTAATCAGGTTGTCCAGACAGCGTGGGTTAAGGCCCGACCGAGTCTGCAAAGCGGCGATCTCGTGAGCCGACGCATTCGGCACGCGCCACTCAACAAGGGAGCGTACTTCGGAGTTAGTGAATAGCGGGATGGAGTAAGGACGGTGCGAAGCACCACCGGTTGCCAGCGCGAGCCGTTCGGTTCGGCACGATGCGACGATGCGGACGCCATCGATCGGATCTACGCTGATGCTACCCATGAGAAGGTGTGCGAACGATGATGTCACGGTATCCCGAGCGGCAAGCCCAGCGTGGTCTATCGCGTCGAGCACCAGCGAAACACATGCATCGCTGCAAGTTTGCCTAGCTGTCTCCACCGACTGGGCGAGCCGTCTGCGGAACGCTCTCAGTAAGCTCGTTACATCAACTACCGGCAATAGAATGTCGCACAGGCCTTGCCCGGCCATAAGATTGGCAAGGTGGACAAGCGTTCTTTCCGGGAGATGCCGGCCGTCGGCAGGATCCCGCCAGCGACCAGCGCCGAAACCATCGAAGAGCACCACGGGACCATCGGCTTGCAATCGGTCGGCGAGGCCTTGCATCAGAACCGTCTTTCCCATCCCGCCCGCAGCATGGACAACGAGAGGAAGGCCCGTTTCACGGGCGAGGGTTGCAATGTCGTCAAGGACTTCGCGCTGAATGACGATTTCAACTTCGGGAAACGCGTCAGGCGTGGGATACAGCCGATCCTCGTGCTCCACTTCCAATTCAGCCAGTACCGCTACCCGATCAACTCGTTTGTCCGTCTCGCTACCGGGACCGGCCTTGATCCTGATAAGGTTCCGCAACTTGAGCAGGCGTTTTTCCGCATCAGGGTCCCCTGGTTCGCTCCATGCGGCAAGAGTTGTTGAAATGGCACGCTCAGCCTCTGTCAAGCTCCCCTTATTGCCCACCAAGTCCAGTCGTCGCAGCAGGTCAGCAAATGGATGAGGATAGCCTTTCATGGCTACTGCGATCTGGCCTGTTTGGCTAGCAATATCACCGGATTCTTGCGTGCCTGCGATGAACGCAGAAATCGCTTTCTCCAAGTTCTCGTGGATGGGTCTGTTTGTCGCAAATTCATAGCGGACTACGGCAAGAACATGGTCATCGCCATGGGTCGCCCGCAGCTCAGCATCGGTTACAGCAAACTTGCAGAGAGTTGAAGCCAGGTCAGCAGCTCGAACTGCCTTTGAGGCGCTTGCGATCGAGTACTTGAACTGGACAACCGCGACTCGATGCGCCCGTGCAACATCCGTGGCGCCATAATACCGAACAAGATCAGCAATCTCGACCGCGCCGATTTCCAAACTCTGCTCATCCTGCTCGTCGAAACCCTCAAGCGTGATCGCTGTAAGCTCGGTCAGCGGTGGCAGGAGTTCAAGAGCGGTGCGCGCCGCCCAAGCTTCATGAAAAGCATGGCCTGCCTTTGATGCTCGAACTTTGTCGATTTTTATCGGCGTTGTGCCAGTATCGTCGTCACTCATGATCGGCTTGTCGTACCTGCGTCATTCTACCAAGGCTTCCAGCGCTTTGGACGCAGAACGTGGCAAGCGCTGCCCCTCTTTAGCCACATTGACCTGCAAGGCCACCCGCGCCACGTCAAAAACGTCTTTGTCCAATGCATAGTTGCCCTTGGCCTGCAACCAGGTCAGTACGTCCGCCAAGTGCCAGATCGACGCACTCCCTTCATGCACTGGCGCAGGAAAACTACCCGGGTGAGCCAACATCAACTTGCGCATGTTCTGTCGCGACACCCCTACGATGTCTGCCACGTCGGTCAGCCCTACCAGATCTGGTGTCACTTCGATCAGCCGTGCCGACGGCGTGGCACGGCGCACATCTGCCAGCGCACTACGCACAGCCTCGTCCGCATCCGTCGCCTCGCGGGTGAACTCCAGCGCCAACCGCCCTGGTTGCCCGATGCCTACCAAAGCATCGTCGCAGCCAGCTTCGCCCAAGCGTTCGACCAGCACATCCGAACCGTGATCATCATCGGCAAGCTGGTATTTCAAAGTGAAAGTGTATTCCATCGTGATACTCCTTTGCTCCGTCATCGGTCTCATGCTGCTTACGATGCGTGGTGCAATTGTCCACCACGCGCCGCAAGGCGTGAGCGTGATTATCGGGGTTTTTGGGGGTATTCCATATCGAGGTAATGCAAAACTCTCCGCAGCGGCACTTCTCGTCGTTGTACGGGCAATAAATGCACCCCCAAGCGTGGTTGCCACCAACCTCTATACGCCACTCCTAATCGCCGGCGTACTTCAGAACTTCCTCGACCTCTTTCTTCTGATGTAAAGGACGGGCCGTCAATGATTTCCAGTATGGAGGGTAATCGAAATGGTTGTCAAGAGACAACCATTTCGCCATTTTTAGGCTAATGCGTTCAATACCGGAACGACCACGTTCTCCGGCATCAGCTTCGGCACATAAACCTTTCCGTCGCCCCAGGCATCAATTATGTTGGCCCACTCTTGCGGCATGTGGCGCCGCTGCTCGGCATACTCAGCCTTGTTGTAGATCGACCGCGAGGAACGTCCCTTCTCATGCGCTAGGCACTTCTCGATCCAGTCCCGGTTGAAGCCGATCTCGTTCAACAGCGTCGACCCAACGCGGCGCAAATCATGGACAGTGAACGGCTGCAGCGGCAACTCTTTGGCTTGCGCGCCCTCAACCACGAGTTGCGTCACCCGATTCAAAGTCGCATTGGGCATAAACCGCGCCGCATCGTAACAAGAGGGAAAGACGAATTTTGAGCCTGCAGCACTGACGTGCAGCGTAACGAAGATGTCGAGCGCCTGGCACGACAGATAACAAGCTCCAACTTGGATCAATGCCGGCTGCATTGGCAGGTGCTGCCCAAGCTGCCGTGGCAGCCTCTGTATTAGCTACGGCTGCTGCGCCCATTCAAGGATGCAAACAGTAATCGCAATGATAGCGGCCTGTTTGGCAGAAGCTAACCGAGGAGGATCATGCGAGCAACGTTGGACGATAGCAAATCCTTCGTTACGAACTTTTGATGTTTAATCCAAGTGTATATCAACGCTACGGACAAATGGGGTCCTCAAGTGTACTTAATATATGATGTCTATATCAACACATCATTAATTGCAAGTCTTTGATTTGATGAGAATCAATGTGTCGCACTTTCTAAAACATGCTAATACTCCGCCATAACCACCCGTCCGGCACGCCGGAACCGAGCGAGTCGGATCTATTACTGACGCGCGCGCTGGTGCAAGCCCTGTCGCTGGTGGACGTGCGCATCCTCGACCATTTCGTCGTGGCCGGGCGGCAAGTGCATTCGTTTGCGGAACACGGCCAGATCTAAGCCGGCGCCAGCCGATTCACAGTTAACCATGTGTAAACAAGGACATACGTGACAGCAGAGGGACTGTTATCTAGCAGTAAACGACGCGGTTTACCAGCGGCTTCCCTATGAAGAATAGGCAGACGTCAAATTGTTAAATTTTTCCAATACAACATGACACAATTGTTTTTCGCAAGTCATTGATAAATCTGCTTATTTTGGATATACTCTCGTTTTTCCAATTTGGAATATCTTTAAGGAGTGCGCCATGGCACGTGTTTGCCAAGTCACTGGGAAGAAGCCGATGGTCGGCAACAATGTTTCCCATGCAAACAACAAAACCAAACGTCGTTTTTTGCCTAACTTGCAGAATCGTCGTATTTTTGTTGAATCTGAAAACCGCTGGGTCTCCCTGCGTTTGTCCAACGCCGGTCTGCGCGTCATCGATAAAGTCGGCATCGACGCCGTATTGGTCGATATGCGCGCTCGTGGCGAAAAAGTCTAATTAGCAGAATAAGGGAGCTATCATGGCAAAATCAGGCCGCGACAAAATCAAGTTAGAATCGACCGCCGGTACGGGTCACTTCTACACGACTACCAAAAACAAGCGTACGACGCCTGCGAAAATGGAGATCATGAAATTCGATCCTAAAGCACGCAAGCACGTCACGTACAAAGAAACCAAAATCAAGTAATTGATCTTGTGTTCTGTAAAAAGAGCCGCTCCGATGAGCGGTTTTTTTTCGCCCTGATTTTTAGCCCCTTCCCTTGTGCCGGGACGAAAAAAAGGCCCTGGAAACCAGGGCCTCGATATGCGGCAGCTTACCTATGCATAACTGCGCAGGCGCAAGGAGAAATCCTGCAGCGACTGGATACCCGACGCTTCGGCGCGCGTGCACCAGTCTTGCAGCTTCTGCAGCAACTGCTCGCGCGTAAAGTGCGAACGCTCCCAGATGGCGCCCAGTTCCACGCGCATGTGATGCATGGTTTCCAGCGCCTTGCTGTGCTGGAACAGTTCCGACAGCTGCTCGTGGTGCACATCGGCCAGCTTGCCCGGCTCGCGCTGCATCAGCTTGCGCGACGATTTCAGGAAACGCTTTTCCAGCTCGGCCTTGTGCTTCAGGTGCTCCAGCTCTTCCTTCCAGGCATGCTTGATCGATTTCGCATACTTGGCCATCACGTCATAGCGGTTGGCGATGACCGACTGCAAGGTCTCGAAGTCCGCTTCCAGCTTGCCGTGCGAGAATTTCGGTTCCGGCGCCAGCTTTTTCACCTTGGCCAGGCCCAGCATTTCCAGCGCGCGGATATACGCCCAGCCGATATCGATTTCATACCATTTCGACGACAGCTTGGCCGACGTCGCATAGGTATGGTGATTGTTATGCAACTCTTCGCCGCCGATCAGGATGCCGAACGGAATGATGTTGGTGGCCGCGTCGGCGCAATCGTAGTTGCGGTAGCCCCAATAGTGGCCGATGCCGTTGATGATGCCGGCCGCCGTGATGGGGATCCACATCATTTGCACGGCCCACACGGAAATGCCGATCACGCCGAACAACACGAAATTGATGACGAACAGCGACACCACGCCCAGCCAGCTGTACTTGGTGTACAGGTTGCGCTCGATCCAGTCCGTCGGCGTGCCGTGGCCGTACTTGGCCATGGTTTCCATGTTCTTCGATTCAGCGCGGTACAGCTCGGCGCCTTCCCAGAACACTTTCTTGATGCCGCGCGTCACGGGGCTGTGCGGATCTTCTTCCGTATCGCACTTGGCGTGATGCTTGCGATGGATGGCCGCCCATTCCTTGGTGACCTGGCCCGTCGTCAGCCACAGCCAGAAACGGAAGAAATGGCTGGGGATGGCGTGCAATTCCAGCGCCCGGTGGGCCTGGTGGCGATGCAGATAAATCGTGACGCTGGCGATCGTGATATGCGTGACCACCATGGTGTACAGAAAAACTTGCCATGCGGACAGATCGGTAATGCCAGTGGCCATGAACTGCAAAACGTCGTGTAAAACGGAACTCAATGTCATTACTGCTACTCCAAGTGGACAGGGCGTGCGCACGGTCGCTCCAGTGACTCTGGAGGTCCGGCAGAGTTAATTTTAGGCGTGATTGTACGCCCTAATGGGTGCTATCAGGCAAAATCGGAGGCAGGCAGCGAGGTTAAGGCTGGGTGCCGGATGGCGCGGACTCACCGTCTGCCGCGCTGGCAAGCGGGACAGGAGGCGTAGCAACAATACGCAATTCGCGTTGCGGAAACGGTACAGTGACCTTATGTTCCTGCAAGGTGCGCCAGATGGCGCGGTTCACATTCGACTTCACGCCGCCGGTGCCGTTTTCCGGGTCCGCGATCCAGAAGCCGATCTGCACATCAAGTCCGTCGGCGCCGAAACGCACGAGGGTAGCCGATGGTGGATTGCTTTGCGACACGCGCGGCACCTTGGCCGTCGCCGCTTCCAGCAAGGGGAAGATGACATCGATATCCGTTTCATAACCAACCGACACGGCCGTCGACAGCCAGACCATGCGGTTGCTCAGCGACATATTCTGCACGCCGCCGGAAATCAGCATTTCATTCGGCACGATGGATTCAACGCCATCGCCACCCAATAACACAGTATAGCGCGTATTGATCTGCGTCACCTTGCCCGTAAATTGACCCACCGTGATCATGTCGCCGATGGTCAGGCTGCGGTCGAGCAGGATGATGAAACCGGAGACGAAGTTGGCGGCGATCTTTTGCAAGCCAAAGCCCAGCGCCACGCCGAAAGCGCCGCCAAACACGGACAGCACCGTCAGATCGATGCCCACCAGCGACAGGCTGACCAGCACGGAAACGAGGATCAGCACGGCGCGGCCCATGCGCGACAGCACCACGCGCAGGGAGGTGTGCAAGCCCTGCATTTTCATCAGGCGCTCGTCGAGCGAAGTGCCGGCCCACATGGCCAGCACCAGCAGCACGGCGACTGAAATAGCGGCTTGCAAGATGGCAGCCACGGACACCTTGTTGCGTCCCAGCGGCACGACGATGCCTTCCAGGAAGGCATGCAGATCCGGCCACAGGCCCGTGATGTACAGGGCCATGCCGGCCCACACCACGACCGTGAAGATTTTTTCCAGCAGCAGCATGGTGGGGCTGATGTCGCCATGACGGACAAAAATGCGGCGCAGCACGTAAAAACCGAAGCGCACCAGCGCCATCGACGTGCACAGGGGGATGGCAATACTGAGCAGGTTCACCGACTGGAACTTGACCAGGAAGTGCTGCGCAATGCCCAGCAGCATGGCCGCCAGCACGGGCGTCAGGATGCGGATGAAACTATCGGTGCGCTGCAAGGTTTCCGGCGTGGCTGGCGTCGTCGCCGCTTCCGCCCGCTGATGCAGGAACACGCGCAACTGCCGCACCAGCAGCCAGCTCAGCGCAAGGCAACCGACGATGACCAGCGCCTGCCACAGGATGGCCGGTTGGCGGAAATCATTGACAAAATCAGTGATCAGGTTGAGCAGCGGGGTTTCATTCATGGCGGATGGGGGCTGGAAGGTGGGACGGATGGGGAGTGATCCCATGCCGCCAGGCGGGCTGGCGGCATTGAAGGCCGCCACTGCAGGGTGCAGCGGCGACCCGTGACAGGCTTACTCGGCTGGTTCAGCGTCAGCGTCGTCGGCCGGTTTTTCATCGGCGTAGACTTTTTTCGGCATGACCTTGCGTTCGAACACGGCGGCGAAGAAGCCGTCGGTATGGTGCAGGTGCGGCAGCAATTTCAGGTAGTCGCCCATTTCCAGCTCGATCTTCTGTTCGGCCAATACCTTGCTCATCGGCACCAGGGTGAAGTCCGGATGCGCGGTCAGGAATTGCTCGGCGATAAAATCGTTTTCTTCATTCAGGAAGCTGCAGGTGGCGTACACCAGGCGGCCGCCGCCCTTGACCAGGCGCGCCGCGCCGGCCAGGATGGCTGCCTGCTTGGCTTGCAGTTCGACGATGGAGTTCGGTTGCTGGCGCCACTTCACGTCCGGATTGCGGCGCAGGGTGCCCAGGCCGCTGCACGGGGCATCGACCAGCACGCGGTCGATCTTGCCGGCCAGGCGCTTGATCTTGGCATCGCGCTCATGCGCGATCTGCACCGGATGCACGTTCGACAGGCCGCTGCGGGCCATACGCGGCTTGAGCTTGGCCAGACGCTTTTCCGACACGTCGAACGCGTACAGACGGCCCGTGTTGCGCATCAGCGCGCCCAGCGCCAGGGTCTTGCCGCCCGCGCCGGCACAGAAATCGACCACCATCTCGCCGCGCTTGGCGCCGACGATCTGCGACAGGATCTGGCTGCCCTCATCCTGCACTTCGATGGCCCCGCTCTGGAACAGGGGCAGGTTTTGCAGCGATGGCTTCTTGATCACGCGCAAACCCAGCGGCGCAAACGGCGTCGGCGTGCTGAGAATCGGCGCTTCGGCCAGGGCCAGCATCACGTCTTCGCGCGTGGCCTTGAGCGAATTGACGCGCAAGTCCAGCGGCGCCGGCGCGTTCAGCGCATCGGCCAGCTTCATGGTTTCCGCTTCGCCGAACTGGGCGATCAGCTTGTCGAACAGCCAGGTCGGCATATTGGCGCGCATGTTCGCCGGCATCAGGCTGCGGTCGATCTGCGTGATGCGTTCCAGCCATTCCACTTCTTCTTCCGTCAGGCCGCCCAAGGAGTCGGCGCCGACGGCTTCGGCCAGGCCGAGGATGGTCAGGCGGCGCATGGTCGGGCCGCTGCCCGCTTCGGCGAAGTCCGTGAAGAACGATTTATTGCGCAGCACGGCATAAATGCCTTCGGCGATGGCGCCGCGTTCGCGCGAACCGAGGCGCGGATGGTCGCGGAAATAGCGCGACAAGGTCGTGTCGGCCGGGGCCGTGAAACGTAAAATTTCGCGCAACACTTCTTCAGCATTGGCAAGTATCGCTGGTGGCAATCTCATTGTTATTCTTCCTGTAATATTTTATTGAGGGTCCACGCGGACCTGGCCATGCTCGACCGACAGTTTATCGTCAATGAACAGGCGGATGGCGCGCGGGTAAAGCAGATGTTCCTGTACCAGCACGCGCGCCGATAAGCTGTCTTCTGTGTCGCCCGGCAAGACGGGGACTTTCGCGCTCGCCACGGCCGGGCCATGATCGAGCTCGGCCGTCACGAAATGCACGGTCGCACCGTGTTCCGTCACGCCCGCCTCGAGCGCCTGGCGGTGCGTCGCCATGCCCGGGAACAGCGGCAGCAGCGACGGGTGGATATTGAGCATGCGCCCCGCGTAATGCTCGACGAAGGGCGGCGTCAGGATGCGCATGAAACCGGCCAGCACGACCAGGTCGGGGGTGTAGCCGTCGATCACGGCTTGCAGCGCCGCATCGAACTGTTCGCGGCTGGCATAATCCTTGTTGGCAACGACTGCCGTCGCTATCCCATGTTCCGCGGCAAAAACCAGTCCCTGGGCATCGGCCCGGTTACTGATGACGGCGGCAATACGGGCTGGCCATTGCTCGGCTTGCGCCGCGCGCACGACCGCTTCCATGTTGCTGCCGCGTCCGGAAATGAGGATAACGATATTTTTCATAGCGCGCATTGTACCCGCTATGGCGATGCGAACCAAGAAAGGCCGCTATTATTGTTGCGGCGCAACATAGCGACCGGGCCGCCGCCGCTGCCCGATTACGCCGCCCGATCAGGGCATGGAAGGCTGGTTTGGCGCCGCCGCAGCGTGAGTAGGTGCTTACTCGAACGAATAGAAGACGCGGAACGGGACTTTTTTCTCGGCCCAGTAGTCGGCCGCGTCGCGGAACACGTCGAGCAGGATCTCGCGCGCTTCCTTGTCGAATTTTTGCGTATTTGGCAATTGCTCAAGCACCACCAGAAAGCCCGTCTGCGTGCCCGCCTTGAACATGGTGTCCGTCAGGCACAGGCGCAGGGCATCGAAATTCTTCGCCAGGTTTTTCGGAAACAGGAAGGCTTCCGCAATAATGCCGATGACTTGTTGTTTGGTCTGTCCAGCGTTGCAATGCGCATATAAAAAGTGCTGCCCGAGACGGATCGCCTCGTCTTGTAATTCGGTCACGCGAAAGGCACGGATGGACTGGACAAGGTTGGGCGGCACGGTTAGTAACAAACTCATTTTTCCCTCAAATCGACCTGTTATGTATGGATTTTTTTCTAGCTGCTCGTCTTATTGCATCCCCGCACGCGGGTCAATGCGCACGCGGTGATTCGATCTGTATCAACTTTTATGCGATTCAGTGCGATTTTATATAAGCCATACGCGTATTAGGGTAACGTGTTGTCCTGCATGAATCAACCCGAATATGATGTCAAACGCAAGATTTGTTACAAACCGCTGGTTTCAAGTCACTTCAACATCTTGTATCGATTGAAAGTGCATGTTACAGACTGTGGGGCAAGGGGCTTGGGCTGTTACATTTTGTTGCCATGCGAAACACTTGCCCCGGTCTGGCGGGATTACTATAGTCCCAAGTTGTAAAAAATACCCTGAAAGATTCTCTAGATAACGAGGTTACAAATGAACTTGCAAGCCAAATTGATGTTGTCAGCCGTTTGTCTCGGCACATTGCCACTCGCCCAGGCCGCCGACTTTGAAGATTTCGGCAAGGTCGTACGCGTCGTGCCGCAAGTGGAACAGATCAATCGTCCACGCCAGGAATGCCGTACGGAATACGTGCAAGTCCAGGCACCGCCGCAACAGCGCAGCGCTGGCGGCTCCATCGTCGGCGGTATCGCCGGCGCCTTGCTTGGTAGCCAGGTCGGTGGCGGCAATGGCCGCACGGCAGCAGCAGCGGCGGGCGCGATCGCCGGCGCCGTCGTGGGCGACCGCGTCGACAACCAGAACAATTACCAGGGCGGCATGCAGGAACAAGCCGTCAAGCAATGCCGTCAAGTCGACCACTGGGAATCGCGCAACAATGGCTACCAGGTCACCTACGACTACCGTGGCCGCAACTACACGAGCATCATGTCCTACGATCCGGGCGAGCGCATCCGCCTGCGGGTCTCGATAGAACCTGCACAGCAATAAGCGGCCCATACCATGCCAGCCCCAGCGGCTGGCATTTTTTATGGCGCCCCGGCACGGGCTATAATGCGGCACACTTTCAGGCCGCCTTATGCTTATCAAACGAAAATCCATCGAACAAGTCGAATCCTCGCGCCCTGCGCGCAAGCCCCGCTACGCCCCTGTTACCCTGTCGGAAATGGATGGCGTGCGCTATCTGCATTTCGGCACGGAATGGGTGCAGGGCGCCATGCGCATCCGCAAGCCGGACTGGCCGGAGCTCGAATACGCGCAGCAGATGATGGCGTGGATGCTGTGGATCGAGCAACCGCAGCGCCTCGCCCAGCTGGGCCTGGGCACGGCCGCGCTGACGAAATTTTGCTACCGTCAGTTCCCGCAGGCGCAGGTCGAAGCCATCGAACTCAATCCTTCCGTCATCACCATCTGCGCCTCGATGTTCAAGCTGCCGCCCAACGACGAGCGCCTGCACGTGCGCGAGATGGATGCGCTCGACTACGTCAACGATGAAGCCAACCACGGCACCCTGGACGCCTTGCAAGTGGACCTGTACGACGCCACGGCACGCGGTCCCGTGCTCGACAGCGCCGATTTCTATGCCGCCTGCTGCGCTTGCCTGGCGCCGCACGGCATCATGACGGTCAACCTGTTCGGCGACCATCCCAGCTACGCAAAGAACATCAAGGCGATGAAGTTTGCGTTTGCACAGGTGATCTGCCTGCCGGAAGTCCATGATGGGAACGTGGTGGCGATCGCATTCAAGACGAAAGTGGCACTCGATGCCGAAGCGCAAGCCGCCCTGCTCGAGCGCGCCAAGCAGATCGTCGCCGAGACCAAGCTGCCCGCCAAGTCCTGGGTCAAGGGCATCGCCAGCACCCTGTAAGCGCCGGCATTCCCAGGCTAGGCCGGCAGTCCTGAAAGACGCCGGCCATGCCCGCTTCCCCGCCTCCCTCTCCCATCTCGCCCGACACGCCACTGGAACTGCCGCAACTGCTGGCCTGGCTGCAGGCAGACGGCTTGCTCGACGCAGCGCAAGCGGCCGCCATCGCCACCCAGGCCGCCCTGCTGCCGGCGCCCGCCTTGCATCCGCTGTGCAGCATCGCCCACGGCGCACTGACGCTCGATACCCTGTGCGCGTGGCTGGCACAACGCGCAAGCTTGCCGTATCTGCGCATCGATCCCCTGCACATCGATTTCAGCCAGGTGGCCGACGTCATGACGGCCGGCTATGCGGCCCGCTTCAACATCCTGCCAGTGGAAAGCACGCTTGACCGCATCGTCATCGCCACGGCCCAGCCCTACGCGCTCGCTTGGCAGGCGCAGCTGGGCAACCTGGCGCCGCGCAAGCTGAGCCTGGTCATCGCCAACCCGCTGCACATCGCCGACGCCATCGCGCAATTTTTCAGCCTGGCCACCTCCGTCAAGGTGGCCAGGCAAGCGTCCACGCAAGACCTCGCGCTGCGCCACAATTTCGAGCAGCTGGTGGAACTGGGGCGCAACAAGACCAGCCTCGACGCCAACGACCAGCACGTGGTGCGCATCGTCGACTGGCTGTGGCAATACGCGTTCGCCCAGCGCGCGTCCGACATCCACCTGGAACCGAAGCGCGACGCGGGCCTCGTGCGCCTGCGCATCGACGGCCGCCTGCACCAGGCCTATCAATTGCCGCCCGTCGTCATGCTGGCCATGACGGCGCGCATCAAGTTGCTCGGGCGCATGGATGTGGTGGAAAAGCGCCGCCCCCAGGATGGCCGCATCAAGACGCGCAATGCGCAAGGGCAGGAAATCGAGCTGCGCCTGTCGACCTTGCCCACGGCCTTCGGCGAAAAGCTCGTCATGCGCATCTTCGATCCGGAAGTGGCCGTCAAGAGTCTCGCCGAACTGGGCTTTCCGCCCGCGGACGCCGAACGCTGGCGCCAGCTGACGGCGCGCACGCACGGCATCGTGCTGGTGACGGGCCCCACGGGCTCGGGCAAGACCAGCACCCTGTACAGCACGTTGAAGGCGCTGGCCGGCAGCGAAGTCAATGTGTGTACGGTGGAAGACCCCATCGAAATGGTCGAGCCGGCCTTCAACCAGATGCAGGTGCAAACCCAGGCCGGCATCGAACTGTCGTTTGCCGACGGCGTGCGGGCGCTGATGCGGCAAGATCCCGACATCATCATGGTCGGCGAGATCCGCGACCTGGCCACGGCCGAGATGGCCATCCAGGCGGCGCTGACGGGCCACTTGGTGCTGTCGACCCTGCATACCAACGACGCGCCCTCGGCCGTCATGCGCCTGCTGGAACTGGGCTTGCCCGCCTATCTGCTGGAAGCGTGCCTGATCGGCGTGCTGGCGCAGCGCCTGCTGCGCTGCCTGTGTCCGGCCTGCAAACAGCCGGGCGACGCCCCGGACGACGCGTCATGGCAGCGCCTGACGGGCGGCCAGCTGGAACGCCCCCGCGCCATGTACCGCCCCGCCGGCTGCCCCCTGTGCCGGCACAGCGGCTACCTGGGGCGGGCCGGCATTTATGAACTGCTGAGCGTGACGGAAACGTTCGGCCAGCTCATCAAGGCGGGCGCCGACCTGCACGCCTTGCGCCGCCAGAGCATCCTCGACGGCATGACGCCGCTGCGCCTCGCCGGCGCGCGCAAGATCATCGATGGCACGACCAGCATCGACGAAGTGTTGAAGCTCACGGCCGCCCTGCATTGAGCCATCTTCATTTTCGTGCAGGAATGCTTTGCATTCTTTTTCAACTGATATATAATGCGGCCTCTTTCGGGTCGTTAGCTCAGCTGGTAGAGCAGCGGACTTTTAATCCGTTGGTCGCAGGTTCGAATCCCGCACGGCCTACCACGAATACAGCAGTACAGATCAGGGTTAGCAAACTATCGTTTGCTAACCCTTTTTTGCGTCTTTATCCGTGATATTGCCCACATGGGGGAAATGTGCCCCGGTCACCGCCAAGTGCAGAAACTCTCCCGGCACTGCCTTAACCCATGTTTCTAAAGGACGGACAAGCAAGCATTGAGCCGCGCCTTGCGCAACACTCCCAAACCCGTGAGGAAATAAGACGCATGCCCATGGCAATGGCGCGCCACCGCGATGCCAACGTGCTCGTTGCAAATACAGCACGCGCTTCCTCCCCTCCAGCATATCCAGCTCGCCAGCTTCAACGATGCCATACAGGCAATGCGTCGAGAATGCCATTACTTGCAAAAAAGAAAATAAATAAAGGAAATTAATTATTGGCAACTAAATGCTATTCAAACAATTTGAAATAAGCAATAATGCCTCTCTCTTAATGATTACCTCCGACAAAAATGGCGTCCGTTCTTTTCAGGTACAGCATTTCGCGCGCACTGGCATACTTGCTCGCAACCACATTAATGGCTGGCTGTGGCGGCGGTGGTAGCCCAAGCGGTGGAGGCGACGGAAGCAGCGGCGTTGCCCCTCCGGTGCCAGTTACCCCGACGCCCACGCCAACATTGACATTCAGCGTGCCGACGGCCGCCGCTACCGCCGATGAGGGGAGCACGAAGGCGTTGTCATTGCTAGCGACTGTGAACACGCCATCGGAATTTCAAAATGTAAACAGTGTGTTCGCCTACGTCATCGATACGACAGGCGTGATACTGCCGGAGGTACAATTTTCCCAGCTAAGCCCAGGCAGTTACAGCATTCTGCTCCAGACTGCGCCGACGCTGCCCATCGGAAAACATACAGGCACTTTTTCAGTCAAAGTTTGCAAGGATGCCGCTTGTACGCAACACTTCCCCGGTTCGCCGATGCAGTTGCCATATGCGATCACTGTCGTGCCGATACCCTTGTCACCAATGACAGTGGCGCCACTTGGCCTTCTCAACGCGACCATTTCTGAGGGAAATCCGGCGCCAGCGCCCGTCACTGTCAACGTCAGCGCGAAAAGTCGCACATGGACTGTGAACACGAACGCGGCATGGATCAAGCTCTCGACGGCAGCAGGTAACGGCGTCAGCTCGTTTACTGTCGGCTATGATGTTTCCGCGCTGACATTTGGCGTCCAGACAGGCACTATCGTAGTCACAAGCAGCGACGGGCAAATCGCCTCGCTGCCTGTCAGTGCCGAATTGCTGCCTGCCGCTTTTTCCATTGATCACGGCCAGATTACCTTCAATGGCATCAACGGCGCTCCCATTGCGGCAGCGCCCGTTAAATTTACGGCACCTAACCTAGCGGCGAACTGGAAAGCCACCGCCAGCGCGGCATGGCTAGGAGTGACCCCGACGAGCGGCACCACACCTGCCATTGCATCGGTATATGTCGACCCGGCGAACGGCAAGCTTGCCAGCGGCCGACACGATGCAATGTTAACGATTACCGCACCGAACGTCAGCGACAGCAAAGTTCCTGTCACGCTGAACTTGACGAAAGCCACCTTAACGTCCTCGATTGACAGCATCACGCTGGGAGGACCTTATGGCCGCTCGCCTGCGTCGACAGCAAGCCTGACGCTGAATCTCAACACCATGGCGAACGCTTATCCCTGGTCGTTCTCGGCACTGCCTGCATGGCTGGGCGCGAGCGCTACCAGCGGTACGGTGAATCAGGCTGGCAGCAGCATTGTGTTTTCGCAAATCGGCGCCAACCAGCCCATCGGAACCAGTGCCACGACCTTGACCGCGAGCACGCAAGTCAATGGCGATACCATCTCGGTACCAGTCACCATCACCGCCCAGCGCGATACGCGCAAACTGCTGTTCTCGGAAGTCGGCGTCGGGCTGTCTTCCACCCCAGGCTGGTCACGCCTGTCGCGCAAGGTCACCGTGCGCGACAACTTCGGGCTAACCCCTGCATGGACTGCCAGTTCCGACAAGGCATGGCTGTCCGTGCAACGCAGCGGAAATGCGCTGACGCTGACGGCCGATCCATCCACTTTACCGGTCGACGCCATCAGCTATGCCACCGTCAGCCTGGCCAGCGAGAATGGTATTCAGACTTCAGAGCAGCTGCATGTTGCGATCTGGAAAGGAAGCGTCACGCCGGCCGTCACGACGAAATTGACGAAGACCTACAGCCACCTCAAGACCGATCCGATCCGACCTTTGCTGTATGCAAACAACGGCACAGGCGATATCGATGTGTATAACATCTATTCCGCCACCCAAGTCGGCACCATCAGCAACCTCGGTGGCGCGATGGGAGACATGACCATCAGCCCGAATGGCCGGCATCTTTACACCTACGATACCGCCAATCGGAATATCATCGTCGTGGACCTGGCTACGCTGACGAAAAAAACCAGTTGGCCAATGGCAGCAGCAGTCCAGCAATCGTCGGCCTTGCTGGCCCTGCGGCCAAATGGCGTAGAGATTGTGGCAGCAGCGGACGGCAAGGCATACCTGGCCAGCACAGGCGCCGTGGCGGGCATGATCGGCAACGCCGACAGCATGGCAGCATCGAGCGACGGAAGCCGCCTCTACTTGCAAGATTCAGGCTATAGCCCGGCATCGGTAAGCGCAATTGTAGTTGACTACGCCGATATTGGTGGCGGTGCCCTGTTCAGCGCTTCGGCGGGCTCCGCCGGCTTCATCAACGGCGCATCGAATGGACAAGACATCGCGGTCAGCGCTGACGGCATGCGCCTGTATGTCGCGTCGGCTGCACCTTACCGCTGCAGCAGCGTAAAACCGTCGGACCTGAGCTTCATCGGCAGCCTCAGCGGCGGAGATGCCTACCCCAACAACGTCGAGGTGGGCAGCGATGATCGCGTTTACTGCGGCATCTCAGGCTGGTATTCGAGCGCCGACGTATGGGTGCACGACGCAAACGGCATGCTGCTCAAGAGTTTCAAGTTTGCCGGGTACGCGAGGAGCCTGATGACCCGCACCCTGGGTATTTCCGCTGATGGACTCATGATGGTGGGCCAGACAGACGACCCCCTGCTGGTATTTGTACCAGTAGGCCCGTAAGGGGAGTGGCGGCGGAAATACTCCCTGCTTCGGCTGGTTGAGGTTCTTTTGAATATAGTATTCCTTGTCCATGGCAACGGGAACCATTAATCCCCTCCTGCCACGAAGACAGCAGTACGCACAGGGTTGTCAAACTAGCATTTTCCAACCTTTTTTTGCGTAAATTCGACCAGAGACAAGCTGAGCGAAAGCAGTGCGTGACGGATGCGGAAGGAATCTCCCCGCGAGCAATCCAATCGTGCGCCGCCAGTGCCGATATACTGGCGCATCTGCTGACGATACGGAAAGACGCACTGTGAAACTTGCCACCCTGCTATCCCCCCTGCTGTGCTCTTTGTTGCTGCCAGCCCAGGCGCAAACGCCCATCGTGCTCGACGGCCAGTACAGCGCGCGCACGGACGAGATGAGTCTGGAAATCATCGGCAACCGCGTCTGCTTCGCGCCCGACAAGGCGCAATGGGGGCGCTTGCCCCGCCCTGCCGCCACGCACGATGCGTGGTTTTGTTTCAGCAACGACGCCGAGGCGCGCCGCCTGCTGCGCGTGCCCGCGCGCCAGGCCGACAATTGCGGCTGGCAAGCGCGTGCGCGCATCGTCATCGATACCTATCAACCGTACGTCGAGCAAGGCGACGGCAACGACATGGCGCGCCTGGCGTCCGTAGTCAAAGTGGCGCAGCCGAACGCCATCGCCTGCGAGTAATCAGTTCAGTTCGATCAGTCCAGTTCATACTCCTGCAGATAGCGGGCGAACAGTTCCCCATCGGCCAGCGGACACGCAAACCCCGCGCCCCAATCGACCAGCAACAGCTGCTCTTTCAAGGGCAGCAGCAACAGTTGCGGCATGCCATCGCTGCACCACAGGTCGCACACGATACCCTGCTCGTCCAGGCCCGCAAACAGGGTTTCCGTCTTGTCGCCGCCAAAGGCCAGCACGTTCTTGCATTCCACGCGGTAACTGCTGTAACCCGTGTAGACGGCGTCATACGGCGGCAAGGCATGGTCCAGCGCCAGGCGCAGCTGCTCGGCCGTCAGGCCCAGCGCGCGCAGTGGCGACGGTGGCGCCTTGATCACGTACATGTCCGTCCAGCCGGCGCCGCTGCGGTGCGCATCGGCGAACGCCTGCTGCTCGCCCATCTGCGTCAAGCAGTGCTGCAAATTATCCAGCGGCAGCAGTTCGATCATGCAATAGTCATCTTCATGGTAGTACGCTTCGCGCATGCGTCAATTCTCCAGCAAGTCTTGCAATTGCGCATTGCGCCGCGACGTCAGCCGGCCGGCCCAGGTCTCGCTGGTGACGGATGGATAGCGCACGGCGCCAAAATTCATCCAGGCATCGCGGTACGCCAGCCACAGGCGCTGGGTGGCGCGGATGCCCTCCTTGTCCACGGCGCCCGCATAGGTGGACGCGGGCTTTTTCATCAGCTTGCCGTAGATGGCGTTGAGCTCCTTGTCGAGTGCCGCCGCCTGCTCCTTCGTCATGCTGGCCGGCAACTTGCCCCCTTCGTACTCACGCAAGTCCTGCGCCAGCAAGTCGAGCTCGGCCGTGCGGGCGGCAATGCTCTGGGCGGCGCGCGCCGTGCCGCTCAAGTCCGTTTCATTGGCCGCGCGCGCGTCGGCAAACTTGCTTGCGGCCGCCTGCAGCTTTTGCAGCGACGCTTGCGCCACGGCAGGCATGCTTGCGCTGACCTTGCCTGTCGCCTGTGCGCGCACGCGCTGCTTTTGCCGCGCATCGATGGCGCTGCACACGCCCATCATGTAGCCGCTGGTAATGTCATCGCACAAGTCGATCATGCCGCGCCCGCTGGCATTGATCTTCTGCAAGTGTTCGATGCGGCCCCGCATCTCGGCCGGCGCCGCATCGATGCTGCACGCATACTTGAGGGCCAGCAGCGGGTCTTTCTGCACGCCTTGCCCATTCTGGTACAGCATCATCAGCACGGCGCTGTTCTGCGTTGCCATCGCGCAATGACGCACGGGACGCCAGTCGGCCGGCTTGGGCGAGGACATACTCTTGGTATCGTAATACAGGTCCGTCGCCTGGCATTGCTGCAAGGACGCCACGGCGGACGGCGCCGGCAGGTCGGCCGGCGGCGGCGCCGCATCCTTGACCTTCAGGCAGCCCGCATACCAGGCCGTGCTTTCCGCATGACCCACGCCCATAGCGCTGGTGTTCGGGTACGGTGCGGCGGCGGCGGCAAAAACCGGGGCCGCCAGCAGGCAGCTCACGCCCAGCAAGGCCGTTTTCAATAAGGGTAGACAAATTTTCATGTTCTATCAGCGCCAGCGTGAATAAAGCGGCAAGTTTAACTGATCGGATACGCGCTGCCCGCCCGATACGCGCCGCTTCCGCCTGGTAAGTAACGGTTCATGGCCTTGGCAGCGGCCGAATCGATGGGCAATAATGTTGCCCGCTGTACTTTTTTCACTACCCGGACCACGCCCATGACCTCACCCCGTCTTCGCCGTTCCCTCGGCTCTCTGCTGATCGCAGCAGCCTGCGCCTCGCTGGCTCACGCCGCCGATACCAAGGCCACGACCCCAGTTGCCGCCACGCAAACGCAAGCCAGACACGCCATCACGCATGAAGACGTGTGGCTGATGAAACGGGTGGGCGCGCCCGTCGCCAGCCCGGACGGGCGCTGGGCCGTGTTTTCCGTGGTCGACAGTGCATACGATAGCAAGGAGCAATGGTCGGACCTGTGGATCAAGTCCCTGCTTGATGACAGCCCCGCGCGTCGCCTGACGTATTCCAAGGGCGGCGAAAGCGCCGTGGCCTGGTCGCCGGACAGCCGCCAGCTGGTCTTCGTCGCCAAGCGCGACGGCGATGAAGCGGGACAGATCTACCGCCTCGACGTGGCCGCCGGCGGCGAAGCACAGCGCCTGACCTCGCTCACCCTGGGCGCGCGCATGCCGAAATGGAGCCCGGACGGCAAGCAATTGCTGTTCATCAGCGACATCTATCCAGGCAACAAGACTGAGGCCGACGTCAAGCAAAGCGCGAAAGAGCGCAAGGACCGCAAAGTCAGTGCCCGTTCGTATGAAACGACGGCGCCGCGCTATTTCGACAAATGGCTGACGGACAAGCATGTGCGCCTGTTCATCGTCGATGCGCAGCCTGAGACGAAAGGTGAAAACACGCCGCGCGACATCCTGTCGGGCACGCAACTGGTGGCGCTGCCCGGCTTTGGCGGCGGCCAGGGCGACGAGGGGCAATCCTTGGATGCCATCTGGACGCCGGACGGCAAGGCCGTCGTCTTCAACGCGGCCACCAACCACGATGCGGCGCAGCGCGAAGCCGTGGTTTCGCAACTGTATCTGCTGCCCGTGGCCGGCGGCGAAGCGCAGCGCTTGACGCAGGACAAGCACAGCTACGGTTCCCTGAAATTCGCGGCCGACGGCAAGACCCTGTTCGCCTTGAGCGACGCGCAAACGCCCGGTAAAGTGTATGACGTGAAACGCCTGGCCAGCTTCGCCTGGCCGATGAGCAACCCTGCGCCGACCATCCTGACAGCCAAGCTGGACCGGTCGATTTCGCGCTACGTGCTGCCCGAAGGCGGCAAGCGCGTCATTTTCAGCTATGAACATGCGGGCCTGGAAAAGCTGTACTCGATCGATGCCAAAGGCGGCGAGGTGCGCGAAGAGCCATCCTTGCCGACGGGCACCATCAACTCGCTGAGCAGCGGCGGCAAGGCCCTCGTCGGCGTGTGGGAGTCGTCGATCAATCCGCCGGAAATCTATGCCTTCAACGACAAGCAGCCGAAACGGCTGACGGCTTTCAATACGGACAAGGCAGACAAGATCGACTGGCAGGCGCCCGAGCACTTCTGGTTCACCACGGCCGACGGCCGCCGTATCCACAATATGCTCGTCAAGCCCGCGAATTTCGACCCGAACAAGAAATATCCGCTGTTTACCGTCATCCACGGCGGCGCGGCCAGCATGTGGCGCGACCAGTTCGTGCTGCGCTGGAACTATCACTTGCTGGCCAAGCCAGGTTATGTCGTGCTGCTGACCGACTACAAGGGTTCCACCGGCTATGGCGAGGAATTCTCGCGCTCGATCCAGTTCGACCCATTGAAAGGTCCGGGCGATGAAGTCAACCAGGGCGTCGATGAAGCCATCAAGAAATACCCGTTCATCGACAGCACGAAACTGGCCGCCGGCGGCGCCAGCTATGGCGGCCACCTGGCCAACTGGCTGCAGGCAACCACCACGCGCTACAAGGCCATCGTCTCGCACGCGGGCGAAATGGATTTGATCATGCAGTGGGGCACCAGCGATGGCGGTTTCGGCCGTGAAACGAATGCAGGCGGCCCCGTCTGGTCGAACCAGCCCGTGTGGCGCGACCAAAGCCCGGTCATGCAAGCGGGCAACCACGAAAAAGGCACAGGCTTTACCACCCCCATCCTGATCACCGTGGGCGAGCTCGACTACCGCGTGCCGGCCAACAATGCCCTGATGAACTTTGCCGTGCAACAGCGCCTGAACGTGCCGGCGAAATTGCTGGTGTTCCCGGACGAAAACCACTGGATTTTGAAGGGCGAGAACAGCCGTTTCTTCTACAGCGAAGTCGAGGGCTGGCTCGCCAAATACCTCAAGTAAATCCTGAAACGTTCTTGAAATGAAAAGCCAGGCTCCGCACATGCGGGCCTGGCTTTTTTCATGCGGGCTGGACGGCGGCCACGGCCGCCTTCTGCCGCTGGATCGCCAGCACCAGCAGCGCGGCCAGCAGGCAGGCGGCGCCGGCCGCGAACAGGGCCGGGTTGTAGGTCAGCATCAGGGTGCGGATGCGGCCCGCGCCGTACGCGGCCACGGCGGCGCCCAGCTGGTGGCCCGCGAAGATCCAGCCGAACACCATGCCCGCCCGCTCCCGGCCAAATGTGGCGCCCACCAGTTTCACGGTCGGCGGCACGGTGGCGATCCAGTCCAGGCCGTAAAACATGGCGAACAGGGACAGGCCGTACAGGGTGAATTCCGAATACGGCAGCCAGAACAGCGACAAGCCCCGCAATCCGTAGTACCAGAACAGCAATTTGCGGTTGTCATAGCGGTCCGACAGCCAGCCGGACAAGATTGTGCCGAACAGATCGAACGCCCCCATCATCGCCAGCACGGAGGCGGCCGGCACGGCGGACAGGCCCGAGTCGCCGCACAGGGAAATGAAGTGCGTCTGGATCAGGCCGTTGGTGCTGAGGCCGCAGATGAAGAAGGTGCCGAACAGTATCCAGAAGGTGCGGTTCGCCGCCACGCTGCGCAGAATCACGAACGGCGTGGCAAACGTCATTTTTGCGGCCACTGGCGCCGTCAGCGGCGTGGCCGGATCGGCGCCGTAGGGCCGCAAGGCCACGTCCTGCGGCCGGTTGCGCATGCACAGGAAGGCCAGCACGGCGACGATGGCGCAGCTGGCAAACACGGGCATGACGGCCGTGCGCCAGCCGAAATGCTCGATCAGCCAGGCACCCACGGGCAGGAACAGCAGCTGGCCCGTGGCCGAGCTGGCCGTCAGCACGCCCACCACCAGGCCCCGGTGCGTCTCGAACCAGCGGTTCGCCACCACGGCGCTCAAGACCAGCGCCGTCATGCCCGAACCCAGCCCCAGCAGGATGCCCCACAGGGCCACCAGCTGCCAGAACTGCGTCATGCGCGTGGCCAGCACCATGCCGCAAGCGATCAGCCCCAGCGCCACGCAGATGACATTGCGCAAGCCGAAGCGCTCCATCAGGATGGCGGCAAACGGCCCCATCAAGCCAAACAGCACGAAGCGCACGGCCAGGGCCGAGGAAATCTGCTCGGCATCCCAGCCGAACTCGCGGCTCAGCGGCTGCATCAGCGCGCCTGGCAAGCCCAGCGCGGCAGACGATGTCAGGGCCGTGAGGAAGGTGATGGCGACGATGACCCAGGCGAAATGGATGCCGCGCCGCTCCAGCCATTGCGAAAAGGGAAGAGAAAGCATGCTGTCCTCATGAGAAAAAATGGATGCCGGTCACTACCAGCCGGTGGGATTTTTCTCATGTTATATTATGATCGTAATTTATACAATCAAAAAACTGGAGCGACACTGCTGCGTGCCGCTCCAGTCCTGGCTTTAACGCTGCGCAGAATGTGGCTTACTTGACCTTCAAGCCATTCTTCACATCCGTCACGCCTTCCACGCTGCGGGCCAGGTCGGCGGCTTTTTTCACTTGCGCCTGGGAAGGCACGAAGCCGCTGAGCATGACAACGCCATTCACCGTTTCCACGTGCACGTCGAGCGCCTTCAAGTCGTTGTCCTTGACGAGGTCAGCCTTGATCTTGGTGGTGATGACGGAGTCGGCCACGGCCGTCTTGGTGCTGCCGGCCGCATTGCGCGTCACGCAGGCGGCCTTGGCCGTCGCATCCATGGCGTCGCAATTTTCCTTCGTCGTGGCGGGCGGATTCTGCGCCACGTTGGTGCCGGCCTTGGCGCCCGTATTGGCGTCGGCCAAAGCGGCCGTCTTCGCCGCCTTGGCATCGTTCATGCATGTGGTTTTATCGGCGCCCGTGCGGTCGCCACACTTGGCCTTGGCCAGGTCATACTCGGCATTGGCGACATCCTTGCGGGCCTTGGTCAGCTCGCGCGGCGTGTTGCGGTATTGGGCCACGGCATCCGATTCGGCCTTGGCGCGCGCCACCTTGGCTTCTTCCACGCAGACTTTTTTCGCGTTGCCGCTGTGGCTGTCGCAGGCGGCCTTGGCCTGCTTGTAGTCACTTGACGCCTTGTCCGTCAAACTCTTGTACGAGGCATCCTGCGCATACGCGGGCGCGGCGGCAAGCAGGGCGCTGGCACTGGCGGCCAGCATGAGTGCGATCATTTTGTTCATGATGGTTCCTCTCTGGTTAGTTGATGCCCAGATTAGACCCCTGCCGCGCGCAAAGCTCCGTGCGACAGCACACGCTGACAGTCCATTCGCCTAAAAATCACCGTTTATTTGTCGCCGCTCAAACCCATCCGCCACAATACTTGCGCCTGTTCAAATGGTGAAACGGCCCCATCAAATGCGCCTGCGCCATCGGCCAGCGCCAGCCATGCCTGCGTGGCGTGGGAACTGCCTACACCGCCGCCCGCAGCCTCGCCTGCCGCGCGCACGCCGCGCATCCAGGCCAGCACATCCTGATACTGGCCGGGGTGGCGTCCATGCATCCAGGCCAGGGCCACCAGGTCCGCATACCCCTCTTCGCGGCGCGTCTCGCTCAGCTCCTGCGCCAGCGCAGTCAACTTGCCGCGCTGCCTGCTGCGCGGCTCGACAAAGCCGCGCGGCAAGGCATGCCAGTCGCCCTGCGCATAGCGCCGGCAATGGCCGATCTCATGCGCCGTCATCGCTTCCATCATCAGGCCCTGGCGCGCGGGCGGCACGCCTTCCAAGACACTGTCCGCCTGCGCATTGCCGCGCAAGGACAGCACCAGCTTGCAGCGCCCCCCTTCGTAGCCCAGCGCCAGCGGCACGGCGCCGGGCGCATCCTGCGGCTGCACGATGATATCGATGGGCAAACCTTGCGCACGCGCAAACGCGATGACGGGCTGGCCCGCCTGCAGCCAGCGCGTTTCCAAATCGGTCAGCTGGGCGGCAGCCACGGCAGGCAAAGGAGAGAAAGCGATGAGCAAGCTCATCAGCAATAGCGGATTCAGCATGAAATAGGCGGGAAGAAAGGAGGATTTACCACTGCAGAGTAAGCGGTGGATGTATTTCCACAAGGAAAAACTGGCAACTTTTCGCAAATAAAGACGAAAAAAACCGGTGCGCAAGGCACCGGCTTTTCAGACTGATAATAATCAAGGTCAGCTTATTTCTTCGCCGCCTTATCCAGCGCGCGGGCCGTGACGAATTCCGGGCGGATATCGTTGGGCACGGCCTTCATCTTGTCGAGCGCCACCTGCACCTCAGGGCGGATGACAACGTATTTCGTCATCATCGCTTGCGCGCGCGCATAGTCGCCCGTCGCCTCGATGGTCAGAAATTCACGGTCCAGGTCGATCACGGCCTGCTTGATCTTCGCAAAATCGACGCCGAATTTGCCGTCGCCCAGCGAGACAAAACCGCCCTTGTCGAGGATGTAATTCATCTGGATGGCCATGCCGCGCGCATGCGAATCCGTCAGGCCGAAATGCAGCGTGCGGAAACCGGAGGCGAGGAAGGTGTTGTACAGCTTGCGTTCGGCCGCCTCGCCCTGGCCCAGGGTGTCGTTGAGCTGACCCTTGTCCATCATGTAGCGCAGCGCGAACAGGCCCGTGATATCGGCCTTGGCTTCCTCGATGGTGGAATACGCTTCCTTCAAGTCCTGGCGCGGCGTCGATGGCTTGCCGTCGACCACGGTGGCGTGCGGGCCCAGGCCGTGCATGATTTCATGCGCGAGGATGTGCGTGAAGAAGGAATTGAAATCGACGTCCTGCTGCGCTTCCGGCGTGAGCACCAGTTTCGAGATCGGCGTCAGGGTGGCCTTGAACTTGGCTTCCTGCACGTTCTTCAGCATCACGCGCTTGGAGCCGCGCGCGCTGATGATGCGTTCGTCATTGGGCAAGTTGTAGGCGGCCGTCTGCACGGCCATGTTGCCGTCGCCGGCGCCGTACACCTGGTTAACCACCACCATGGGCGCCAGCGCACCCACTTTCGGGTTGCGGTACCGGGCGTCGAGCGGCAGGTTGTCTTCCAGCTCCTGCATGTGCTTGGCGAAGAAATTGAGCTTTTGCGTTTCGGCCTGGTCGCGGATGTTCACGTAGGCTTCGAAGGCGGCCTTGTAGCCGAACAGTTCATCGTTGTACGTTTCATACGGGCCGATGGTGATGTCGACGGGCGAATCGAGGTCCATCCAGGCGAAGTCGGACGGTAAATAATCGTTGTCGAGGAAAGCCTTGGCGCGCAGGGTCAAAAATTTCTTCAGCGATGCGTTGTCCGTGGCGGCCGCCGCTTCATCGAGCAATTTGGCCAGCTGTTTCAGCTCCACCGTGTATTCGTCCGAATACTTGACGGTCTGGTATTTGCCGTCCTTGCCCGCGCGGATGGTCGTGAAAAACCATTGCGCCTGCTGCTTGTCGTCCGCCGGCAAGCCGTTCATCCATGTTTCCAGGCTGGCCTTGGTGGCGCCCTGCGGATAGAAATTGCCCGCTTCCGGCTTGTGCGCGGGAATGGCGATGCCCGCATAGCTGGCCGGCATGAACGAGGCGTGCGCGTCGAGCACCGACCATGGGCCCTTGTTGATCCAGAAATAATTCAGGCGGGCCTGGCCCAGGGCCGACTTGTCCTTCTTCAGGGCCGCCCACAGCGCTTCATTGCCGGACCAGCGCTGGCGCAGCTGCAGCACGTCGACCAGCTTGGCCGCCTCGACCAGTTTGGCGATGGCCTGGCGGTCGCCCGAGGACAGGTGGCTGACGTCGGCCGTCAGCGCGACGGGCGCGTAGCGGGCGCTCATGGCCGTCAGTTGTTGCGCGGTGGCCGGGGCGGCTGGCGTTGCGGCGCAGGCGCTGCCGACGGCGGCGGCCATCAGCAGGGGAATCAGGAGTTTTTTCATGGGGCCTCGGTTGGATTTTTCTCAGACGCGGCTGGCGCGGATGGCGCGCTACCGCTTTCTTGCTCAGCCTGCGATTGTCCCACCTGCCCCCATGGCATGGCAAGCGGCTTACCAGACCTTGTACACCTGCCCCGTCTGCGCCCCTTCCACGCTGCGGCTGTAGGCCAGGGCCACGCGGCTGGCGGCGGCCGGCTCGAAGCCATAGAAGAAGGGGCCGTACGACTCCAGCGATTCGGCCAGCACCGTCGGGCTGACGACATTGATGCGCACGCCGCGCTGCAATTCAATGGCGGCGCCCCGCACGAAGCCTTCCACGGCCGCGTTGGTCATGGTGGCGGCCGTGCCGAAGCGGATCGGCTGCTCGGCCACGATGCCGCTGGTCAAGGTAATCGAACCGCCGTCGTTCAGGTACTCCTGCGCCACCAGCGCCACGTTGACCTGGCCCATCAGCTTGCTTTCCAGGCCTACCTGGAATTGCTCAGGAGTAAATTCGCTCAGCGGGCCGAAATGCAGCTTGCCGGCCGTCACAACGACGGCATCGACCTTGCCGATGCGCTTGAACAGGGCGCGCACTTGCGCGATGTCGCCCATGTCGGCCTGGTGCGTGCCGCTGCGGCTGCCCACTTCGATGATTTCATGGCGTTGCGCCAGTTGGGCGGCGACGGCCGTGCCGATGGTGCCGCTGGCGCCGATGATGACGATTTTCATGCTGCTTCCTTGTGTGGGTTGAACGATGGAGCCAGTATGCGCCGCTTACAAAAAGGAATAAATACGCTAGAATTTACAAGATTACTAATCTGCAGTTTGCAATCGGGATATCATGGATAAATTGCGCAGCATGGAGATTTTTGTCGCCGTCGTCGATGCGGGCAGTTTCACGGCCGCCGCCGAGGCATTCCATATTTCGCCTGTGATGGTGGGCAAGCACATCAAATACCTGGAAGAGCGGCTGGGCGCGCGGCTGCTGGCGCGCACCACGCGGCGGCAAAGCCTGACGGAAATCGGCCAGCAGTATGCGGAACAGTGCCGCCAGATCCTGGCCAGCATCCATGCGGCCGAACGGGGCGCGGAAGCCATGCGCGCGGCGCCGCGCGGCAAGCTGAAGATCACGGCACCCGTGTCCTTCGGCAGCGAATGCATCGCGCCGCTGATGGCCGACTACCTCGATGCGTATCCGGAAGTGAGCCTGGAATTGAACCTGAACGACAGGACGGTGGACCTGGTGGAGGAAGGATTCGATGCGGCCATCCGCATCGGCAAGCTGGAAGATTCCGCCATGGTGGCGCGCGTGCTGCGGCCGTATGCGATGGTGATCTGCGCCGCGCCCGCCTACCTGGCCAGACACGGCACGCCGCGCACGCCGGCCGACCTGGCCCGCCACGAATGCCTGGACTTCATGCAATGGACGCGCCATGTGCGCTGGCGCCTGGCCAGGAGCGGCGACGATGACGGCAGCCCCGTGCGCGAGAGCCGCTTCCGCTCGAACAATGGTCAGGCGCTGCGCGTGGCAGCCCTGCACGGCTTCGGCATCGTCATGCAGGCGGAGATCCTGATGGCCGGCGATATCGCCGCCGGCAGGCTGGTGCCGCTGCTGGCCGACTACGTGCCGGCGCCCCGCCCCATGCACCTCGTGTATGCACGCGACCGCCAGCCCACGCCGAAGCTGACGACCTTCATCGATTTTCTGCTGGAACGCTACGGGCCGGCGGCGACACCGCCACCGGCCACGCTCACGTAATCGTCGTACTTAGTTGGCCTTTGCGGCGGGCGCCGACGCCAGCCTGGCCAGCTCGCCGTCCGGCTGCCAGCCGGCGCCGAGAGACCTCGCCACGGCGACCGTCGCCAGCAGGCGCTGGGTCTTGATCTGCGCGGCGGCGCGATCCGCCGCCAGCGAACTGCGCTGGGCATCGGTGACGTCCAGGTAGGTCGAGATGCCGCGCTCGTAGCGGGTGCGCGCCACCAGGTAGGCGCGCGCCGCCGCTGCCTGCGACAGGGCCTGGGCGTCCCCCTGCAACTGGCGCTGTTCCACGTCGGACAAGGCGTCTTCCACTTCGCGCAAGGCCGTCAGCAGCTTCGTTTCATGGTTCGCCACGGCTTCCGCATAGCGCGCCTTGGACAGGTCCAGATTGGCCTGGTTGCGGCCGCCGTCGAAGATCGGCAGGGACAGGGCCAGCGGGCCAAAGCTGAACTGGCGCGAACCGCCCTGCGCCAGGTCGCGCAGTTTTTCCGAGGCGTAGCCGAAATTGCCCGTCAATTGCAGCGACGGGTAAAACGCGCCTTCTGCCACGCCCACTTGCGCGTTCGCCGCGCGCAGGCCCGCCACGCTGGACACGAGGTCCGGACGGTGCGCCAGCAGGCTGGCGGGCAAGCCGACAGGGATGGCGGGCGGCAGCGGCAAGCTGGAAGGCTCGGCGGCCACCGGCAATTGCAGCGCCGACGGCGGCTTGCCCGTCAGGGCGGCCAGGCTGTTTTCCAGCTGGTTGCGCTGGCGCTTGACTTCATGCAGGTCGGCCTGCGCGTTCGACAGTTCGACTTTCGCGCGCGCCAGGTCCAGCTCATTCGTCAGCCCTGCATTGAAGCGCGCCTCAACCAGCTGCGCCGACTCGCGGCGCGTGTCCAGGGCGCCATTCAGGATCGCCATTTCCGCGTCCAGCCCGCGCAGCTGCCAGTAATTGCTGGCCACTTGCGACGACAGCATCAGCAGCACGCCGTCGCGGTCCGCCTGCGCCGCCAGCGCCTGCGAATCGGCCGCTTCGACCATGCGTTTCACGCGGCCCAGCAAATCGACTTCATACGACAGCGAGCCGCCCACGGAGAAGTTATTGCCGCTGATGGAGCGGTTGCCCAGCGCCAGGCCCTGCGAGGTGTTGGCCGAGGTGCGCGAGTTCGAGATGCCCGTGCTGACGTTCACGCTCGGCCCCTGGTTGGCGCGCGCCGTGCCGCTTTGCGCCAGCGCCTGCAGCAGGCGCTCGCCCGCCGCTTTTACGCTGGGATTGTCCTGCAGCGCGCTCTGTTCCAGGCGGTTCAGGGTGGCGTCGCCGTAGATACGCCACCACTCTTTGGGCAGCAGCGCGGCATCCGCGGCGGCCGCGCCGTGGCGGAAGGTGTCGGTGCCGGCCACGTTTGCCGGTGCCGTGAAATCCTGGCCCACGGTGCCGCAGGCGGACAGCGCCACGGCAAGGGAGGCGGCCAGCGCTATTTTCGTCATTACTGTTTGCATGATGGTTTGCATGATGATTACCTTCTTGTTCTTGAGGTGGCTGCGTGCGGCGCTCAATGACCGCCGCCACCGCCACCGGGAGCTTTGAGTTTGTCGGCCAGCCACAGGGGCACGATGCAGGCCAGCAGGATGGCGCCGATCAGGAAGAAGCCATCGTTGTAAGCCATCACATACGCCTCGCGGCGCACGATGCCGTCGATCGCCTGCAAGGCCTGGTTGCCGGCCGTGACGGCGTCATAGCCCTTGGCCATGAACGACGACGTCAGCTGGTCGATGCGCAGCTGCGTGGCGCTGGAATACGCATTGATCGCTTCGCCCAGGCGCTGCGAGTGGAAGTGTTCGCGGGTGCTCAGGGCCGTGGCCAGCAGGGCAATGCCGATCGAGCCGCCCAGGTTGCGCGTCATGTTGAACAGGCTCGATGCGGACGGCATGTCCTTCGGCGCGATGCCCTTCATGGCGAAGTTCGACAGGGTCAGCATGACGAAGGGCTGGCCCAGCGCGCGCACGACCTGCGACCACAGCAGCTGGTCGTAGCCGGTGGACGCATCCATGTAGGCATTCATCATGCACGAGCCGCCGAACAGCAAGAGGCCGAACGAGCACAGGATGCGGTTGTCCACCACGGACGAGAGCTTGGCGACAAACGGCATGATGAACAGCTGCGGCAAGCCCACCCACATGATGACTTCACCGATCTGCATCGGCGAATAGCCGGCGATCTGGCCCAGGAACAGGGGCAGCAAAAAGGCCGAGCCGTACAGGCCCATGCCCGTCACGGCCGACAGCACGGTGGCGACCAAAAAGTTACGCTGGCCGTACAGGCCCAGGTTGACGAACGGCTCGGCGCGCGTGGCGCTGGTGACGACCCAGCCCAGGATGCCCGTCAGGGCCAGCGCGGCGAAGGTGATGATGAAACCCGAGTCGAACCAGTCCTTCGAATTGCCTTCTTCCAGGAAGATCGTCAGGCAGCCCAGGCCCAGGGCCATGAAGAAGATGCCCAGCCAGTCGGCCTTCCAGAACATCTCGAGCTTCATCGGCTCCTTGTCCAGGCCATAGATCATGCCGGCGATCAGCAGCACGCCCGGCACCCAGTTGATGTAGAAGATCGAGGGCCAGCCATACAGCTCGGAGAGGTAGCCGCCCAGGGTCGGGCCCATGGCCGGCGCCAGGGTCGCCGTCAGGCCGAAGATGGCCATGCCGACGGCGCGCTTCGACGGCGGCAGCTTGAGCATCACCAGGGTGAACGCCATCGGTATCAGGGCGCCGCCCGTGAACCCCTGCAGCATGCGGAAGACGATCATGCTTTCCAGGTTCCAGGCCGTGCCGCACAGGGTGGAGAACAGCAGGAAGAAAGCGGTGGTGCCGATCATGTAGGTACGCAGTCCGAACACGCGCGCCAGCAGCGCGGTGAGGGGAATGACGATAATTTCCGCCACCAGGTAGGCCGTGGAAATCCACGACCCCTCTTCCTGGGTGGCCGACAGCGAGCCAAGGATATCCTTGAGCGAGGAGTTGGTGATCTGGATGTCGAGCACCGCCATGAAGGCGCCCAGCATGCCGGCGGCGACCGCCAGCCAGGTGCGCCCGGAGACTTTCTCGTCAATCACGGGAAACGCTGGCGGCTTCGCCAGCGTGGTGGAAGGGCTGCTCATGGAAGCTTAGCGGGCGGTGGTCTGTGCGGCAGGAGCGGCGGCGTGGCGCGGGGCCTCGGCCTTGTCAGACGCGGGCTGGTTCACTTCCACTTCGGCGATCACCGACATGCCCGGCACCAGGCGGCCATTCATGGCCTTGATGTCTTCCGGCTGGAAGACGATTTTCACGGGCACGCGCTGGACGATCTTGGTGAAGTTGCCGGTGGCGTTATCGGCCGGCAGCAGGGCGAATTGCGCGCCCGAGGCAGGGGCGAAGCTGTCCACGGTGCCCACGAGTTTCTTGCCCGGCATGGCGTCGATGGTCACGTGCACGCTCTGGCCGCGGTGCAGGTCGGCCAGCTGGGTTTCCTTGAAGTTGGCGGTGACCCAGACGTTGTCCTGCACGATGGCCGTCAATTGCTGGCCAGGCTGCACGCGCATGCCCGTTTCCACGTTGCGCTTGCCGATGCGGCCGGCGACGGGCGCCAGGATGCGGTTGTATTGCAGCTGCTGTTCCGCGTCCTTCAATTGCACGCGCAGCACGGCCACTTGTGCCTTGGCCACGTCGCGCGCAGCTTGCGCCGCACCGATCTGCGACTTGGCGGCCGAGGCGCTGTCGCGGCGGGCGGCCAGGTCGGCCACGGCACTCGAGCGGGCCGCGTTGGCCGCGTCGAGTTCCGCCTTCGAGACGGCTTTCATCTGGCTCGTGTACAGCTGGCCATAACGGTCCGCATCCTGTTTCGCGCGCAGCAATTGCGCATCGGCTTGCGCCACTTGCGCCTGGGCGGCACTCGCTTGCGCCTGCACCTGGGCGATCTGCGCGTCCGCTTGCAGCACTTGCTGCTCGGCGCTGGCGATCTGCGCGGCGATCTGCTCGGTTTTCACGCGCTGGTCGAACGGGTCGAGTTCGGCGATCACGTCGCCCTCTTTCACGATTTGATTGTCGTCGATGAAGACCTTGGTAACGACGCCGGAAATGCGCGCCGAGACGGGATGCACGTGGCCGGCCACATAGGCGTTTTCCGTTTCCACGAAATAGTGGCTGCGGTACCACATGCGCGCGCCGGCGCCCAGCGCCACGAGGACGATCAGGCCGGCGATGATTTTCACACGGTTATTCGGTGGTGCGGAGCTGGCGGAAGCGGCGGGCGTGGAAGGTGCGGCAGGGGCCGCGGGTGGGACGGCGCTCAGCACCTTGTGCTCTGCTTGGCCTGGCTGGTTGGACATACTCGCTCCGAAAATGAAATGATATAGGTTCATTATTGGGCAAAGAAAAGGCAAAGTCAAGAAATGAAACGATTGCATTTCATTTTAATTTGCACTACAGTGTGAGCCATCACTTACCTTCCACCTTATAAAGAGACCCAGACCATGTCCGATCCCGGCCTCAGCGATACCTTGCCTACCGATACAGCATCCGACGCCGCCGCTCAGGAGCTTTCCTGCTGCGGCAAGCCAGCCGGCCGCCCGCGCGCGGCCGACATGGAAGCGCGCATGGAAAACCTGCTGCACACGGCCGGCTGCCTGTTTCTGGAAAAAGGGTATGGGAAGGTCAGCCTGGAAATGATCGCCCGCGAAGCCCATGTGGCCGTGCGCACGATTTACGTGAAATTTGGCGGCAAGTCGGGCTTGTTCAATGCCGTGGTGGAATTGCGCCGCGCCGCCTACTTCTCGACCATGCCGGCGCTGGAAACGGATATGCGGCCCCTGCCCGCCATTTTGAGCGAGTTCGGCCTGCTGTTCGTGCAACTGGTCACCATGCCGGCGGCGATCCGCCTCAATCGCATGGTGGTGGCCGAAGCGGCCACGCACCCGGAACTGGCGGAAACGTTTTACAAGGTGGGACCGGGACAGACGCGCGAGATGCTGACCAAGTTTTTCAGCCGCCCCGACATCGCGCCCCTGTTTCGCGCAGAGCTGACGCCATCCATGCTGGCGCTGCACCTGCTCAATTGCCTGCTGGGCGACCAGATGTCGCGCCTGCTATTCCCGCCACAGGCGCAGCCGGATGTCGCACAGCTGCGCACCAAGGTTGCACTCAGCCTGGACCTGTTCCTGCGCGGCACCCTGCGCCAGCCGCTGGCGGACTGACGCGGCACGGCTGGCCCCGGAAGTCAGCCAGGGCGGCTGCAGTCTTCCGGCAGCGCCGCTTCGACCTGTTCATCGTTCAAGCCCAGCGCACGCAGGAAAGGCTGGGCCGCCGACACGCCATCAACGCTGAGTGAAGACTCACTTCCATCGTAGCGGTCCGGGCCGTAGCGCATCAGGTCGAACGAGGTTTCAAAGCGTTGTGCCAGGAAATACGTGCGGAAGTAATCGAAGGAAAACGCCACCTGGCCATCAGCACACAGCAGCAAGCCATGCGCATACAGCGGTGCCAGCCAGTCCCCGGCCGCCATGCTCCAGCCCTTCACGCCGCAATAGTCGCTGACAAAACGCTCGAGCTCCACCTCGCTGAGGAACACGCTCTTGGCTTCGAACATCACGAACGCCAGCTCGATGAGGAATTCGCGCGCATCGGCAGCGACGCCGGCGTCCTCGCGCCGTTGCGCGCCCGCCTTGCCCAGCAAGCCATCGAGATAGGCGCGATCGCCCGCCAGCTGCGGCAGCAAGGTGGCAAACACATACTCGGCATCCACCTGCCCCGTTTCCTGGCCATTCGGCGTGTACAGCACCGACAGGGCGAAGCTCTTGCTCACGTCATCGAACTCGCGCAGCGACACCGTCCACTGCGCGCCTGCCCCGCCGCCATCCGCCTCTCCCGTGGCGAACTCGAGCACGGAAAATGCCGCCATCTGGCCATTCGCACCGTACAGGCTGCCTGGATTGCTCTTGAACAGAATGCCCAGCGACTTCATCAGCGAGCTGGCATCGCCCGTATGCTGGTGGCCATGGAACACGGCGTGGATATTCTTGTAGTGCGCGCGCTGCTCCGCACTGGCGTGCTCGTCGGCAGAGAAAAAGCTGAAGCCGGCATTGCCCAGCGCCGCCGCGGCGACACCCTGCGCGCGGCTGCCCGGCACCAGGTAGAAACGCGCACCGGGCAAGCTGGCCGCCTGCAGCAAGGGGCGCAGGAAGTATTCGTAGACGTACACGGGTGTCGTGCCGGCACAGGCGTCCGGCGCCACCAGCTGGCCCGTGAAGAAAATCGCATCGATCCTCTTGCCCGCCGCCAGGATAGCGGCCACATCCTGGTACAAGGCATGCAGCATCACGGCTTGCTCTTGCTCATCAGCCCGGCGCAAACGGACATCGGCGATATGAAGGGCGGTAAATTTTCTCATCGTTGCAAAACTTTCTTAGAGCCTATCCCAATAAGGAGCGTCTTCTGCTGGCAGTTCATCAGGAGCGCTGACAAGGCGTGAGGAGGATGCGTAGCGAGCCACGCGACGACTCCACGCTTCCGAGGGGCGCCAGCAAGGGATGTATACATCTGCTGGGACAGGCTCCTGGTACAGCGGAACTTGACCGACTCCCATGCTGGCAACATTGCTGGAAAAATCGCACGCGTCCATAGAAGCAAAACATGGTTACAGACCGCCATTCTGCCATTTTTTCCATACGGCAATACTCACCAATTTTCACATGGTGCTGCCGCGCCACGTTTTACCCTGCTGAAGGTCAAGGGAAATAAAAAAAGTCGGGAACACATCCCGGTTTTTTGTACTGAAAGTTAATTTTTTATCAGCGCTTGCGCGGCGGCGGCAAGTCCGTGCACACGCTTTCGTACACTTCGGCTGCCATGCCGATCGACTCGCCCGGGGTCGGGTGCGGGTGGATGGTCTTGCCGATGTCGGTGCCGTCGCAACCCATTTCGATGGTCAGCGCGATTTCGCCGCTTCATTTTTCACCTGTCGCCCACATGCGTGCCGACGATGCTGCCAACGGTGAAGTATTTAATCGTATCTGGACAATAAAAAACCCCGCAATCGCTTGCGGGGTTTTTAGTGTCACAACGCTACAACATCAGCGCTTGCGCGGCGGCGGCAAGTCCGTGCACACGCCTTCGTACACTTCGGCTGCCATACCAATCGATTCGCCCAGGGTCGGGTGCGGGTGGATGGTCTTGCCGATGTCGGTGCCGTCGCAACCCATTTCGATGGCCAGCGCGATTTCGCCGATCATGTCGCCCGCATGCGTGCCGACGATGGTGCCGCCGATGATGCGGTGCGTTTCCGCATCGAACAGCAGCTTGGTGAAGCCTTCGGCACGGCCGTTGGCCACGGCGCGGCCGGAAGCGGCCCACGGGAAGTGGCCCTTCTCGACCTTGATGCCCTTGGCTTTCGCTTCGTCTTCCGTGATGCCGGCCCATGCCACTTCCGGGTCGGTGTAGGCGACCGACGGGATCACCTTGACGTCGAAGTGCGACTTCTGGCCGGAAGCTGCTTCGGCGGCCACGTGGGCTTCATGCACGGCCTTGTGCGCCAGCATCGGCTGGCCCACCAAGTCGCCGATGGCGAAGATGTTCGGCACGTTGGTGCGCATCTGGCTGTCGACTTCGATGAAGCCGCGGTCGGTGACGTTCACGCCGGCCTTGTCGGCAGCGATCTTCTTGCCGTTCGGGCTGCGGCCCACGGCGACGAGCACCAGGTCGTAGACTTGCGGTGCCGGTGCCGTGGCACCCGCTTCAGCCGCTTCGAACGTGACCTTGATGCCTTCCGGCAACGCCTCAACGGCGACCGTCTTGGTCTTGGTCATGATGTTGTCGAAGCGCTTCTCGTTGAACTTCTGCCACACCTTGACGGCGTCGCGGTCCGCGCCCTGCATCAGGCCATCCATCATTTCGACCACGTCGATGCGCGCGCCGAAGGTCGAATAAACGGTCGCCATTTCCAGGCCGATGATGCCGCCGCCGATGACCAGCATGCGTTTCGGGATCTGGCGCAATTCCAGCGCACCCGTCGAATCGACGATACGCGGGTCTTCCGGCACGAACGGCAGCTTCACCACGGACGAACCGGCGGCGATGATGGCCTGCTTGAACTGCACGACTTTTTTAGAACCGTCGCCTGCCGTCACTTCGATGTGGTTCGCGGAGAGGAACTGGCCCACGCCGGTGACGACCTGCGTCTTGCGCGCCTTGGCCATGCCGGCCAGGCCGCCCGTCATGTTCGAGATCACGCCTTCCTTGTACTTGCGTACCTGGTCGATGTCGATCGTCGGCTTGGCGAACGTCACGCCCGTGTTGGACATGTGCGCCGTTTCGTCGATGACGGATGCGACGTGCAGCAGCGCCTTGGACGGGATGCAGCCCACGTTCAGGCACACGCCGCCCAGGGTGGCGTAGCGCTCGACGATGACCGTCGACATGCCCAGGTCGGCCGCGCGGAACGCCGCCGAATAGCCGCCAGGACCGCCGCCGAGCACCATCATGTCGACGTCGATGTCGACCTGGCCGCTGTAATTGCCGGCCGGGATGGCGGCGGCAACTGGTGCCGCCGCAGGGGCGGCAGCAGGAGCCGCCGCTGGTGCAGGAGCTGCTGCCGGCGCCGTTGCTAAAGCAGCGGCCGCACCTTCAGCCGCTTCCACCACCAGCAACGCGCTGCCTTCGGCGATCTTGTCGCCGACCTTGACCTTGACTTCCTTGACGACGCCCGCGTGGGTCGATGGAATCTCCATGCTGGCCTTGTCCGATTCGACCGTGATCAGGGACTGGTCCACCTTGATGGTGTCGCCCACCTTGACCATCAGTTCGATGACTTCGACTTCCTTGAAGTCGCCGATATTCGGTACTTTTACCTCTACTGTGCTCATCAATCGCTCCTTACAGCAGAATTTTGCGCATGTCGGCCAGGACTTCGCCGAGGTACACGGAGAATCGCGCGCCCATCGCGCCATCGACCACGCGGTGGTCGTAGGACAGCGAGGTGCCCATCATCAAACGCGGCTGGAAGGCCTTGCCATCCCATACCGGCTTGATCGAGGCTTTCGACAGACCCAGAATGGCCACTTCCGGCGCATTGACGATAGGCGTGAAGTGCGTGCCGCCGATGCCGCCCAGGGACGAAATCGTGAAGCTGGCGCCCTGCATGTCGGCCGGTTTCAGCTTGCCTTCGCGCGCCTGCAGCGACAGTTCCGTCATTTCGCGGGCGATTTGCGAGACCGACTTCTGGTCCGCGCCCTTGATCACGGGTACCACCAGGCCGTTCGGCGTGTCGGCAGCGAAGCCGATGTTGTAGTACTGCTTGAGGATCAGGTTCTCGCCCTTGGCGTCGAGCGAGGCGTTAAACGCGGGGAATTTCTTCAGCGCGGCGACGGATGCCTTGATCACAAAGGCGAGCATGGTCAGCTTGGCCGCATCCTTGTTCTTCGCATTGGCCGCGTTGGTGTCGACGCGGAACGCTTCCAGATCCGTCACGTCCGCTTCGTCGAACTGCGTGACGTGCGGGATCATGACCCAGTTGCGGTGCAGGTTCGGACCCGAGATTTTCTTGATGCGCGACAGCGGCAGCAATTCGGTCGTGCCGAACTTGCTGAAGTCCAGCGACGGCCATGGCAGCAGATCCAGGCCCACGCCGGAACCGCCTTTGGCAGCGGCTGGAGCATTTGGTGCGGCAACGGCGCCCGACATCACGCCCTTGACGAAGTTCTGCACGTCTTCCTGGGTGATGCGGCCCTTCGGACCGGAACCGCCGACCAGCGCCAGTTCCACGCCCAGTTCGCGCGCGAACTTGCGGATCGATGGCGACGCGTGCGCCAGCTTGCCGTTCACGGCAGGTGCGGCGGCTGGAGCGGCAGGAGCAGCAGCGACCGGCGCCGAAGCGACGGCGGCGGCAGGTGCGGCGGCAGCTTGCGCGGCCGGTGCAGGCGCGGCGGCAGGGGCTGCTGCTGGAGCGGCAGCACCACCGGTCGTTTCCACCACCAGCACCAAGCTACCCTTGGCAACCTTGTCGCCGACCTTGACTTTCAATTCCTTGACGACACCGGCGTGGCTCGATGGAATTTCCATGCTGGCCTTGTCCGATTCGACCGTCAGCAGCGACTGGTCGACCTTGATCGTGTCGCCGACCTTGACCATCAGTTCGATGACTTCGACTTCCTTGAAGTCGCCGATATCGGGCACGGTCACGTCGACCAGGGCCGGCGCGCCGGCAGGGGCGGCAGGCGCTGGCGCGGCCGCAGGAGCGGCGGCGGGGGCGGCTTCAGCGGCAGGTGCCGGGGCGGCAGCGGCAGCAGCTGGCGCAGGGGCCGAGGCGTCGTCCGCCACTTCCAGCAGCAGGACCAGCGAACCTTCGGCGATCTTGTCGCCCACGTTGACTTTCAATTCCTTGACGACACCGGCGTGGCTCGATGGGATTTCCATGCTGGCCTTGTCCGATTCGACGGTAATGAGCGACTGGTCGACCTTGACCGTGTCGCCTGGCTTGACCATCAGTTCAATGATCTCGACTTCCTTGAAATCGCCGATATCCGGGACTTTGACTTCCACAATGCTCATAGCTTGCTCCGTTATTTTATTTGTCAGATGGACCCGCACACACGCCAGGGCGGCACTTTCGCACCGCCCTGGCATCATCGGGTCCGCACAACGATTACTGGGTCACCGGATTCGGTTTGTTCGCGTCGATGCCGTACTTGGCGATCGCCTGCTCCACCACCGACACGTCGATCTTGCCTTCGTCAGCCAGCGATTTGAGCGCGGCCACGGTGACATAATAACGGTTCACTTCGAAGAACTCGCGCAGCTTGGCGCGGCTGTCCGAGCGGCCAAAGCCATCGGTACCGAGCACTTTGTAGGTGCGGCCCTTCGGCATGAAGGCGCGGATCTGTTCTGCAAATGCGCGCATGTAGTCGGTCGTGGCAACGATAGGGCCATCCGTGTCCTGCATCAGCGACGTCACGTACGGCACGCGCTGCTGTTTCGACGGGTTGACCATGTTCCAGCGTTCCGCATCCTGGCCATCGCGGGCCACCAGGGTCAGCGACGGCGCCGACCATACGTCCGCGGCCACGCCCCAGTCGTTTTCCAGCAATTCGGCGGCGAAGATCGATTCGCGCAGAATCGTGCCGCAACCGATCAGCTGTACGCGCAGCTTGGCGTCAGCCTTGCCTTCCTGCAGCTTGTACATGCCTTTCAGGATGCCTTCTTCCTGGCCCGGCTTGATGCCTGGCTGGGCGTAGTTCTCGTTCATGATCGTGATGTAGTAGAACACATCTTCCTGGTTGGCGATCATGCGGCGCAGGCCGTCCTGGATGATGACGGCGACTTCATGGCTGAAGGTCGGGTCGTACGGCATGCAGGTCGGGATGGTCGCGGCGAAGATATGGCTGTGGCCATCTTCGTGCTGCAAGCCTTCGCCGTTCAGCGTCGTGCGGCCGGCCGTGCCGCCCATCAGGAAGCCACGGGCGCGCATGTCGGCCGAAGCCCATACCTGGTCGCCGATGCGCTGGAAGCCGAACATCGAGTAGAAGGTGTAGAACGGGATCATGATGCGGTCGTTGGTCGAATACGACGTAGCCGCGGCGATCCACGAGCTCATGCCGCCCGCTTCATTGATGCCCTCTTGCAGGATCTGGCCGGCCTTGTCTTCGCGGTAGTACATGACCTGGTCCTTGTCGACCGGCTCGTACAACTGGCCTTTCGGATTGTAGATGCCGATCTGGCGGAACAGGCCTTCCATGCCGAAGGTACGCGATTCATCGACCAGGATAGGCACGACGCGCTGGCCCAGGTTCGGGTCTTTCAGCAGGGTCGAAATGACGCGCACGAACGCTTGCGTGGTCGAGATTTCGCGGCCTTCCGGCGTCGCTTCCAGCACGTTCTTGAACGCGTCCAGGCCAGGCACGGGCAGGGTTTCTTCCGACTTCTGGCGGCGCTGCGGCAGGTAGCCGCCCAGGGCCTTGCGGCGCTCGTGCAGGTAGACCATTTCCGGCGCATCGTCGGCAGGCTTGAAGAACGGGATGTCGGCCAGCTTGTCGTCAGGGATAGGCAGCGAGAAGCGGTCGCGCATTTCGCGAATGGCTTCGTCGTCCAGTTTTTTCGTCTGGTGCGCCGTGTTGCGCGCTTCGCCCGACTTGCCCATGCCGTAGCCCTTGATGGTTTTTACCAGCAGGACGGTCGGCTGGCCCTTGTGTTCCTGGGCGATCTTGAAGGCCGCGTAGATCTTGTGCGGATCGTGGCCGCCACGGGTCAGGCGCCAGATGTCGTCGTCCGTCATGTTGGCAACCATTTCCAGCAGCTTCGGATGCTTGCCGAAGAAGTGCTTGCGCACGTAGGCGCCGTCTTTCGCCTTGTAGTTCTGGTATTCGCCGTCGACGGTTTCCATCATCACGCGCTGCAGGATGCCTTCTTTATCTTGCGCCAGCAGGGCGTCCCAGCCCGGGCCCCAGATGACCTTGACGACGTTCCAGCCCGCGCCACGGAATTCGCCTTCCAGTTCCTGGATGATCTTGGTGTTACCGCGCACGGGACCGTCCAGGCGCTGCAGGTTGCAGTTGACCACGATGACCAGGTTGTCGAGCATGTCGCGTGCGGCCAGGCCGATCGCGCCCAGGGATTCCGGCTCGTCCATCTCGCCATCGCCGCAGAAGGCCCAGATCTTGCGGTTGTCGGTCTTGGCGATGCCGCGTGCGTGCAGGTATTTCAGGAAGCGCGCCTGGTAGATCGCCATGTGCGGGCCCAGGCCCATCGACACGGTCGGGAACTGCCAGAAGTCAGGCATCAGCTTCGGATGCGGGTACGAGGACAGGCCCTTGCCGTCGACTTCCTTGCGGAAGTTCAGCATTTGCTCTTCCGTCAAGCGGCCTTCGAGGAAGGCGCGCGCGTAGACGCCGGGCGAGGAGTGGCCCTGGATGTACAGCAGGTCGCCGCCGTGGTCGGCCGTCGGCGCGTGCCAGAAGTGGTTGAAACCGATGCCCAGCATGTTCGCCAGCGACGCGAACGAGGACAAGTGGCCGCCCAGGTCGCCGTCGGCGCGGTTGGCCTTGACGACCATGGCCATGGCGTTCCAGCGCATCCACGAACGCAGGCGCTCTTCGTATTCCAGGTTGCCGGGGCAGTGTGCTTCTTGTTTGGTGGGGATAGTATTGACGTAGGCGGTGGTGCTGGAGAACGGGATCTGGGCGCCGCGGCGGCGGGCCAGGTCAACCATGCGCTCCATCAGGTAATGCGCGCGTTCCGGACCTTCATTTTCCAGCACGGCTTCGAGCGCGTCCAGCCACTCCTTGGTTTCCTGCATATCCGGGTCGGTGCCGATCTGTGTCGTTACCTGGTTCAGTTGAGCTGACATCTGTTGAGTCTCCTTTGTGAACGCCCCACCCCGATTTTCCGGATCGCTGTCGGACGGTATTTCGCTGATTATTTACTATTAAGTCGGTTTAGTGTGGGGATTCTAACAGCGTATTTAGTATTTTTCAAATTACGATATAGCATTTCATATCATGAAATCACCCTATGAAATTTATGCTGCACTGCCGCAAATTCTGTCCGGAAATTAGGGTGATCAAAGTGCCAAAAACGGCGCCAAAAGAACCGCAGGCCCTTGCGCTCCCTAGGCCACCAGCACACCAGCAAAACGCATTAACGCCCCAGTCGTCCGCACAGGCATACCGGGCCAAGCGGGCCTGAAAAATGTCGAGGGCAAGGCGCGGCGACGCAGACAGTACGCCAGTACGGCAAGGAGCTGCAACGCCGCCATCGGCATTTTCTCAGGCCCGCGTCTCCGGCCCGCTGCTGCTACGCCTTTGCATAGCCAAAACCGCCCCTTTGCGCCGCCCGGCTTTATAATCTGTCTTTTCCCTCCCACATCTCTCAGCCTCCCTACCATGCCAGCACAACTGATCGACGGAATCGCCCTCTCCCAAAAACTGCGCAGCGAGATCGCCACGCGCGCCGCCGCCCTCACGGCCAAGGGCACCCAGCCCGGCCTGGCCGTGATCCTCGTCGGCGAAGACCCGGCCAGCCAGGTGTACGTCCGCAACAAGGTCAAGGCGTGCGGCGACGTGGGTTTCCACTCGGTGCTGGAAAAATATGAAGCGGACCTGTCGGAAGCCGACTTGCTGGCACGCATCGCCAGCCTGAACGCCGATCCCGCCATCCACGGCATCCTCGTGCAAATGCCCTTGCCCAAGCACATCAACCCGCACAAGGTCATCGAAGCGATCGCCACGACGAAAGACGTGGACGGCTATTCCGTCCTGAGCGCCGGCGAACTGATGACGGGCTTGCCCGGCTTCCGCCCGTGCACGCCGTACGGCTGCATGAAACTGATCGAAAGCACGGGCGTCGACTTGCGCGGCAAGCACGCCGTCGTCATCGGCCGCAGCAACACGGTCGGCAAGCCGATGGCCCTGCTGCTCTTGCAAGCGAACGCTACCGTCACCATCTGCCATAGTGCGACCCCGGACCTGGGCCTGTACACGCGCCAGGCGGACGTGGTCGTGGCCGCCGTCGGCCGCCGCAACACCCTGACGGCCGACATGGTCAAGCCGGGCGCCATCGTCATCGACGTGGGCATGAACCGCGACGATGACGGCAAGCTGTGCGGCGACGTGGATTTTGCCGGAGTGAAAGAAATCGCCTCCCACATCACCCCAGTACCGGGTGGCGTGGGCCCGATGACGATCACGATGCTGTTGATGAATACGGTAGAGGCCGCCGAGCGCATTTAAGAGGAGCACCTGAGACAATGCTCATGGCGGCGTTGCCTGGCCTTGAACATTTTTCAGGCGCTCCATATATGAAGACAGAATGGACGAACCGACGATGAACACCAATCCCCTGCTTGATTTTTCCGGCCTGCCACGCTTCGACGCGATCACGCACGAGCATGTCACGCCCGCCATCGATACCCTCCTGGAACAGGCGCGCGCCACCGTGGCGCAGCTGGAAGCGCCCATGGAAGAAGTGAGCTGGGACAACTTCGTCGCGCCCCAGGACCAGATCGCCGAAACCCTGGGCCGCGCCTGGAGCATCGTCAACCATTTAAATAGCGTGGTCGATACGCCGGAACTGCGCGCCGCCTACAATGCCAACCTGCCCAAGGTGACGGAGTTCTTGACCGAGCTGGGCCAGAACGAAATCCTCTTCGGCAAATACAAGCAATTGCAGGCCCGCGCCGATTTCGCCAGCCTGTCGCCGGCGCGCCGGCGCATCGTCGAGAATGCCGTGCGCGACTTCCGCCTGGGCGGCGCTGAGTTGCCCGAGGACAAGAAAGAGCGCTTCGGCGCCATCCAGGAAGAACACGCGGCCGTCTCGACGCGTTTTTCCGAAAACGTGCTCGACGCCACCAATGACTACAAGTTGCTGGTCGAGAACGAAAGCGACCTGGCCGGCTTGCCCGACGACGTGAAGGCCGCCGCGCGTGCCGCCGCCGACAAAGCCGGCAAGCAAGGCTATGAATTCTCGCTGCACTTCCCGTCCTACTACCCGATCCTGCAATTTGCCGACAAGCGCGCGCTGCGCGAAACCATCTACCGCGCCAACGCCACCAAGGCATCGGACCAGGGCGACGTCTTCAGCAAGAAAGAGGACTGGGACAATACTCAGAACATCGTCACCTTGTTGCGTCTGCGCAACGAAGAGGCAAAACTGCTCGGCTACGCCAATTTCGCCGAAGTGTCGCTGGTCTCCAAGATGGCCACTTCGCCCGCGCAAGTCATCGCCTTCCTGGAAGACCTGGCCAAGCGCGCGCGTCCGTTCGCCGAGAAGGACCTGGCCGAGCTGAAACAATTCGCCCGCGAAGAACTGGGCATCGCCGAACTGCAGGCGTGGGACGTGCCGTACGCCTCCGAAAAACTGCAGGAGCGCCGTTACGCGTTCTCGGCCCAGGAAGTCAAACAATATTTCCCTGAACACAAGGTGATCGACGGCCTGTTCCGCCAGATCCAGAACCTGTTCGCGGTCGAGATCAAACTGGATACGGCGCCCGTCTGGCACCCGGACGTGCGTTTTTACCGCATCGAGCGCGACGGCCAGCTGGTGGGCCAGTTCTACCTGGACCTGTATGCGCGTGCCGGCAAGAGCGGCGGCGCCTGGATGGACGACGCGCGCGGCCGCCGCGCCGACGCACAGCACGTGCAGACGCCGATCGCCTACCTGACCTGCAATTTCACGGAACCGGCCGTGGTCGATGGCCAGGCACAGCCTGCATTGTTCACCCACGATGAAGTCATTACCCTGTTCCACGAGTTCGGCCACGGCCTGCACCATATGCTGACCGTCGTCGACGAACTGGGCGTGTCGGGCATCGCCGGCGTCGAATGGGATGCCGTCGAACTGCCGTCGCAATTCATGGAAAATTTCTGCTGGGAATGGGAAGTGCTCGAACACATGACGGCGCATGCCGTCACGGGCGAGCCGCTGCCGCGCGCGCTGTATGACAAGATGCTGGCGGCCAAGAATTTCCAGTCCGGCTTGCAAACCCTGCGCCAGGTGGAATTCTCCCTGCTCGACATGCATCTGCACTATGACTACGATGCCGGCACGGGCCAGAGCGTGCAGCAGCTGATCGACGGCGTGCGCGCCAAGTTCGCGCTGATCATCCCGCCCGCCTTCAACCGCTTCCAGAATTCCTTCGGGCATATCTTCTCCGGCGGCTACGCGGCTGGCTACTACAGCTACAAATGGGCCGAGGTGCTGTCCGCAGACGCCTATGCGGCATTCGAGGAAGCCAGGGCGCTGGGACCGGCCGCCACCACGGCGGCGGGCAAGCGTTATCTGCAGGAAATCCTGTCCGTCGGCGGCTCGCGCCCCGCGCTGGAATCGTTCACGGCCTTCCGCGGCCGCGAACCGAGCATCGACGCCCTGCTGCGCCACAGCGGCATGGCCGCTTGACCGTCATGAGCCGCGTCGATTTTCACAGCAACGTGCCGGACAAGCTGGCCTACGCCTGCCGTCTGGCACGCAAGGCGTATATGGCCGGCAACAAGGTGGTCGTGCTGGTGCAAGATGGCACCCAGCTCGACGCCTTGAACAGCGCCATGTGGACCATTTCCGCCACGGATTTCCTGCCGCACGTGCTGGCCGGCGACCCGCTGGCCCCGCAAACGCCCATCATCCTGACCGATGACGCGGCCGCCGAGCTGCCGCACCACGACATCCTCGTCAACCTGTCGCAGCTGCCGCCCGCCAATTACGCCGATTTCCAGCGCGTCTTCGAGATCGTCTCCATGGATGAACAGGATGCGCAGGCGGGCCGCCAGCGCTTCCTGCACTACCGACAGCAAGACGTGCAGCCGACCCACTTCGTGGCAGGGAAGACATGAGCCAGCAGCCATTCGACCAGGGCATCCCCCTGTTGACAGAGGTGCTGCTGGGGCCGGAAGTGGCCGAGGCCGTCGCGCCCGCCGCAGCGGCGCCTGCCGTCGAGGAAGCGCCGGCGTTGCCGCCTACGGTGGCGCAGCCCGACTGGGACGCCATCGAACAGCGGCTCACGCAGCGCATCCTGCATCAGGTGCAGGGCAAGATCGACCATCTGCTGGAAGAGCGCATCGCCCACGTCCTGCAGACGGCCCTGCAAAACGCCCTGATCGGCATGCGCGGCGCCCTGCGCGAAGACTTGCAGCAATCGCTGGAACAGATCGTCGCGCATGCGGTCAGCCATGAGCTCGGGCATTTGCATCCGCCGGCTCAGTAAGCACACACCTGTCGTTGCGACCATTTCATCACCGACAAAAATCTGGGGTCAGACCCGACGGGTCTGACCCCGGCATTCCCCGTCCTTGCCGTTGGGTTATGAGCATGCCGCGCAATGTCGGGTTACGCGCTGCGCGCTAACCCGACCTACCCCGACCTGCCCGACCTACCCTATTCTTTCCTCCAACGCCATTCTTTGGTGCGCTCGCGCCTGCGAAATCGGTGCATCGCGCCTCACTTTGGTGATTGTTGCGACAAAATGTAAAAAGCCCGAAATGCGGCTTTGCGCCGCCTGTTTTTTGTTGTACCTTTCTTCACACGTACCGCCATTCGAAGCGGTTTTCACGAGACGCCGCCGTATCTTTATCCATTGGAGAATGTTTATGCTGCTCAAGACCAAAGTCCTTCCTCTCGCCCTCGCCCTCGCCTTTGCCGGCCATGCGGGCGCGCAGGAAATCATCAAGATCGGCCACGTCGCCCCGGTCTCTGGCGCCAGCTCCCACCTGGGCAAGGATAACGAGAACGCGGCCAAGATGGCCATCGAGGATTTGAACGCCAAAGGCTTCAAGATCGACGGCAAAGCCGTGAAATTCGTGCTGGTGCCCGAAGATGACGCGGCCGATCCCAAGCAGGGCACGGCCGTGGCGCAAAAGCTGGTCGACGCCAAGGTCAACGGCGTCGTCGGCCACCTGAACTCGGGCACGACGATTCCCGCCTCGCGCATTTACTTCAATGCGGGCATCCCGCAGATTTCGCCGGCCGCCACCAACCCGACCTATACCCAGCAAAAATTCAACACGGCCTTCCGCGTCGTGGCCAATGACAACAAGCTGGGGGGCACCCTGGGCGCGTATGCCGTGGGCAAGCTGCAGGCGAAGAAAATCGCCGTCATCGACGACCGCACGGCCTACGGCCAGGGCGTGGCGGAACAGTTCGTCAAGGGCGCCAAGAAGGCGGCACCTGGCGTGCAAATCGTCGGCAAGGAATTTACCAATGCCAACGCGACGGACTTCAATGCCATTTTGACCAGCATCAAGTCGAAAAATCCCGACCTGATCTTCTTTGGCGGCATGGATTCCGTGGGCGGCCCCATGCTGCGCCAGATGAAGGCGCTGGGCATCAAGGCCAAGTTCATGGGCGGCGACGGCCTGTGCACGGAACCGCTGGGCAAACTGGCGGGCGACGCCGTCGGCGAAGACATGGTCACCTGCGCGGAAGCGGGCGGCGTGACGGGCGCGCAGCAAAAAGGCATGGACGATTTCCGCGCCCGCTACAAGCAGAAATACAATATGGAAGTGCAGCTGTACGCGCCATACGTCTACGATGCCGTGATGACCATGGCCACCGCCATGCAGGATGCGAAATCGTCGAAACCGTCCGTCTACCTGCCGTATCTGGCCAAGGTGCACTACCAGGGCGTGACGGGGCCGATCTCGTTCGACGCCAACGGCGACATCAAGGATGGCGCGCTGACGCTCTTCACGTATCGGGATGGCAAGAAAACCAAGATGGAAGTGGTCAAGTAAGCGGCTGCCCGGCCACGTAAGCCAGTAAACCTTCGGCCAGCGCGTCGAAGGTGGCGCGGCAGCGCAGGCTGCCGCGCAAGTCTTCATGCATGGTGACCCAGGTTTCCATCGGTAGCGAAAACGCTTGCGGCAACACGCGCCGCAGGGCCGGATCGCGCGCTGCCAGCCCTGCCTGGCACACGCCGATGCCGGCGCCCGCCCGTATCCATGCCAGCTGCGCCAGGTCGCTGTCGCTGCGCCAGGCAAAGCTGTCCCGCGTAAATCCCTGAAAGGCCGCGCCCGCGTTGCGCACGAAGGGACTCGCCTCGTCGTAGCCGATGACGGCGTGTTGCGCCAGATCAAGCAATCGCGCCGGCGTGCCATGGCGTGCCAGATAATCGGCGTGCGCATGCAGGCCCAGTTCGATCTCGCCCACTTTGCGCGCCACCAGCTGCTCCTGGCGCGGCCGCAGCATGCGCACGGCAATGTCCGCCTCGCGGCGCAGCAAATCCTGCACCTTGTTGCTTAATACTAATTCAATGGTCAGGCCCGGATGGCGCGCGCGCAAGCGGGCCAGGATGGGCGGCAGCACTTCCACGCCCACCACTTCGCTGGCCGCGATGCGCACGACGCCGGCCACGCCCTGCCCCTGGCTGCTGGCCGCGCGCTCCATCAGGGCGGCAGTGTGCTCCATGGTTTCCGCATGGGGACGCAGCGCCAGCGCCACTTCCGTGGGCAGCAAGCCCTGCTGCGAGCGCGTAAACAGCGTCGCGCCCAGCGCCTGTTCGAGGGCCGCGATATGCCGGCCGGCGGTGGGCTGCGTGATGCCCAGCGCGCGGGCCGCGCCGGAGAGCGAACCGTGCTTCAGCACGGCCAGCAAGGTGCGGTAGTATTCCCAGGCAATGGATGGGTTCATGGCGTCAACTTGGTCATACATAAATGTATAGCTTGTACGCGATGTTCGTCAATTCCCAATTAGCCCAGCGCGGCAGATACTGGCACCATCAACCACACGGAGGTCATGATGGAGAACACGAAAACAGTATTGGTACTGGGCGCCACAGGCGGCATCGGCGGCGAGATGGTGCGCCAGCTACTGACGGCGGGCTGGCAGGTGCGCGCCCTGACGCGGGGAGAAACGCCATCGCCACGGCGAGATAACATCGAGTGGCTGCGCGGCGACGCGCTGTCGCGCACTGACGTGCTGGCGGCCGCCAAAGGCTGCGCCGTCATCGTGCACGCCGTCAACCCGCCCGGCTACCGGAACTGGGGCCAGCTGGTGCTGCCCATGCTCGACAACACGATTGCCGCGGCGACGGCCGAAGGCGCCACCATCGTGCTGCCCGGCACCGTGTACAACTTCGGCCCGGACGCCTTTCCCGTGCTGGCGGAAGACGCGCCGCAACGTCCGCTCACGCGCAAGGGCGCCATCCGTGTGGAACTGGAAGCACGGCTGGAACGGGCCAGCACGCACGGCGCGCGCGTGCTGATCGTGCGCGCGGGCGACTTCTTCGGTCCCCGCGCCGGCAACAACTGGTTTTCGCAGGGGCTGGTGAAACCGGGCCAGAGCGTGCGCAAGGTGCTGTATCCGGGCGCGCCCGGCGTGGGCCACCAGTGGTCCTACCTGCCCGACGTGGCGCGCACGATGGTGCAATTGCTGGCTTTACGCGCCACCTTGCCCGCGTTTGCGCGCTTTCACATGGCCGGCCACTGGGACCACGACGGCCGGCAAATGACGGGGGCGATCGCCCGCGTGGTGGAACAGGCGACAGGAACCGCGCCCGCCATCCGGCGTTTTCCGTGGTGGCTGGTGGCGCTGGCGTCGCCGTTCGTGGCGACCTTGCGCGAAATGCGCGAGATGCGCTATCTGTGGCAAGCGCCCTTGTCCATGGACAATGCGCGGCTGCTGGCCGTGCTGGGCCAGGAGCCGCATACGCCGCTCGACGAGGCGGTGCGGGCGACACTGGAGGGCATGGGCAATCTGCATAAGGCAGCGGGCAAAAAAAACGCGCCGGGATTGCCGGCGCGCTAATTGCAGGTACTGCGGCACAGATTATTTCTGTGCCAGTACCCATTTAACCAGGGTATGGGCTTCCGCATCGCTCACTTGCGGATTGGCTGGCATCGGGATCGCGCCCCAGGTGCCGGAACCGCCCTTCATGACTTTCGCCGCGAGCTTGGCTTCCGCGTCTTTCTGACCAGCGTACTTGGCAGCCACGTCCTTGAACGCAGGGCCCACCAGTTTCGTGCTCACCGCATGGCAAGCCATGCAGTTCTTTGCTTTCGCCAGGTCCGGATTGGCCAACGCTGCTTGCGATGCCAGAGCCGATACGGTCAATACACTCACCAACATAAAACGTTTCATTGTCTTTTCTCCAAAGTTACTTCCTGCGGCATTTTACTGTGTTTCCGCAGATGCACCACGAGCCCAGATCAAGCGTTTCAATGTAGTCACGCAATGTCGTCAGAAGGCATAGCTATTCTGCCCCATCTGCGCGCCCATGACCATGTTGTTTGTAAGGCGATGTAACGACAGGCGGCCCCGCATCGTCAAACGGGGCCGGCCGTCGTACTGACGCAACAGATCAGCGTTTTTTCAGCTGCGACAGATCCCGCACGGCGCCCCGGTCGGCCGACGTCGTCAGCGCCGCATACGCCTGCAGCGCCTGCGACACGTAGCGCTCGCGGTCGACGGGCAGCCAGGCCGCGTCGCCCTTCGCTTCCATGGCGGCGCGGCGCGCGGCCAGCTCGGCAGCCGTGATGCGCAGGTTGATGGTGCGCTCGGGGATGTCGATGTCGATGAAATCGCCCTCTTCCACCAGGCCGATGGCACCGCCTTCGGCCGCTTCCGGCGAGGCGTGGCCGATCACCAGGCCCGAGGAGCCGCCCGAGAAGCGCCCGTCCGTGAACAGCGCGCACGCCTTGCCCAGGCCCTTGGACTTGATGTACGAGGTCGGATACAGCATTTCCTGCATGCCGGGGCCGCCTTTCGGGCCTTCGTAGCGGATGATGACGACGTCGCCTTCATGCACGGTATCGGCCAAAATCGCTTCAACAGCGGAATCCTGGCTTTCGAACACGCGCGCCTTGCCCGAGAATTTCAAAATGCTTTCGTCGACGCCCGCCGTCTTGACGATGCAGCCCTTTTCCGCAAGGTTGCCGTACAAGACGGCCAGGCCGCCATCCTGCGAATACGCGTGGGCCTTGTCGCGGATGCAGCCCGTGCTGCGGTCCGTGTCGACGGCCGCGAAGCGCTCCGACTGCGAAAACGCCGTCTGCGTCGGCACGCCGCCCGGCGCGGCGCGGAACAGTTCATGCACGGCGGGGTTATCCGTGCACATGATGTCGTTTTGCGCGATGGCGTCGGCCAGGGTCGGCGCGTGGATCGTCGGCAAAGTCGTGTTGAGCAGGCCGGCGCGCGCCAGTTCGCCCAAAATGCCCACGATGCCGCCGGCGCGGTGCACGTCTTCGATATGGTATTTGTCCGTCATCGGCGCCACCTTGCACAGGCAAGGCACCTTGCGCGAAATGCGGTCGATGTCGGCCATCGTGAATTCCACTTCCGCCTCGTGCGCGGCGGCCAGCAGGTGCAGCACGGTATTGGTCGAGCCGCCCATCGAGACGTCGAGCGCCATGGCGTTTTCAAACGCGGCCTTGGTGGCGATGGAACGGGGCAGCACCGAGTAATCGTCCTGCTCGTAATGGCGCTTGGCCAGTTCCACGATCAGACGGCCCGCGCGCAGGAACAGCTGCTGGCGGTCCGAGTGCGTAGCCAGGATGGTGCCGTTGCCGGGCAGGGCCAGACCCAGCGCTTCCGTCAGACAGTTCATCGAGTTGGCCGTAAACATGCCGGAACACGAACCGCAGGTGGGGCAGGCCGAACGTTCGATCTCGGCCACGTCGGCGTCGGAGACGGTGCTGTCGCCCGCCTTGATCATGGCGTCGACCAGGTCCAGCTTGATGATCTTCTGCGTGCCGTTGACCACCTTGACGACCTTGCCCGCTTCCATCGGCCCGCCGGAAATAAACACGACGGGGATATTGATGCGCATGGCGGCCATCAGCATGCCCGGCGTGATCTTGTCGCAGTTCGAGATGCAGACCATGGCGTCGGCGCAGTGGGCATTGACCATGTATTCGACGGAATCGGCGATCAGGTCGCGCGACGGCAGCGAATACAGCATGCCGCCGTGGCCCATGGCGATGCCGTCATCGACGGCGATGGTGTTGAACTCCTTGGCCACGCCGCCGGCCGCCTCGATCTCGCGCGCCACCATCTGTCCCAGGTCTTTCAGGTGCACGTGACCGGGCACGAACTGGGTAAACGAGTTGACGACGGCGATGATCGGCTTGTCGAAGTCGCCATCCTTCATGCCGGTGGCGCGCCACAGGGCGCGGGCGCCAGCCATGTTGCGGCCGTGGGTGGTGGTGCGGGAGCGGTATTGCGGCATGATGGGGTCCTTCCAAGGATGATTGATGCCTGACTGCGCGGATTTCCAGCAAAACCCTGCATGCAGTGGGGGTACGCCAGATTGCCTTGCGCGCGCCCCACTGTCAAATATATGATGCACGTGCCTGTGAGTCGTTTTACATATCACAGCATTCAATCTGCATGGAAACGCATATGAACCTTGAACTGCGCCAGTTGCGCTATTTCGTCACCGTCGCCGAGGAGCTGCACTTCGGCCGCGCCGCCGCGCGCCTGCACATGACGCAGCCGCCCCTGTCGCAAACCATCATGGCCCTGGAAGAACAGCTGGGCGCACCGCTGTTCGTGCGCACGCGCCGCGAAGTGCAGCTGACGCCGGCCGGCACGGCCCTGCTGCCCGAGGCGCGCCGGCTGCTGGCGCAGGCGCAAGACTTGCCCGCCTTGGTGCGGCGCGCCGCGCAGGGCGAGGCGGGCCGCCTGAGCCTGGCCTTTGTCTCCTCGGCCGACTACAGCGTGCTGCCGCCATTGCTGCGCGCGTATCAAACTGCCTATCCGCAGGTGCAGATCGCGCTGCAGGAAGCCACTTCCGACTTGCAGCTCGATGAACTGCTGGCCGGGCGCACGGATGCGGGCCTGCTGATCCCGCCCCTGCCCGAGAAGGCGAAAGGGGCGCTCGATTACCTGCCCGTGCTGGCCGAGCCGCTGGTGCTGGCCGCACCGTCCGGCCTCGCCATCCTGAACACGCCGGGCGCCGTGCGCCTGCGCGACCTGCCGCCCCTGCCCCTGATTATTTTTCCGCGCGCGATCTCGCCCGCCCTGCACGACGCCATCCTCGGCGTGTTCCGCGCGGCCGGCATCACGCCGCAGATCGGCCAGGAAGCGATCCAGATGCAAACCATCGTCAGCCTCGTCTCGGCTGGCATGGGCATCGCGCTTGTGCCACAATCGGTATCGAATCTGATGCGCCCGGGCGTAGAATACAGGCCGCTGCAGGACGCCACGCCGCTGGTGGAAACTGGCCTGGCCTGGCGCCGCGACAATCCGTCCGCCGTGCTGCAAGGTTTCCTGGCGCTGCTGCACAAGCAGATCAGCGCTGCCGCCGATTAAATTAAGTGGCCGCTAAGGCAAAAAACCGCCAGCGCCCCCATACTACGCAACCTTGGCTTTAAACAAAGAAAGAAACCCCATGCTGATACACCCGATGCCCGACCCGATAGCCATCCAGATCGGCCCGCTTGCCGTGCACTGGTACGGCCTGATGTATGTGCTGGCCTTTGCCCTGTTCATTATCCTGGGCCGCGTGCGCATCAAGCAGCCGCATATCGCCGTGCTGGGCTGGAAGAAGGAAGACCTCGACGACATGCTGTTCTACGGCATGCTGGGCGTGGTAATCGGCGGGCGCCTGGGCGAAGTACTGTTCTACCGTCCCGAATACTTCCTGCACAATCCGCTCGAGATCTTCATGGTCTGGCATGGCGGCATGTCCTTCCATGGCGGCTTCCTCGGCGTCATCCTGGCCATGTACCTGTGGAGCCGCAAGGCGGGCCGCAACCTGTTCGACGTGCTTGACTTCATCGCGCCGCTGGTGCCGCTCGGCTACGCGGCCGGTCGCCTGGGCAACTTCATCAATGCCGAACTGCCGGGCCGCATCGCCCCGGACACCCTGCCGTGGGCCATGCAATGGCCGGGCATTCCGTATCCCGTGCACCCGTCGCCGATCTACCAGATGCTGGTCGACGGCATTTTGGTGTTCATCATCCTGTGGCTGTATGCGCGCAAGCAGCGCCCGCGCATGGCCGTGGGCGCCATGTTCACCCTGCTGTACGGCTGCGCGCGCTTCTTCACGGAATACTTCCGCACGCCGGACTGGGAAGTCGTGTGGCTGGGCGTGCCGATCACGTCGGGCCAGATGCTGTCCTTGCCCATGATCGTCGGCGCCATCGCGCTGCTGGTATGGGCGTATAAAAGCCAGGTGATGGGCACGCCGCCCACCAAGGCCCGCGCTGCCTGATGAACAGTTTAAGCCTGTAACCTGCTTGTAATCACTTTCCATTGCGCCGGCGTTACCGGCGTGATGGACAGCCGGCTGCCCTTCTTGAGCAGCAGCATGTCTTCCAGCTCCGGCATCTGGCGCATCTCGGACAGGGGCAACAGCGCCGTCTTCTTCAGGCCTCGTACGTCGACGCTGATCCAGCGCGGCTGTTCCTGCGTGGCCTTGGCATCGAAATACTTGCCGCCCTCTTCAAACTGGCTGTGATCGGGATATGCGCCGCTGGCCACTTCGGCCACGCCCGCCACGCCCGGCTGCGGGCAGCTCGAGTGATAAAACAGCACGCCATCGCCGACCTGCATGCCGTCGCGCATGAAGTTGCGCGCCTGGTAGTTGCGCACGCCGAACCAGGGCATGGTGTGCCCGGGCGCGGCCATCAGGTCGTCGATGCTCACTTCATCGGGTTCGGATTTCATCAGCCAGTACTGTTTCATTACATTCCCCAGGTCAAAGAATAAAAGCGACAGGCGTAAAAAAACGGCTGCGCATGCTGATGCTGCAACCGTTTTTTGTACTGCAAATTGGGCCCCGCCTGTGCCGCTATGCCGGCATCCCGAACCAAACGGTTCAAGGTGGTCACGTTAGTTCAATTTCGGGTTCGTCGAACGAGCGACGCTCACTCCCATCAAACAAAATTCGCAACCGATGCGCATAAATGGTTCAAGGAATATATGGCAATCGCGAACACCGCAGGGTAGACCCAAGTTTACTCCTTTGATCGCGCATCGCAAAGACAAATCGTACCGTGTCCGCTTAAAAAAGGTTTTCCTGGGGCGTCAATGCGCTATCCAATACTGTGTGCATGGCCGAGATCTTTTGCTTCACTTCCAGGATCGTCAGTTCCGACAGCGGACCTTGCGGCGACTTCACGGAAAGGAATTCCGCGGCCACGCCCAGGGCGGCCAGCACGGCGATGCGGTCATTGCCCTTGACCTTGCCCGCGTCGCGGATGGCTTTCATTTTGCTATCGAGATAGATCGCCGCTTCGCGCAGCGCGCGCTCTTCGCCGTCGCGGCAGACCATGCTGTAGGACTGGCCCATGATATTGACATCGACACGCGGCATTACGCTTCCTTCTCGTTCTCGGCAAGATAGGCGCCTGCCTCCGAAGCGGCTTGCTCCAGGCCGGCTTGCACCAGTTCGGGAATTTTTTCCAGCAACGCCTCGACCCGCTCCTGCGCCTCGCGCATGCGCTGCACATACAGGGCGTTCTCGGCGGCCAGCGCGGCATTGTCCTTGCGCAGTTGCGCGTTTTCACGGCGCAGCGCATGGGTCATTTCGGCCAGCAGGCCTATTTTGTCGGATAATTCGTTGAATTCGGAAATCATCCCGCCACTATAGGGCGGACGCTCCATGGGCGTCAATCGAATCACGCCGCTGTCACACATATTTACATCAATGCAGGTCAGTTGCCGTGAAATACACGCTTTTTCCGGCGCGTTTCGCCATCTGCACGCATCCGCCGGCGCCGCGATGGCAGCGTTTTACTCGTCGACGTAATCGGGTTCGATATCGAGACCGCCATAGCGGTTTTCGCACGAGCGGCGCGTCAATTCCTGCTTGCCGCTCTTGCCATCAAGCACCATCGTCAAGTCGCGGCAAGTACGGTGGTAGCTGCCAGGTTTGGCGTCCGTCCGCGAGGGCGTCAAAGTGACGCGCAAGGGCACGGCATTGCCCAGCCCCTTGTTGCTCCATTCACGGCTCTTGCCATCCTCTTCATCTTTCAAGGTGCGCACGGCGGCCGTCAGCAAGGATTTCTGTTCCTTCGCATTCAGCTTGGCGATGGTCACGTCGGACAGGAAGGGCGGATACACGACGGGCGCCGGGTCCTTGCCCTGCACATCCCAACGGCCGCTGTTCTGCGAGCACGTACGGCGGCTCAGGTCTTGCGACTTGCCGCCCGCCGTGACGACGAATTTCAGGTCGCGGCAGATGTGCGCCTTCAGGCTGTGTTCCGTCATGCCGGAGTTGCTGAAGTTATATGTGACTTTCACCCGCACGCCACGGTCGCCGCCGTTGTCCCACACATGCGCTTCCTGGTCGTCGTCGTCCTTGTTGAGGTCGTTGAACAGCTCGTTGAGCAGCATGTCCTTTTCCAGCGGCGTCAGGGTCGCCACGGTGATCTCGTCGAGAATCGTGGGCGTTTGCGCGGCGGCATTGCCCAGGCAGGCGAGGCCGACGAGGGCGGCACCGAGCAGGCGCAGGGCGGGACGGGAAAGAGTCGATGGCATGGTGTGCTTTCTGGTACAGGGGAATATTGATATGCAATTGCAATCATCTTATCAAAGTCCATAGCAAAACTCTGTTTCCTGTGCGTACAGGAACGCCGTTCGCCTGATGGGCATGCTAGAGTCGCGCCTGTTGCTGACGCCCGGGAACGAGGCTTGCGTTTGCGCAAACCCTGCGTAAATGCAGGCTGCGTAGAACGTCCAAGCTTATCTTCCCGGAGAATAAGCCCTTGAATAAGCCCCCTACCGTCCCTATAATTAGCACTCGTTAGTAGAGAGTGCTAACAAACTCTTTCGTAGCAATCCTCAAGACATGATGGTGTCTGCCGGGCAACAGCAGGGAACGCTACGCGGCGGGCGACGCCGCGATGCCACCACTGCCCAGCGCCGGCATGCACCCGATGCCATGGGGTTTGCTTGACCGTTGCGGGCTGCTTTCAACGGCGGTCACTGAAAGCACGCCTGGCGCTGTGCCAGGCATGTATTCATTTAGCAACACCTATCCATTGAACTTTAAGGAGTTTTGTATGAATCTGCGCCCATTGAACGATCGCGTCATCGTCAAACGCCTCGACCAGGAAACCAAGACTGCGTCCGGCCTCATCATTCCTGATGCAGCTGCTGAAAAACCGGATCAAGGCGAAGTCCTTGCCGTAGGCAATGGCAAGATTCTCGACGACGGCAAAGTCCGTCCTCTGGATGTCAAAGTGGGCGACCGCGTCCTGTTCGGCAAGTACGCCGGCCAAACCGTCAAAGTTGACGGCGATGAGCTGCTGGTCATGCGCGAAGAAGACATCATGGCGATCGTCGTCAAGTAATTGTTTCCACGTTGTAGACAGATACATCCCGAAACTCAGGAGAATTGAACATGGCAGCTAAAGAAGTAGTATTCGGCGACGCAGCGCGCGCCAAGATGGTCGAAGGCGTCAACATCCTCGCCAACGCAGTCAAAGTCACCTTGGGCCCGAAAGGCCGCAACGTGGTCCTGGAGCGCTCGTTCGGCGCCCCTACCGTCACCAAGGACGGCGTGTCGGTAGCGAAAGAAGTTGAACTCAAAGACAAGCTCATGAACATGGGCGCGCAAATGGTCAAGGAAGTGGCTTCCCGCACCAGCGACAACGCTGGCGACGGCACCACCACCGCGACCGTGCTGGCACAAGCCATCGTGCGCGAAGGCATGAAGTTCGTTGCCGCCGGCATGAACCCGATGGACCTGAAGCGCGGTATCGACAAAGCTGTTGCAGCGACCGTCGAAGAACTGGCGAAAATCGCCCGTCCTTGCACCACGACCAAGGAAATCGCCCAGGTTGGCGCGATCTCGGCGAACTCGGACTACTCGATCGGCGAGCGTATCGCTGAAGCGATGGAAAAAGTCGGCAAAGAAGGCGTGATCACGGTAGAAGACGGCAAGTCGCTGAACGACGAGCTGGACATCGTTGAAGGCATGCAGTTCGACCGCGGCTACCTGTCGCCATACTTCATCAACAACCCAGAGAAGCAAGTTGCCGTCCTGGACAGCCCATTCGTCCTGCTGTGCGACAAGAAAATCTCGAACATCCGTGACCTGCTGCCGGTACTGGAACAAGTCGCCAAGGCTGGCCGTCCACTGCTGATCATCGCGGAAGACATCGAAGGCGAAGCGCTGGCTACCCTGGTTGTGAACAACATCCGCGGTATCCTGAAAACCTGCGCAGTGAAAGCACCAGGCTTCGGCGACCGCCGCAAAGCCATGCTGGAAGACATCGCTGTCCTGACGGGCGGCCAGGTGATCGCTGAAGAAGTCGGCCTGACCCTGGAAAAAGTGACCCTGGCCGAACTGGGCCAGGCGAAACGCATCGAAGTGGGCAAGGAAAACACCATCGTCATCGATGGCGCCGGCGAAGCTGCCTCGATCGAAGCACGCGTGAAACAAGTGCGTGTACAGATCGAAGAAGCGACCTCGGACTACGACCGTGAAAAACTGCAAGAGCGCGTGGCCAAACTGGCTGGCGGCGTTGCCGTGATCAAGGTTGGCGCAGCCACCGAAGTCGAAATGAAAGAGAAGAAAGCCCGCGTTGAAGATGCACTGCACGCCACGCGCGCTGCCGTGGAAGAAGGCATCGTGCCAGGCGGCGGCGTAGCCCTGCTGCGCGCACGCGCCAACATCACGGTCAAGGGCGACAATCCTGATCAAGACGCTGGTATCAAGATCGTCCTGCGCGCAATGGAAGAGCCGCTGCGCATGATCGTGCAAAACGCCGGCGAAGAAGCTTCGGTCGTCGTGGCAGCCGTCCTGGCTGGCGCGGGCAACTACGGCTACAACGCTGCCAACGGCACGTATGGCGACATGGTGGAAATGGGCGTTCTGGACCCAGCCAAAGTGACCCGTTCGGCGCTGCAAAACGCCGCTTCGATCGCTTCGCTGATGCTGACGACCGACTGCATGGTCTGCGAAATCGCTGACGACAAGGCAGCCGGCGGCATGGGCGGCGGCATGGGTGGTATGGGCGGCATGGGCGGCATGGACGGCATGATGTAATCCAGGCGGCCGCGCGCGCAGGCGACGGCGCGCGCAGCCGCCACGCCGGGACGGGACAGGCAGACCAAAAGCTGCTTGCGCCTGCCCGGCAGCCCCGAGAGCCATCTTCCACGGAAGGTGGCTTTTTTTCGTCTTGCTTTTTAGAAATTTCAACGATTGCCCGCCTGCACGTTTTGCTTTAGCATGGCCGCCATCGTCCCTCTTTCTCACGCCACCATCATGCAGCCACGCGCCTCTTCTTCCAAAACCACCATCATCGCCGGCATCCTGGCCGGCTTGCTGGCCGCCGGGCTCGGCGCTTTCTACCTGCACCAGCAAGGCGCGCCGCACGGCACCAATGCCCCGGCCGCGAGCAGCCAGGCGGCGCCAGAACAGAGCGCGCGCGCCGTCGATGCGCTGATGGCATTGCCGGAAATCAAGGCCTGGTCGGCGCATATCGAAAAGGCTTCGGGCGGCCGCGCCCACGGCGCCGTGATGGAAACGTCGCCCGACGTGCGTCTCATCGATGGCAAGCCCTACTATGACCTGAACTTTGTGGAAAACACGCCGGACGCGGCGCACCGCTGGGAGAGTTTCGTCGTCTCCCAGGATGGCAAGCGCATCCTCGTCGACGACGTCGTCAGCGGTGAGCTGATCAGCCTGGAACAATGGCGCAAGGACAATGCGCCCATGCAGCGCATCGCCACGCAGTAATCCCCTACGCCGGCGCGCCCTGCGGCGGCGCGCCGCGCACGCGCGCCACCCACCACACCGTCCACAGCGACAAGCCCGCCGCCAGCCAGCCATTGATGCCGTAGCCGCTGATGTGGCCGGCCGCATCCGTCTGCAGGGTCAAGCCGCCCAGCCAGGCGCCCAGGCCGCTGCCAAAGCTTTGCAGGGCCGAATTGGCGCTGAGAAACGCGCCCCGCTTGTGCGGTTCCGGGATGGTCGTCAGCAGCGCCTGCAGCGGCACCATGCGGCCCGAGACGAGAGCCATAAAGAAGGGAAACGCCAGCATCAGCCCCAGCAACGGCAGCTGGGGCAAGTGCGTCATGAACAGCAGCGGCGCAATCGACAGCAGGGACACCCAGCGGTACACCTGCTGCTTGCCGGCCCGGTCCGCCCAGCGGCCGATCAGGCGCGCCGTAAAGATCGTGGCGCAGCCGCCCGCCAGATACACCCAGGTGACATCGGCCGGCGCCAGCCCCATATTGCCCACGAGCACGGGCGAAATGAAGGGAATGACCAGCATGCCTGCCGTCATGTTGACAATCGACAAGGAGAACGCTTTCAGGTGGCGCCGCTCGCGGAACAGCGCCAGCAGGTTCGGCAGCACCTGGCGCAGCGGCGTGGCAGCCGCGCCCATGTGCGCCGTCAGCGAGGGCAGCACGCGCGCCGCGCCCAGCCAGACCAGCAGCGACAGCACGACCAGCAGGAAAAACGGCGAAGCCCAGCCAAAGTGCGCGGCCAGCACCACGCCGATGGGCACGCCGCCCACGGCCGCCATGGCAAACGAGGTCATGACGATGCCGGTGGCCGCGCCGCGCCGCTCGGAAGGAATCACGTCGCCGATGATGGCCATGACCATGGCGCCCAGCACGCCGCCCGTCAGCCCCGCAAACGCGCGCGACCACAGCAGCACGTGGAAGTTCGGCGCCAGCGCGCAAGCGAGGTTCGACAAGGTGAACAGGCAAAACATGGTCAGCAGCAGCTTCTTGTGGTCGAAGCGGTCGATATACGTGGCCGCCAGCAAGCCGGACAGGCCCGCGCACCAGGCGTAGGCCGAGACGGCGCCCGAGACGGCGGCCGGGCCGATGTGGAAAGCCTGCATCAGCTGGGGCGCCAGCGGCATCATCACCATGAAATCCATGATGACGGTAAATTGCGTCAGCGCAAGCAGCCACAGCATCGTGCGCTCGCGCGCCGGCGTCAGCAAGGGAACAGGCGCGGCCGTCATGCCAGCGCCTCGATATCGGTACGGGCCTGGCGCAGGATGGCGCGGATGGCATCGAGGCGCCCGGCATCCGGCTCGCCCGCGCGCCCGCGCGCCAGCACGGCCGCCTTCAGTTCGTGCATCAGGTGGCGCAAATCGTCGTCCGCGCTGGCCGGCGCATCGACCCTGGCGGCAATCGCGTCGACATAGGCGCGGTTCGCCTCCAGGAAACCCCGTCCCTCGGGCGTGATGCTGTGCAGCTTCTTGTTGCCATCGAGGCTGACGGCCACGTAGCCGTGGCCCACGAGGCCGTGCATGAGCGGATAGATGGCGCCGGGACTCGGGGCATACGCGCCGCCGGCGCGCTGTTCGATGGCCTTGATGATGTCGTAGCCGTGGCGCGGCTTGTCGGCGATCAATTGCAGCACCAGGTAGCGCAAGGTGCCCGCGTCAAACATTTTCGGTCCGCGGGCAACGGAATGGCCAGGCGTGCCTGGCGCATCGCCCTGGCCATGGGCTGCCGCGCGCACGGGGTGCATCCCGTGCAGAAGATGGAACATGATGATTCCTTAAGATATATCGCAATAAGATATATCTTATGGTCGAAAACGCAGCAACGCAAGGTTTACTTTCTGGCATCGAAGCCCGATACTCGCCCACATGTCCGCCATCATTGTCCGCCCCCTGACGCCCGACGACGTTGCCGCCTACCGCGCGCTGCGCCTGGCCGGCATCGCCGAACTACCCGCCGCCTTCTGCACCACGCACGCGGCGGAGGGCGGCTTGCCGCTGGCACGGATAGCCGAGCGCTTGCGCATCACGCCCCACCAAATAATATTTGGCGCTTTCGACAAGGATCAATTGATCGGCATTGCCGGCCTGCGCCGCGAACCGATCGCCGTCGTGCATGACAAGGCCAGCCTGTGGGGCGTGTACGTGGCGCCGCAGGCACGCGGGCATGGCGCGGGACGGCAACTGCTGCAGGCAGCCATCGCCCATGCCTGCGCCATTCCCGAACTGGCCCGCCTGCGCCTGGCCGTGGCGCAGGACAACCACGCGGCATTGACCCTGTACCTGGGCTGCGGCTTTACCGTGGAGGACAGCCCCGCGCCGGATGGCATGCTGCAACTGCAGCTGTTGCTGCCGCGCCCGGCGTGTGCAAGTGCAAGCGCAAGTGCCGAAAGTAATGTCTTTATGAAAATCAATACCTTACAAATCCCTGCGAAATAGCGGACAGGCCGTTTTTTCTGTTGCAAGCAAACGCGGCAGGCCTTAGCATCGCGGCTTACAAAAAAAACTTGGGGGAGAGCCAATGTCATCGGCCGAGACACAAACCGCCACAGGCAAAATGCCGCGGCAAATACCGTACATCATCGCCAACGAAGGCTGCGAACGCTTCAGCTTTTACGGCATGCGCAACATCCTGACGCCATTCCTCATCAGCACCCTGCTGCTGATGATCCCGATCGACCAGCGCACGGGCGAAGCCAAGCACGTGTTCCACACCTTCGTCATCGGCGTGTATTTCTTCCCGCTGCTGGGCGGCTGGCTGGCCGACCGCTTCTTCGGCAAGTACAACACCATCTTCTGGCTCAGCCTCGTGTATTGCGCGGGCCACGCCTGCCTGGCCCTGTTTGAAAACAGCGTCAACGGCTTCTATTTCGGTCTGTTCCTGATCGCCTTCGGTTCCGGCGGCATCAAGCCGCTCGTCGCCTCGTTCGTCGGCGACCAGTTCGACCAGACCAACAAGCACAAGGCCAAGCTGGTGTTCGATCTGTTCTACTGGATCATCAACTTCGGCTCCTTCTTCGCCTCGCTGCTGATGCCGATGTTCCTGCGCGATTTCGGTCCGTCGATCGCCTTCGGCATTCCCGGCCTGATGATGCTGGCCGCCACCATCGTCTTCTGGATGGGCGCCAAGAAATACGTGCACGTGCCGCCTGCGCCGCCGAATCCCGATTCGTTCACCCGCGTGGCCCGCACGGCCCTGCTGGCCCGCGTCGACGGCGGTTCGCGTCCCGGCCTGTACGTGGCCTACGTGGGCGTGCTCGGCGCGCTGTACGCGTTCTACAGCATTCCCGAATGGGGCTTCGTGATTTCCGCGTGTACCGCGCTGGTCTTGCTGCTGGCCTTCGGCAGCATCGGCACGGCCATGCAGCTGGAACGCGCGCGCGGCATCCACCCGGACGAAGCCGTCGAAGGCGTGCGCGCCGTGCTGCGCATCCTCGTCATCTTCGCCCTCGTCACGCCGTTCTTCTCGCTATTCGACCAGAAGGCCTCGACCTGGATCGTGCAGGCGAACACCATGGAAAAACCGAGCTGGTTCCTGCCGGCGCAGATGCAGGCGCTGAACCCGATGCTGGTGATGCTCTTGATCCCGTTCAACAACCTGGTGCTGTACCCGATGCTCAACCGCTTCGGCCTGGAAGCGACGGCCCTGCGCCGCATGACGGCCGGTATCGGCTTTTCCTCGCTGGCGTGGATCGTCATCGGCTTGCTGCAGCTGGCCCTCGACAGCGGCAACGCCGTCTCCATCATGTGGCAGATCCTGCCGTACGCCCTGCTGACGTTCGGCGAAGTGCTGGTCTCGGCCACGGGCCTGGAGTTTGCGTACAGCCAGGCGCCCGTGTCGATGAAGGGCGCCATCATGAGCTTCTGGAACCTGTCGACCACGGTGGGCAACCTGTGGGTGCTGATCGTCAACCGCAGCGTCATGAATGAAGGCGTGATCGGCAAGATCGCCGAGAGCGGCATCAGCGTGACGGCTTTCCAGATGTTCTTCTTCGCCGCCTTTGCCGCCGTCGCCATGCTGGCCTTCGGCCTGTATGCGAAGCGCTACAAGATGGTGGACAACTACCGCCAGGCGGCTGTCCCGGGCAAGGCGTAATCATACAAGTAGGTCGGATTAGCCCAAAGGGCGTAATCCGACAACGCTGCTGACAATGTCGTCGGATTACGCGTGGCGATGCCACGCTAATCCGACCTACGCGCCCTTTTTTTACGTCGTCACCGTCGGCGCGTCGCGCCCCGTGCGTGCGCGGATCTGCGCCACTTGCTCGGCCACGGCGATCAATCCCGCCAGCGCTTGCTGGGTCGGGATGTCATGCTGCGCGGGATCGGCCTCGTAGCGCTCCAGGTACAGGCGCAGGGTGGCGCCCTCGGTGCCCGTGCCGGACAGGCGCAGCACGATGCGCGCGCCGTCCGTCATGACGATGCGGATGCCCTGCTGCGTCGCCACGGAACCGTCGACGGGGTCCGTGTAGCTGAAATCGTCGGCCAGCGCCACCGTGTAGCCATCGAACTGCTGGCCCGGCAAGGCGGCCAGCCGGCCGCGCACGGCCGCCATCAGCTGCGCCGCGCCAGCGCTGTCGATGTCTTCATAGTCGTGGCGCGAGTAGTAGTTGCGGCCATAGGTGGCCCAATGCGCGCGCACGATGTCTTCCACCGATTGTTTTTTCTCCGCCAGCAGGTTAAGCCAGAACAGCACGGCCCACAGGCCATCCTTTTCGCGCACGTGGTTCGAACCCGTGCCGTAGCTCTCTTCGCCGCACAGGGTGGCCATGCCGGCGTCGAGCAGGGTGCCGAAGAATTTCCAGCCTGTCGGCGTCTCGTAGCAGGGGATGCCCAGCGCGCTGGCGACCCGGTCGGCCGCGCCCGACGTCGGCATCGAGCGGGCGATACCCTTCAAGCCCCCACGGTAGCCGGGCGACACGGTGGCGTTGGCGGCCAGGATGGCCAGGCTGTCCGATGGCGTGACGTCGAAGCGCCGGCCGACGATCATGTTGCGGTCGCCGTCGCCGTCCGAGGCGGCGCCGAAGTCGGGCGCATCGTCGCCGGCCATGCGCGCGATCAGTTCCTGCGCGTTGACGGGATTCGGGTCCGGATGGCCGCCGCCGAAGTCTTCCAGCGGCACGCCGTTGATGACGCTGCCCTTGGGTGCCCCCAGCATGCCTTCCAGGATGGCCGTCGCATACGGGCCGGAAACGGCGTGCATGCCGTCAAAGCAGATGCGCAGGCCGCCTGCGAACAGGGCGCGGATGGCGTCGAAGTCGAACAGCTGCTGCATCAGTTCAGCGTAATCAAGCACGGGGTCGATCACTTCGACCGTCATCTGCTCGATGCGCACAGTGCCCAAGGCGTCGAGGTCGATGTCGGCCGCGTCGCTGATGCGGTATTCGGTGAGCGTTTGCGTGCGCGCAAACATGGCTTCCGTGACCTTTTCGGGCGCCGGGCCGCCATTGGAGATGTTGTACTTGATGCCGAAATCGCCATCGGGGCCGCCCGGATTATGGCTGGCCGACAGGATGATGCCGCCGCTGGCGCCATGCTTGCGGATCACGCAGCTGACGGCCGGCGTCGACAAAATGCCGCCCTGCCCCAGCAGCACGCGCGCGTAGCCGTGCGCGGCCGCCATGCGCAGCACCGTCTGGATGGCGGCGCGGTTGTAGTAACGCCCGTCGCCGCCCAGCACCAGGGTCTGGCCGCGGCAGTCTCCCAGCGTGTCGAACACGCTTTGCACGAAGTTTTCCAGGTACTGCGGGGCGCTGAAGACCGCCACCTTCTTGCGCAAGCCGGAGGTGCCGGGCCGCTGGCCCGCCACCGGCGCCGTATTAATAACTTGAATAGCCATCTTGCCTCCCTGTTAACTTCCCATGTTAACCGATGCCGGCCGCCCGACAAAGCGTTGTACGCCTGCCACGGTGCGGCAAGCCGCTTAACGCCGCATCCTGGCATATCGTATAATGAGAATCATTCTCATATGCGGCATTCCTGGCTGCGGACTCAGACATCGGACGCCGTGATTGCACGCTATTACCAAGAACTGTTGAACTTTTGCTGGCGCAGCTTGCGCAACCGCGAGGCTGCCTTGGATCTGGTGCAGGAAAGCTATGCGCGCGTGCTGGGCGAACAGGCCGTGCGCGAACCGCGCGCGCTGCTGTACCGCACGGCGCGCAACCTGATGATCGACCAGCACCGCCGCGCAGCCCTGCGCCAGCACGAGGCACTTGACGCGCTGCCGGAAGCGGCGCATCCGGCAGGACCGCTGCATTTGCAGCCGGAACAGGTGCTCGAAAGCAGCCGGGACTGGCAAGCCTGCGTGGCCGCCATCGACGCCCTGCCGCCCCGCTGCCGCGACGCCTTCGTGCTGCACGTCTTCGAGGAATTGCCGCACGCGCAGATCGCCGCGCGCATGGGCATTTCCGTGAGCATGGTGGAAAAACATATCGCGCGCGGCATGCTCAGTTGCCAGGCGCAGTTGCATTCTTTGCGCAAAGCCACATAATGGCGCCCATGACCGCCCGCCCGCCCCGCCATGAGTTCGGCCCGTCCGCCCAGGAGCAGGCGGACTTGCGCGAGTACGCCGACTTTGTTGCCACACAGGATGGCGTGGCGCTGGCGGCGGCCACCTGGTTCAGCCGGCGCGGCAACCTCGATGCGCAGCAACAGGCCGAATTTGCCGCCTGGCTGGCGGCCGATGCGCGTCACGCCCATGCGTATGCGCAGCTAAAGGACACGCACCGCGCCGTGCGCCGGATTCCCGCGCACGTCGCCGCGCGCTGGGCGGTGCCCCAGGCTTCCCCTGCGCCAGTGTCCGCTCCCCGCCGGCACTGGCTGCGCGCCTTGCCGTATGCGGCCGCCGCCATGCTGCTGCTCGGCGTGGGCGCGGGCGGCTACCAGTGGTGGCAGCAACCCACGTTCAGCCAGTCGTATGCCACGGCGCGGGGCCAGCGCCTGGCCGTCGCCCTGCCCGACGGCAGCAAGCTGCAGCTCGACACGGCCACGCAGCTGCACGTCACCGTGTACCGCCAGCGGCGCGAAGTGCGCCTGGCGCAGGGCGAAGCGCTGTTCCAGGTGCAATCAAAGCAAGGGCAGCCGTTCGACGTGCTCAGCGGCCCTTTGACGGTGACGGTGGTGGGTACACAGTTTGCCGTGCGCAACACCCTGGCCCAGGACGGCCAGCTGCGCGTGGCCGTGCAGCATGGCCACGTGCGCGTGGCGGGCGCGCGGCAAGAGCAAGTCGACCTGACGGCCGGCCAGGGCGTCAGCAGCGATGCCGGCGGCCGCCTGTCGGCCGTCGCCAGCCTGGCGCCCGGCAGCGTGGCGCCTTGGCGCGACGGCAGGATCACCTTCGACAACGTGCCGCTGGGCGCGGCGCTGGCCGAGTTCGAGCGCTATGGCGACACGGGCCTGCTCGTGCGCGATCCGGCCGTGGCGCGCCTGCGCATCGGCGGCAGCTTCAGCCTGACCCAGCTCGACCGCTTTGCCGCCGCCCTGCCCCAGCTGCTGCCCGTGCAGCTCGTGCACAGCGGCACTGCCAGCGAGATCCGCATGGCGGCAACAATGCCTGCGCAGGCGCCCGCCATGCATCTGCAACAAAATAAATGAAAATAAGTCGCATTCGCAGGTGAGGATTTTATCCACTGCCGCGTCTACCAGGTGTATCGACAACAAGTAACCTGGAGAATGCCGCATGTGGTCCCCCCGCTTCAATCTGCAACCTGCCCCCCTCGCCTTGGCCGCCATGCTGGCCCTGGGCACGCTCAGCGCCGCACAGGCGCAAACTTTGCCCACCGTCAAACTGTCCATCGCCGCCCAGCCGCTGGGGCAAGCCCTGAATGAACTGGCGCGGCAAGCCAATCTGCAACTGCTGTTTTCGCCCGACCTGGTGGCCGGCAAGACGGCGCCCGCCATCAACGCCACGCTCAGCGTGCGCGACGGCCTCGATCGTCTGCTGGCCGGCAGCGGGCTGCAGGCTTCGATCGACGGCAATGCGGTCATCATCAAGGCGGCGCCCAAGGCCACGGGCGAAACGGCGACCCTGTCGGAAATCACCGTGACGGCCAATGGCGAGCGCACGGCCACCAGCGAAGGCACGGGCGCCTACACGACGCGCGCCGTGACCCTGGCGGGCGCGGAACGCGCGCTGCGCGACACGCCGCAATCGGTGTCGGTGGTCACGCGCCAGCAGATGGATGACAAGAACCTGTTCACCCTGGACCAGGTGCTGGAGCAAAGCACGGGCCTGACGCGCATGAACCGCAGCTTCGGCTCGCATGAATTCCTGTCGCGCGGCAATGCCCTGTCTTACCTGATCGATGGCATGCCCGGCATTTCCGACAATGCCACGGGCTGGCTGATCCCCGACATGGCCGTGTATGACCGCGTGGAAATCCTGCGCGGTTCGGCCGGCCTGATCGTCGGCGCCGGCACGCCGGGCGGCGTGGCCAACCTGGTGCGCAAGCGCCCGCGCGCCGAAGCCCATGCGGACGTGACGGCCACCGCGGGCAGCTGGAACCAGCGCCGCATCGAACTCGACGCAGGCGCGCCGCTGAACGCGGCCGGTACCGTGCGCGGGCGCGCGCTGGTGGCCTATGAAGACCGCGATTACTTCTATGACGCGGCGCACAGCCGCATGCCCCTGTTCTACGGCATCGTCGAGGCGGACCTCGACGCCGCCACCACCGTGCGCGCCGGCGCGCGCCGCCAGCACACGGTGACGGACGGCTACTGGCTGTTCGGCCTGCCCCGCTACAGCGACGGCGCGACCTTGCCCGTGCGGCGCTCGACGTCGCTGGCGCAGGACTGGAACCGCCACGACGCCACCATCGGTGAACTGTTCGCCGACCTCGAACACCGTTTTGGCGGCGACTGGAAGGCCAAAGTTGCCCTCAACCGCACGTATGGGGCCTTCGACCAGCAGGCGGCCATCGTGCGCGGCAGCATAGCCCCCGCCACGCAGCAAGGGGCGCGCCTGTACTCGGTCAACTACCGCAAGCAGGATATCGTCACCACGGGCCTGGACGCCAACGTGGGCGGCAGCTTCCAGGCCTGGGGCGGCAGGCATGAGGTACTGCTGGGCATGAATGCCTCGCGCGCCGTCACCGACGATCATGCGGCCTCGACCTCGCCCGGCCTGCCCTTCGACGTCTTCCATCCGAACAATACGCTGCTTGCCCGTCCCCCGCATCCGACCTGGGACTCGCTGCCGCACCTGAACGAGCAGCACTACGGCGCCTACGCCAGCACGCGCTGGGAACTGCGGCCTGACCTGCATCTGCTGCTGGGCGGCCGCCTGAGCTGGTTCGACAAGCAGACCACGGGCAAGCTGGAGACCGACCCCGTCAGCCGTTACAAGGAAAGCCGCGAATTCACGCCGTACGCGGGCCTGGTGCTCGACCTCGACAAGCGCTGGTCCGTGTACGGCAGCTACGCCAGCATCTTCCAGCCGCAGAGCCTGTACTACACGCTGGGCGGACAACCGTTGAAACCCGTCGTCGGCGACACCTATGAAGCGGGCGTGAAGGGCGAGCTGTACGACGGCCGCCTGAACGTGGCGCTGGCCGCTTTCCGCATCGACAAGCGCGACACGGCCGTGTACGACGAGGCCAGCAACGACGATTGCCTGAAGTGGGACGTGACGGGCAGCTGCTACCGCAATGGCCGCCCCATCCGCAGCACGGGCATCGACGCGGACGCCAGCGGCGAAGTGCTGCCGGGCTGGCAGCTGTCGTCCGGCTACACCTACAATATCGCGCGCGGCGAAGGCGACGAAACGCCGCCCACCGTCACGCCCAAGCACATGCTGCGCGTATCGACCAGCTACCGCCTGCCCGGCGCCTGGAACCACTGGACGGTGGGCGGCGGCGTCTCGGCGCAAAGCGGTTATGTCTACCGGGCCGATGACAATCCCGACGTGCGTTTCCGCAATGGCGGACGCGCGGTGTGGGACGCGCGCGCCGCGTATATTTTCAACCGCCACTGGAGCGCCAGCCTCAGCATCGCCAATGTAACGGACAAGACCTACTGGGCCGCCACGGGTGAATTGCGCCGTGGTAACTACTTCGGCGAACCGCGCAACATCATCCTCACCGTGCGCTACACGCCGGCGCTGTAAGCGCCCGCGCAGCCAGCATCGCGCGCCACGGCCGCCCCCAGTACCGGGCGGCCGTGCGCGTTTACAACATCGCACTCTTGCATGTCTCACAACCCCGCACTATAATAAGAATAGTTCTCATTCACATTTAGACTCGCCAGAGTCTGCACGCAGTCGCCTGACTGCCATATGGCTGGATGACACGCTGCGCCAGCCAGGCCACACCGCCAAGCAAGCCTCCCCTACCAAAAACGCCCGCCGTCCGACGGCGGGCATGCGAGAAGAAGGATGTTTCATGGCGCGAGCAGTTTCGCTGGCCGGCATGGTGGCCGGCCCGTTTTCCCCAACCGTTGGCAATACCGCCCTGCGTCCGCTGGCCGCCGCCGTGCAGGCAACATTGCTGGCGGCGGCGCTGGGCGCAGGCACGGCCCTGGCCGCCGATACGAGCGCCAAGCCGGAGGAAGCCACCCTGAGCGAAATCAAGGTGCAAGCCCAGCAAGACAAGGCCTCGACGGAGCACACGGGTTCCTACACGACAAGGGAAATGGCCACGGCCACGCGCATGGGCCTGTCGATGCGCGAAACGCCGCAATCGATTTCCGTGGTGACGCGCCAGCGCATGGACGACATGGGCTTGAACAGCCTGGCCGAGGTGCTGGTGCAGTCGACGGGCGTGACGGTGCAGGAAAACGACAGCGAACGCACGAGTTTTTCCGCGCGCGGCTTTTCCATCGGCAATTATCAGATCGACGGCGTGGCCGTCAATTCCGGGTCGAATGCGCTGTTCGACACGGCCATCTATGACCGCATCGAAATCGTGCGCGGCGCCACGGGCCTGGTCAGCGGCAATGGCGACCCGTCGGCCACCATCAACATGCTGCACAAGCGTCCCGGCAAGGAATTTTCCGCCTCGGCCGGCCTGACCGTCGGTTCCTGGCGCAAGGTCCGGCTCGAAGGCGACATCAGCGCACCGCTGAATGCGGACGGCAGCATCCGCGGAAGAGTCGTGGTGGCCGGCCAGAACCGCCATTCCTACATGGACCTGTACAAGGAACGCAAGCTGGCGGGCGCCGTCATCGTCGAGGCGGATCTGACGCCGGCAACGTTGCTCACGGCCGGCATCGACTATCAAAAGAACACGCCGAAAGGCACGAGCTGGGGCACCACGCCCCTGTTCTTCGCGGACGGCACGCCGGCCAACATGCCCCGCTCGTTCAATATGGCGGCCAAGTGGAGCAGCTGGGAACGCGAGTTTCAGAACAAGTACGTCTACCTCGAGCACCGCTTCGCCAGCGACTGGAAGCTCAAGGCCGCCTACGGGCGCCTCGACAGCTCCTCGAACGGCAAGCTGTTCTACGGCGGCAGCGGCTATCCGAAACGCGACGGCAGCGGCCTGGAAGTCTGGAGCGGCGCCTTCCCCTACGAGGAAAAGCAGGACAATTTCGACCTGTCGGCCAATGGCAGCTTCCCCCTGTTCGGCCGCCGGCACGACCTGGTGCTGGGCGTGAACGGCTGGAAGCGAAAGGGCACGACGAATGAAACCTTGCTGCCCGATCCGCTGCCGTTCGCCACCACCATCCCCGACTTCCGCAACTGGACGGGCGACGTGCCCGAGCCGGCGCTCACGCGCACGGGCGCGCGCGACGTCGCCACCACGAAACAGTCGGGCGCCTTCATCGCCACGCGCATCAACGTCGCCGACAGCGTCAAGGTGCTGGCCGGCGCGCGCGTGTCGAAGTGGGAAACGTATAACGACCGTTACGACACCCAAGGCCGTTTTGTGAAGCGCAGCTCCGCGTATAAAACAGACGACGTCGTCACGCCGTATGCGGGCCTGGTGCTCGACGTGAGCAAGAGCACGTCGCTGTACGCCAGCTATACCGACCTGTTCAAGCCGCAAAACCTGAAGGACAAGAACAACGCCTTCCTCGACCCGATCACGGGCAGCAACGTGGAAGCGGGCGTGAAGAGCGAATTCCTCGACGGCGCCGTCAATGCCTCGTTCGCCGTGTATGAGGCCAAGCAGGACAATCTGGGCGAGGAAGACAAGTCGGTGCCGCCGACCTTCGTGCTGCCGGATGGCAGCCGTCCGTATATATCGACGGGCAAGGGCACGAAAAGCAAAGGTTACGAAGCGGAAGTGTCGGGCAGCCCCTTGCGCGGCTGGCAGCTGTTCGCAGGCTACACGCACAGCAGCTCGAAGACGGGCAAGGGCGTGGTGACCAACACCATCCAGCCGACCAACATGCTGCGCGTCTCGACCACCTACCGCCTGCCGGGCGAGCTGCAAAATCTCACCATCGGCGGCGGCTTGAACTGGCAGAGCGAGATCTGGACGATGGCCACCCTGCCGAACAAGAGCAAGATCCGCGTCAGCCAGGGCAGCTACGTGCTGGCCAACCTGATGGCGCGCTACCAGATCAGCCCGAAACTGTCGGCCAGCCTGAACGTCAACAACCTGTTCGACAAGACGTATTTCCGCCGCGTGGGCTTCTATAACGGCGGCTATTACGGCGAGCCGCGCAACGTGGCGCTGAACCTGCGCTACCAGTACTGATGCACCGCCGGCCGCTTTTTCCACTCACATAACAAGATAAGCAAGATAAGGGATACACCATGCACATCGCTTCCATCGCGCGCCCCGGCGCCCTCGCCACCGCCCTGCTGGGCGCGGCCCTCGCCTGCGGCAGCGCCAGCGCGCACCAGATCTGGCTGCAGCAGGACGGCAAGGCGGCCAGCGTGTACTTCGGCGAATTCGGCGACAACCTGCGCGAAGCGTCGCCCGGCCTGCTGGACAAGTTCAGCATCAAGAACGTGACGTGGCTGTCGGCCAAGGGCGCGCAGCCGCTGCAGGCGAGCAAGACGGCGGGCGCCTTCCTCCTCAATGGCAAGGTGGGCGCCGGCGAAAGTATCATCGTCGAGGAAAACGCCTACCCGTCATGGGAAGAGAAAAAGGATGGCAAGACCACGCGCACCGTGTGGGTGCCGGCCGCGCGCCTGATCGCCGACGGCAAGGCGCAAGCACCCGCGCTGACCCTGGACCTGGTGCCGACCGGCACACCGGGCCAGTTCCAGGTCAGCTACCAGGGCAAGCCGCTGGCGCAGGCCAAGGTCAACGCCGTGGTGCAGTCGGGCTGGGGCAAGGAAGCGTGGAGCGATGCGCAAGGCCTGGTCAGCTTCCCGCTGCCATGGCAAGGCACGTATGTGCTGGAAGTGCAGCACACGGACAAGACGGCCGGACAGCGCGGCGCGCAAGCGTATGACAAAGCCATGTTCGTGACCACCCTGAGCCTGGTGCAGCCGCAAGGCGTGACGTCGCTGCCGGCCGGCCCAGCCCAGCCGCCGAGCAAGGATCACGACTGACCATGCAAGCGCCTGCCATCATTAAAATGCCGCGCCTGCGGCTCTCCGCCGGGGTCATGTACCGCCTCGGCGTGGCGTCGCGCAGCGTGGCCGCCATCGCTGGCGGCTACGTGCTGGCCGCACTGATCACCATGCTGCTGTCGGTGAGCCTGCCCATGGCCCGTTCCGAAGCCGTCATGACGGCCACCCTGCTGTCGTTTGCCATCTACACCTGCGCCGTGATGTGGGTCTTCGCCACGCGCAGCGCCCTGCGCGCATGGCTGGGTCTCCTGATTCCGGCCGCCGTCATCGCCGCCATCCTGCAGTCAATGGGCGCACTATCCTGGAGTCTCGCATGAAAGAAGGTTTCCGCCAGTCGATGGCATGGCTGCACACCTGGTCCGGCCTGCTCGTCTGCTGGATCCTGCTGCTGGTGTTTTGCGCCGGCACGGCCAGCTACTACCGCAATGAAATCACCTTGTGGATGCAGCCCGAGCTGCACGGCGCCGCCGCCAGCGAAGTGAGCACCGAGGAAGCGGCCAAGGTCGCGCAGCAGGCGATGCAGGAGCGTGCCGACGGCGCCACGCGCTGGTTCATCAGCTTGCCCGGCGAGCGCAGCCCCGCCACGCAGCTGGGCTGGAGCAAGCCGTCGCAACCGGGCGAAAAGAAACGCGGACGGCGCGGCAATTTTCATAGCGAAAAAGCCGACCCGGCCACGGGCCAGGTGCTATCGAAGCCGCGCGAGACGCGCGGCGGCGAATTCCTCTACCGCCTGCATTTCGACCTGCACTACATGTCGGCCATCTGGGGCCGCTGGATCGTGGGTTTCTGCGCCATGTTCATGTTCGTCTCCATCATCAGCGGCATCGTCACGCACAAGCGCATCTTCAAGGACCTGTTTACCTTCCGGCCGAAAAAGGGCCAGCGCTCATGGCTCGACGCGCATAACGTGACGGCCGTGCTGGCCCTGCCCTACCACATCATGATCACCTACACGGGCCTGGTCACCCTGATGTTCCTGTACATGCCGTCCGGCGTCACGGCCGCCTACAAGGGCGACCAGGACGCCTTCTTCGCCGAAGCCTTCCCGGGCCGCTCGGGCGACAGCAAGCCGGCCGGCGTGGCCGCGCCGCTGACGCCGCTCGCGCCCCTCGTGCGCCAGGCGGAACAGCAGTGGGGCGGCAAGGTCGAGCGCATCTCCGTCAATCATCCGGGCGACGCCAACGCCACCATCACGCTGACGCGCGCCGGCGGACGCGACATGTCGTCGAAGCAGCCGTCGATGGAATTCGACGGCGTGTCCGGCAAGCTGCTGTCGACCGACGGCGAGGCGCAGCCTGGCGCGGCCGCCACGCAAGGCGTGATGGTCGGCCTGCACGTCGCGCATTTCGGCGGCCCGCTGCTGCGCGCCCTGTTCTTCCTCTCCGGCCTGGCCGGCTGCGCCATGGTCGCCACGGGCGCCCTGCTGTGGGCCGTCAAGACGCGCCAGAAGCAGGCCAAGGCGCTGGCCGCCGGCAAGCGCGCCAGCTTCGGCCTGCGCCTGGTCGAAGCGCTCAACATCGGCGCCATCGCCGGCATCCCGATCGCCTTCGGAGCCTACTTCTGGGCCAACCGCCTGCTGCCGGCGGCGATGGAGGAGCGCTCGAAAGAGGAAATCGCCTGCTTCTTCGGCGCCTGGGCCCTGGCCGCCATCATCGCCCAGCTGCGCCCGTCGCGTGCCATGTGGCGCATGCAGCTGGCCGCCGGCGCCTTCCTGCTCGCGGCGCTGCCCGTGCTGAACGTCTTCACCACCCATTCGCACCTGGGCGTGACCCTGTTCCTGGGGCGCGGCCCCGTGGCGGTGGCCGCCTTCGACCTGGTGGTGCTGGTGCTGGGCCTGGGCCTCGCGTATGCGGCGTTCAAATTGAAACCGCTGCCCGTGAAAGCCTCCAAACCAGCACCGGCCAAGCCGGCGCCGACGACGATGGAGGCCGCTTGATGGAACTGTTAGCCAATTTCCTCGTCTTCGCGCTGTGCTACGCGGGCCTGTCTTCGCTGTGCCTGGCCATGGACCGCCACTACGCCGACCTGCACGGGCGCGGCGCCGAACCGCCCGCCCCGCTGCGCCGCCGCCTGCAGTGGACGGGCTGGCTGGCGCTGGCGGCCGGCCTGGCCTGGGCCATGCACATCGCCGGCGGCGGCTATGGCCTCGTCTACTGGGTCGGCAGCCTGACGGGCTGCGGCTTGCTGCTGATCTGGCTGCTGCCGTATGCGCCGCGCCAGGCCATGCGCCTGGCGCGCGTCATCGGCGGCGCGGCCGTGCTGGCCGCCGTGCTGCTGGCGGCGCTGTCCGTCAGGCCGGGCTAGGCGACTTGAGCAGCGCCTCGATGCCTTCGGGCGCCATGGCGCGGCCGAGAAAATAGCCGAACGCCTCGTCGCAGCCCATCTCGGCCAGCAGTTCCAGCTGCTCGCCGCTTTCCACGCCGCCGGCGATGGTGCGCAGTCCGAGCGTGCGCGCCATCGCCACGATGGCGCGCACCATGGCGCCATCGCCGCCCGGCTTGTCCAGGTCGTCGATGAAACACTTTTCGATCTTCACGGCATCCGTGGGAAAGCGTTTCAGGTAAGTGAGCGAAGCGTCGCCCGTGCCGAAATCGCTGATGGCAATCGCCATGCCCAGCTCGCGGAACTGGCGCAGTATCAGCTCGCAGTTCTGGTTGCTGTCGATCAGAATGCCGGCGGCGATTTCCAGTTCGATGCAATGGCCCGGCACGCCGGCCGCCTGCAGCGCGGCGGCGAAATTGCGCGCGATATCGCGCTGGTAGAACTGGCGCGCCGACAGGCTGACGGACACCGTCAGCATCTGCCCCTGCGCAATCCAGCCGCGCGCCTGCTCCACGGCCGTGGCCAGCACCCAGGCGCCCACCGGCAGGATCAAGGCACTTTCCTCCAGCACCGGCAAGAAGTCGAGCGGCATCATCAAGCCCAGTTCCGGGTGCTTCCAGCGCAGCAGCGCCTTCACGCCCGTGATCCTGCGCGTCTTCAAGTCCATGCGCGGCTGGTAGAACAGGGCGAATTCATCGCGTTCGAGCGCGTGGCGCAGGGCCGTCTCGAGGATGGTGCGCGAATACGACTGCGTCTGCATGCGCGGCGCATAGCGCTGGCAAGTACCGGGTGCGTGGCGCTTGGCCGCATACATGGCCAGGTCGGCCTTTTCGATCAGCGCATTGACGTCGTCGTCGTCGTCCGGATACAGGGCCACGCCCACGCTGGCCGCCACCGACAGGCTGTACTCGCCGATGACGAAGGGCGCGGCGATGGCGGCGACGATCTTTTCGGCCACCCGTTCGGCATCGTGCGCCGTGCGCAGTTCCGTCAGCAGGATGATGAATTCGTCGCCGCCCTGGCGCGCCACCGTATCGACCTTGCGCACGCACTGCTGCACCCGGCGCGCGAACTCCGTCAGCACCTGGTCGCCCACGTCGTGCCCCAGGCTGTCGTTGATGGATTTGAAACGGTCGATGTCGACGAACAGCACGGCCAGCAAACCCTGGTGGCGGCGCGCGTAGGCGATGCCGTGCTCGAAGCGGATCTGGAAATGCAGGCGGTTCGGCAGTCCCGTCAAGCCATCGTGGTGGGCGATGAATTCCAGCTGCTGCTCGGCGCGCCTGCGGGCCGACACATCGTGCAGCAGCAGCACCGCGCCGCCCTGCGCCAGCGGCGCGCAGCTGTACTGCACGTCGATGCGCTTGCCGTCGAGATGGCGCAGCAGCACGGCGCCGCGCGCCACTTCCAGCACCTCCTGCCGCGCCACGCAGTCACGCACCTGGCGCGCCGCATCGATGGGCGTGCCGTCATGGAACAGCGGCAGCAACCCGGTCACGGGCTGGCCCAGGCCATCGTCGCCCAGCAGCCCGCCCATGGCGCTGGCGCGGGGATTCAGATACTGCACCACGCCGTCGTGGTCGGTGCCGATGACGGCGGCCGGCAAGGCGTGCAGCAGCGCCAGCGCATCCGCCATGCGCCGCGCCTGCGCCGCCTGCAGCACCGCGCCGGTCGCATGACGCATGCGCCACGTGCGCGCCGCGCGCCACTGGCAGGCCAGCAGCACGGCGAGCACCATGGTCAGGGTCAGGCACAGCGCCAGCAGCAGCGCCGTCATGCGTCACCCGGCAGGCGGAACGTAGGGAACATGGTTTTCCTTTGCAACGCGCGCCATGCGGCCGGGCGCAGATACATGCTGAAAGGAAATAGTATAAGAATTTTGGCGCGATATTTGCCTGATCGGGTGCCGCTTGACTGGCATCAAGCGGCGCCGGGCACGCCGGCTTCAGGCCAGCGACAGCTTTCGCGCCAGGGCGGCGCCCGCCGATGCGGCCACACCGGGCGTGCCGTGCAGCTTGAAGATGCTGACGGCGTCGGCCAGGCTGGCCGCCTGCTGCTGCAGCGCGTCCGCGGCGGCGGCGGCCTGCTCCACCAGGGCCGCGTTCTGCTGCGTCACGCCATCCATCTGGCTGATGGCGATGCTGATCTGCTCGATGCCGTCGCGCTGTTCCACGCTGGCCACGGCGATCTCGCCGATGATGGCGTTGACGCGCTGCACGCTGCTCACCACCTCATCCATCGTGCGCCCGGCCTGGCCGGCCAGCACGCTGCCCTCTTCCACCGTGCGCACGGATTCGCCGATCAGCTGCTTGATTTCCATGGCCGCCACGGCCGAGCGGTGCGCCAGGCTGCGCACTTCGCTGGCCACGACGGCGAAGCCGCGTCCCTGCTCGCCCGCGCGCGCCGCTTCCACGGCCGCATTCAGGGCCAGGATATTCGTCTGGAAAGCGATGCCGTTGATGACGCCGATGATGTCGACGATGCGCTTCGAGGAGGCATTGATATGGTTCATGGTTTGCACCACCTGCGCCACGGCCGCGCCGCCCCGCTGCGCCACGTCGGACGCGCCGCCGGCCAGCTGGCGCGCCTGGTCGGCGTTGTCGTTATTCTGCCGCACGGTGGTGGTCAGCTCGATCATCGAGGCGGCCGTTTCTTCCAGCGAACTGGCTTGTTCTTCCGTGCGCGACGACAAGTCCATATTGCCGCTGGCAATTTCACCGGACGCCAGGGCGATGGCGTCCGTGCCGACGCGCACCCTGCCGACGATGGCGGCCAGGTTGCCGCTCATCGCTTTCAGCGCACGCAGCAGGTCCCCGATTTCATCGCGGCTGCCGCCGGCCACCACGGCGCGCAGGTCGCCGGCCGCCACTTGCTGGGCGATGCCGACGGCCGCGCCCAGCGGCACCGTGATGCTGCGGATCAGCCACCACACGGTGACGCTGCCGACGACCAGGGTCACCAGCACGGTGACGAGCATGGCGATGCTGGCGCTGCGGTGCGCGGCGTCATCCTGCTCCTTCATCTGCGCCATCAGGCTGTGAGACTGCTTGCCGATGGCCGCGACGATGGCGTCAATCTGCCGCGTCGGTTCGCGGTCCATGCCCTTGACCAGCGCATCGACCATCTGGGCGCTGTCGGCGCGCGCGCCATCAAATTTTTGCAGCGCCGCCAGGTAGCTCACGCCCAGCGCATCGTGCGCCTGCAGCGCACGCTCGACGGGCGCCGTATCGAGTTTCAATGCCTCCATCATGGCCTGCAGGCCTTTCAATTCCTTGCGCGTCTGCGCGCCGCTGGCGACGAACGCTTCGCGGTAGCGCTGGAAGGCGGCCGCGTCGCCGCCGCGCAGCAGGATGTTTTTCCATTCCTGCACCTGGATCTTGAATTCCACCTGCGCGCTGCGCGCCGCGTCGACGGCTTCCGTCAGTGCCACGGAGCGCTGCATGGCTTCGTTGCTGCGCGCGCTGGCCGCGTCGAGCGCGCTCCAGCCGCGTGCGCCGACGAACACCAGCGCAAGAAAGAAGAAGGCGCCCAGCAGACCCAGGCGGACGGAGATTTTCAGATTCGCGAGTTGCATATGTTTCTCCCGGCGGCAAGAACAGGATGGCAACAAAGGCGTCGCCAAATCTATCCAATTCCCACCAAACAGGGAAATCATGCGGCCCGCCCCGCGAAAAACCAAGCGGCGCTTTCGCTAGAGAAACACTTTCAACATAGAAACAACAAATTACACGGGAAGATTGACTGTCTGGCCATATTCCCATCGACGCAGCATGGCCGGGCCGGCAATCTTGCCGGCCACGTCAGCGCGTTGCCGCCGCCGCCCCCGCGAATTCTTCGCACAACAGCGGATACAAACGCCGGTAGCGCGCCAGACGTTCGTCCAGCACACCGGAGGCCTGCGGCGCCACCGTTTCCTGCACGGCCGGGCGCGTGCACACTTGCGCAGGCGGCAAGCCCGTCGCCGCCATCTGCGCCAGGCGCGCCGCGCCCAAGGTGCCGCCGGCCACGCCGTGATCGTGGCGCAGCACGTGCAAGCTCGAGGCATTTGCGCACAGCTGGGCCCAGAAGCGGCTGCGCGAGCCGCCGCCGACGAACGACGCTTCCTTCAGATGCGTGCCGGCGCTGCGCAGGGCCGCATTGCCGTCGGCCATGGCAAAGGCCACGCCTTCCATCACGCTGTAGGCCAGTTCCGCGCGCCCGTGTTCCGTCGACAATCCGAAAAACACGCCGCGCGCGGAAGCGTCGTTGTGCGGCGTGCGCTCACCGCTCAAATACGGCAGGAAGACGGGGGCCGTGCGCGCCTCGACGTTTTCCGCCAGCGTCACCAATTCGCCGATGTCGTTCGACTGCGTCAGCCGCGCCACCCAACTGAGGCTGGACGCGGCGCTGAGGATCACGCTCATCTGGTGCCAGCGCTCGGGCAGGCAATGGCAGAACGCGTGCACGCCCTGGCCCGGATTGGGCGCGAAGCCGTCGCTGCCGGCGAACAGCACGCCCGAAGTCCCCAGCGACAGCAGGCCGGCGCCCGGCTCCACCACGCCCAGGCCGACAGCCGCCGCGGCGTTGTCGCCCGCGCCGCCGGCCAGCACGACCGCGTGCGCAATGCCCCATTCCTGGCACAGCGAGGGGCGCACCTGCGCGGCGGCATGGCTGCCTTCGACCAGGCGCGGCATGTGCTCACGCGTGAGGCCCGTGGCGGCCAGCATGCGTTCGGACCAGTCGCGTTTGGCCACGTCCAGCCACAGGGTGCCGGAAGCGTCGGACATGTCGGACACATACTCGCCCGTCAGGCGCAGGGCCACGTAATCCTTGGGCAGCAGGACCTTGGCCGTGGCGCGGAACAGCGATGGCTCGTACTTTTGCAGCCACAGCAGCTTGGGCGCCGTGAAACCGGGCATGGCCTGGTTGCCCGTGATGGCGCGCGACTCGGGCACCAGCGCCTCGAGTTCCACGCATTCGGCAAAGGCGCGCGTGTCGTTCCACAGCATGGCCGCGCGCAGCACGTGCTGCTGCTTGTCGAGCAGGGTGGCGCCATGCATCTGGCCCGACAGGGCGATGCCGCGCAAGCCGGAAAACGCCACCGGCTGCGCGGCGCGGATGGCGGCGATCACGTCCAGCGTGGCATGCCACCAGTCTTCGGGATTCTGCTCCGACCAGCCGGGATGGGGGCTGGAGACGCGCAGGGTCACGCCAGCGCTGGCAAGGATGGTCTGCGCGTCATCGGTGAGGATGGCCTTGACTTCGGAAGTGCCGATATCGATACCGAGATAAGTCATTTGATTCCAAAAGAGAGTTAAGAATGGCCGTCGCCGGACGGCTCGGGCATGTTCATCAGCAGGCAGGAGCGGAACTTCGACGGCGACATCTGCTTGTGGGCCAAAAACTGGCGGTTGAAATTGGAAAGGTTGTTGAAGCCCGTGCGGTAGCAGATATCGGTGACCTTCATGTCCGTGTTCATCAGCAGCTCGCAGGCCAGCGCGATGCGCTCCTGGTTCACGTATTGAATGAACGAGGTGCCCGTATGCTTGCGAAAAAAGCGCGTAAATTTCAAGGTGTTCATCTCCGCCACGTCGGCCACGTCCTGCTCGCAAAAATCGAGCGTGATGTTCTGCTTGATGTAGGCCAGCACCAGGTTGATGGTCGACGACATGTAGCGGCCCGCCTGCGCCAGATAGGTCACGCTGGCCAGGGGCCGCCGCTCGCGGCACTCGCACAGCTCGCCGAACAAACGCGTAAACAGTTCGACCCGGCGCAAGCCCTGCGCCGTCGTCAATTCCTTCATCAGCGGCACCAGGCGCAGGCCCAGCGCATCGGGAAATTGCAAGCCCCTGGCGGCCTCGCCCAGCAGGCTTTTCAGGGGCGCCATTTCCGGGAACAGCAGCGCGCAACGCTCGATGAAATCGCTGGAAAACTGCAGCACCAGGTCGCGCTCGGGCAGCACCACGCCTTCCGGCAGTTCGCTGACCCAGTTATGCGGCAGGTTCGGCCCTGTCAGGATCAGATTGCCCGCCCCGTAACTGCCGATATGGTCGCCGATAAAAAATTTGCCGTTCGATGTGATGATGAAGTGCAGTTCGTACTCGGGATGAAAATGCCATTTCGCCACGGTGTGCGGAAAGCCGTGCGCCCACGCGCGAAACGATTCGTGGATCGGTTTGTGGATCAGTTCCAGGTCAGGCGTCACGGCAGTTCCCTTGCGCGGTCTCGTTGCCAGCTATTCTAACCACTTACCTGAGTACCGACCGCCACGGCCAGCCCGCTGTCGGCGTCGAACAGGTGCATGTGCTCCTCGTCGAAGGCCAGCGCCAGGGTCTGCCCCACCTGCGCCGCGCTGTTGGCCGCATTCGCCGGCAGCAGGGCCGACAGGCTCAAGGCGCCGCACTGGAAGCTGATCAGCGCTTCGGCCCCCAGCAGCTCGACCAGGTCGATCACGCACGCCAGGCCATGCGTACCTGACGGCTGCTGCGTTTGTGCCTGCGCTTGCGCCGCGCGCAAGTGGTTCGGGCGCAGGCCGAAGACCACGCGCGCGCCCGCCTGCAGCGCTGCGAAGCGGGGCGACGTCAATGGCCAGCGGTAGCCGGCGCACACGAGCAGCGTTTGCCCGCCGTCTTTTTCGACGACGCCATCGATGAAGTTCATGGCCGGCGTGCCGATGAAGCCAGCCGCGAACAGGGTGCGCGGATGGTTGTACAGTTCCGCCGGCGTGCCGATCTGCTCGATATGCCCGCCCTTCATCAGCACCACCCTGTCGGCCAGAGTCATGGCCTCGAGCTGGTCGTGCGTGACGTACAGGGTGGTGGTGCGCAGACGCCGGTGCAATCGCTTGATGTCGGCGCGCAGCTGCGCGCGCAGCTTGGCATCCAGGTTTGACAGCGGTTCGTCGAACAGGAACACCTGCGGCGTCTTGATCATGGCGCGCGCGATGGCCGTGCGCTGCTGCTGGCCGCCCGACATGGCGCGCGGCTTGCGCTCCAGCAGGCTGTCCAGGCTGAGGATGGCCGCCACCTCGCGCACGCGGCGCTCGATCTCGTCATTCGGCACCTTCAAGCGGCGCAAGCCGAAGGCGATGTTGTCGTACACCGTCATGTGCGGATACAGCGCGTAGTTCTGGAACACCATCGCCACGTTGCGCGCGCGTGGCGGCAAATCGTTGACGATGGCGCCGCCGATGTGCAGCTCGCCGCCGCTGATGTCTTCCAGGCCCGCGATCATGCGCAGCAGAGTCGACTTGCCGCAGCCCGAAGGCCCCAGCAGGACGATGAATTCGCCGTCGGCGATCTCCAGGTCGAACGGCTGCAGCACGGCCGTCTTCTGGTCATAGGTCTTGTGCAGCTGCCTGCAGGCGATATTTGCCATGATCAGTCTCCTGCCAGTTCGATTTGTATCTTGACGTCGCGCGGATGGCCCTGGGCCGCTTCCTCGAACGCCTGCACGCCGTCGGCAAAGCCGAAGGTGCGCGAAATGAAGGGTTTCACGTCGATCTTGCCCGAGGCGAGCAAGGCGATGGCGCGCGGGAAGATGTTCGCGTAGCGGAACACCGACTCGATGCGCACTTCCTTGGCCTGGATGGCGACGATATCGAAAGGCACCTTATCCGGCGGCATGCCGACCAGCACCAGGCAGCCGTTCGGGCACAGCAGGTCGACGATGTGCTCGTAGGCGCGCATGCTGCCGCTGGCCTCGAAGACGATGTCGGCGCCCCAGCCATCCGTCAGCTCGCGCACCGTGTCGGCCAGGCTGGCCTGGCGCACGTCGACCGTGGTCACGGCCGCGTTATCGGCGAACAGGGCCAGCTTTTCCGGCACCAGGTCGGCCAGGATCACGCGCGAGCAGCCGCCCGCCAGCGCCGCCAGCGCAGTCATCGCGCCAATGGTGCCGGCACCGATGACCACCGCCACGTCGCCCGGCTTGATGGCCGCCTTCTTGGCCGCCTGCAGGCCGATGGCCAGCGGCTCGACGATGGCGCCTTCGCCGAAGCTGACGTTGTCGGGCAGCCTGAAGGTGAATGCGGCAGGATGCACGACGTACGGCGTGAGGCAGCCGTGGATGGGCGGCGTGGCCCAGAAGCGCACGGCCGGGTCGAGGTTGTACAGGCCGCGCATGGTGGCCGGCGAGTCGAACTGCGGCACGCCCGGCTCCATGCAGACGCGGTCGCCCGCTTTCAAATGCGTCACCTCATCCCCCACTTCCGCCACCACGCCGGACGCTTCGTGGCCGAGCACCATCGGTGCTTCGACGGCGAAGGGGCCGATCTTGCCGTGCTTGAAGTAATGCACGTCGCTGCCGCAGATGCCGACAGTATGAATCTTGATCTTCACGTCGCGCGGGCCGACGACGAGCAGCATGTCGATGTCGCGCAAGGTGATTTTTTCCGCCTGTTCCAATACGAGTGCTTGCATGATGAATTCCTTATTTATGTTTGAGCATGGAGTTGAGCAGCCGTCCCAGGATGCCGACGAACAGCAGCGGCGGCAGCGCCAGCAGCACGGTGGAAGCGTTCACCACGCCCCACGGCACTTCCTGGCCCATCGAGGTAAACGCCGACGCCACCACGGGCAGGGTCATGCTTTTCGACGAGGTGAGCGCCAGCGCGATCATCAGTTCATTCCAGACCAGCACGAAGCTGAAGACGATGCCGCCCATCAGGGTCTTCGAGGCCACCGGCAGGGCCACGTGCCAGAACACCTGGTAGGGGCCGTAGCCGTCGAGCGCGGCCGCTTCCTCGATCTCCTTCGGAATGCGGGCAAAGGCGGGAATCGACAGCCAGATGATGGTCGACAGGGTCACCAGCAGATACGTCACCACCATCGACAGGCGCGAGTCGTACAGGCCCAGGTCGATCCAGATCGAGATCAGCGGAATGGCGACGGCCACGGGCGGCAAAAAGCGCAGGGACAGCAGGAAGAACTGGATATCCTTCTTCGCCGGAATCGGATAGCGGGCGATCGCATATGCGGCCGGCACACCGAGCACGGCGCCGGCAAGCACGGCCACGCCGACGATGGCCACGCTGTTGCCCAGTCCCGTGAGTACCTCGGGGCTGGCCAGCACCTGCTGGTAGTTGGCCAGGGTCGGGCTGAAGAAAAAGCGCGGCACGGGCGTGACGATGTCCATCAGCTCCTTGAAGGAATTGAGCACGGCCCACAGGATGGGAAACAGCGCCACCAGGATAATCACGGTGGTGATGGCGGTGGTGGTGACGGCGCCAGCGCCGCGCGTCAGAGTCAGTTTTCCCATTTGGCGACCCGCTTCCAGAGTAAAGTGAAGATGACAGTCGTGGCGAGCATCATCAGCACGGCCATGCTGGACGCGTACGACACCTTGCCCATCAGGCCGATGCCTTGCGCGTACGCGTACATGTCCAGCGTTTCGGTGGAGATGCCGGGGCCGCCCTTGGTCATCACGTAGATCAGGTCGAACGAGCGCAGCGACTCGACCATCTTGATGAACACGAGGCTCATGATCGGCACCTTGAGCATCGGCAGCGCGATGTAGGCATACACCTGGAGCGTGCTGGCGTAATCGAGGCGCGCCGCTTCCAGCGGTTCGGCTGGCAGGGTTTCGAGCAGCTTCAGGATGACGGCGCCGAAGAACAGGCCCCACTGCCAGATATCGACCAGCGCCACCGCGTACAGGGCCGTGGCCGGGTCGGACAGCAAGGCCGTGCCGCCCAGGCCCACGCATTCGAGCAGCCAGTTCAAAATGCCCATCAGCGGCGAATACATGAACTTCCAGATGAAAGCGGCCGACACGCGCGGCAGCAGCACGGGCACGATCAGCAGCAGCGCGAGAAGATCGCGCGTGCGTCCCTTGACTTTCTCGAACAGGAACACGGCCAGCAGCACGCCGACGAGCAGCGAGCCGGCCACGGTGACCACTTCCCAGATGGCCGATACCTGCACGGCATTGAGGAAGCGGCGGTCGCCGAACAGGCGGATGAAATTGGCGAAGCCGACGTAGTCGCTGTCGCTGTAGCGCAGCACGCGGTTTTGCAGGGCCAGGTTGATGGCGGCGATGCTGGGCACCAGGCCCAGTACCAGCAGGACCAGCAGCGGCAGCGTCAGGAACACGGCCGGCAGCCAGGTGTGGCGTTTCTTGCGGATGGTATGCGGCATGGTCATAGCTTTCAAACGAGAACGGACAAGCGCTGGCGTTACCCCAAAAGCAAGAGCTGGGGTCAGACCCGTCGGGTCTGCCCCCTGGTTTTAGCTGGTGGAGTCGTTGGCGATATGGGCTTATTTACGCTTGCTGGCCCGCTGCATCACTTCCGTCGCATACTCGTTGGCCTCATCGAGCGCGCTTTGCACGTCGCCGCGCGTGCCCGTAAACACCTCCTCCAAAACTACGCCCAGGTTGTCGCCGATGTCCGGCCACTCGGGGCTGGGCCAGATGGTGACGCGCGAGACGGGCGTGGTGTCCGTCAGGCCCGCCTGGATCTGCGGCTTGACGTGCTTGCGGAAGTACTCGCTGGCGATGGTGCTGCTGCGGTTGTAGTCGCTGAAGACGTTGTCCTTCAGGCGCGCCTGTTCCTGCTCCTTGCCCGTGGCCCAGGCGATGAACTTGCCGGCCGCCTGACGCGTGCATTCATCCTTCGCGCCCGTGGCGGAGATGGCCAGGCCGTGGCCATACGCGGCCGATGGCAGCGGCGATGGCGGGCGCGCATAGCCCACCTTGTCGACCACCGAGGATTTCTTCGGGTCTTCCATCCAGTCGGCGAACGGCGTCGATTCGATCATGAACGCCACCTTGCCCGACCTGAATGCTTCGAGCGCGTTGCTCCAGTCGTAGGTGGCGCCGCCCGGCGGCGAATACTTGAACAGTTCGCGGTACAGGGTGGTGGCCTTCACGGCCTGCGGCGAATTGAAGGCCGGCACGCCATTGTTTTCCCACTTGCCGCCGGCGGCCAGCATGAACGGCGCCCAGCGCCACACATTCATGCCCGAGCCGCGCTGGCCGCGCGCCGCCCAGCCGTACACGTTCGGCGGGTTGTTGAGTTTTTTCACGGCGGCGACCAGTTCGTCGAGCGTCTTCGGCACGGCGATGCCGGCCTTTTCCAGCAGGTCGCGGCGGTAGAACAGGAAGTCGCTGCCGCCGATCAGGGGCGCGAAATACGCCACACCCTTGTACGAGGCGACGGCGCGGCGGCCCGGCAGGAAGTCGTCGTAGTCGGCATCCTTGGGCAGGTATTTGAGCAGGGGGACGACCCAGCCGGCCGTGGCGAATTCGGCCACGTTGGCTTCGTCGATGTAATAGATCTGGTAGGAGCCGGCCTTGGTGGAAGCGTCGAGCCTAGCCTTGGAGCGGCGATCGTTTTCGCCGAAATAGCTGATCTGCACCTTGGTGCCGTTTTTCTTTTCATACTCGGCCAGGGTCTTTTCCATCACAGTCAGGCCCAGGCTTTTTTGCGCCAGCACCTTGAGGACGGGCACCGAGCAGCTTTGCGCCGATGCCGCCGGCATCGATGCACAGGCGGCGGACATGACGCCGCCCCATGCAATAGCAGTAACGATTTTCATCACGAGTCTCCAGTTTTTATAGTCCGGCGGTCTTCCACCGGTATGCCAACTATAAAAACAAAGACTGCGCGCCACCACTACAAAAGCGGCCAGATTTTAAATACTATTTTTCAGCCTGACGATACGCCTTGTCCATTCAATCCAGACGAAAATCGCGGCGGTAGACATTCGTATCCTTGCCATCCGGCTGGCGGCGCGTAAAGCGCTCGAAGCGCAGCCCCAGCTTGTTGAGCAGATTGATCGACGCCTGGTTCTGCAGCGAGGTGATGCCGTACAGGGTGGGCATGCGCAGCACGTGCTGCGCATGCCGCACGATGGCCGCCGCCGCCTCCCAGGCATAGCCCTGGCCCCAGTAGGCGGGGCGCACGGCATAGCCGATATCGGGGCCGGGCAGGCTGTCGCGGCGCACCAGGCCGGCCATGCCCACGGGCGCGCCGTCGCTGCGGCGTTCGACGATGTACAGCGAATAACCGTGTTCGCGGAACTGCGCCATCGGTCCCGACTCCAGCGCGGCGCGGGCCGCTTCCAGCGTGTGGATGTTGCGCTGGCCGATGTTGGCGATCCACGACGGGTCGTTGACCAGCTCCATGTAGAAGGCAGCATCGTCCAGGGCGGCCGTGCGCAGGCGCAGACGGGGCGTCTCGATGACGGTAATCGGCTCTGTCATGGCGCCGCTCATGCCGGCCACTGCATCGGGTCGGTCAGCAGCTGGTACATCACGTAGGCGTCGACATAGCCGAGCTGCGCGTGGCGATAGGCCAGCGGCAGGGTAGCGACCACCGTGAAGCCCAGTTTTTTCCACAAGGTGACGGCGGCCAGGTTGGTGCTGACGACGAAGTTGAACTGCATCGCCAGGTAGCCCGCGCGGCGCGCCTCTTCCATGCAGTGCACGCCCATCAGGCGGCCCACGCCCACGCCTTGCGCGGCGGGATCGACCATGAACGAGGCATTGGCCACGTGCGATCCATGGCCCGGCTGGTTCGCCACCAGCTTGTACATGCCCAGCAGGCGCTCGCTGCCCATCACGGCGACGAAGCTTTGCACGCCGGGACCGAACCAGTAGGCGTGACACTCTTCGCGCGAGGTATCGGCGGGGAAGGTATAGGTGTCGCCAGCGGCCACCAGGACCTGGAAGATGGCCCACATGGCGTCGAAATCGGCTTCGTTGGCCGGGCGGATATCAATTTCTTTCAAGGCGGTGCTCCCAATGACAAGTGATGGCCGATTGTATCAGCGCCCCAGGCGGAAGTTCACACTGTCGGGCCGCCCCGGCAGGTGCAGGCGCGATTGCGCGCGCGGCGCCTCGCTGACGACTTTCCCGCGGCGCAGCACCAGGCGCCGCGCCGCGCGTAGGCGCAGCGCTTCCACGGTACTGCCGCAATCGAGGATCAGCAAGTCCGCGTGGCAGCCGGGCGCGATGCCGTAGCCGTCCAGGCCCAGGATGCGCGCCGGCGTCTCCGTCACGGCCAAAAAACACTCGTGCATCGCCTGCTGGCCCGTCATCTGCGCCACGTGCAGTCCCATGTGCGCCACTTCCAGCATGTCGCCGGAACCGAGGCTGTACCACGGGTCCATCACGCAGTCGTGGCCGAAGGCGACGGGAATGCCGGCGGCCAGCATCTCGGGCACGCGCGTCATGCCGCGCCGCTTCGGATACGTATCGTGACGCGCCTGCAGGGTGATGTTGATGAGGGGGTTGGCGATGGCCGCCACGCCCGCCTCGCGGATCAGTGGCAGCAGTTTGCTCACATAATAATTGTCCATCGAATGCATGGACGTCAGGTGCGAGCCCGTCACCCTGCCCTGCAACCCCAAGCGCTGGCTGTGGAAGGCCAGGGTTTCGATGTGGCGCGACAGCGGGTCGTCCGATTCGTCGCAATGCATGTCGACCATCAGGCCCCGCTCGCAGGCGAATTCGCACAGCAGGCGCACGGATTCCGCGCCGTCGGCCATGGTGCGCTCGAAATGCGGGATGCCGCCCACCACGTCGACGCCCATGGCGATCGCGCGTTTTAGATTATCGAAGGCGCCGGGACTGCGCAGGATGCCGTCCTGCGGAAAGGCCACCAGCTGCAAATCGAGATACGGCGCCACTTGCCGCTTGACGTCGAGCAGCGCTTCGACGGCCAGCAGGCGCGGGTCGCAGATATCCACGTGCGAGCGGATCGCCAGCAGGCCGCGCGCCACGGCCCAGTCGCAATACTGCAGGGCGCGTTCGACCAGCGCGTCCTGCGTCAGTTGCGGTTTCAGCTCGCCCCACAGGGCGATGCCTTCGAGCAGGGTGCCGGAGGCGTTGACGCGCGGCAGGCCATAGCTGAGCGTGGCGTCCATGTGGAAGTGGGCGTCGACGAAGGGCGGCGTGACGAGGTCGCCGGCGGCGTCGATCTCTTGCACGCCCGTCACGGGCAAGGCGGGGCCGACGGCGGCGATGCGGCCGCCCTCGATGGCGATATCGATGGCGCGGCGCCCGTCGGGCAGGCTGGCATTGCGGATGACTAGGTCCATGCGGACACTCCTTCGGTTGACGACTGTGTCTGGTGTTTCAGTGAATGATCATTTACATATTTCTCGCGGATGTTGCAGTGCAAGAAACAAGGCACTGGCAAAAGCGTAGCCATAGATTCCTTGGCAGCGCTTTGCGCGCGCGCAAACTTCCCGCAAATGCCGCCAGGCGCATGAATAGCGCAAAACATACGGCGCACGCCCTTGAGAAAATAACTTTCAACTAACTCGAATCACCGCTAGAATATTCATATTGCGTTGCATCATAAAAAGTCTATGATCAGCTATTCAGCACGCTACCCACTTTACAAAACGCGGCCAACTCTGGTTTTCGGGATTTTGCAGAGCGTTTTGCCAGCATTTTAATCCGTACAAAGGAGTAAATATGTTTCCGCTTCCTGAACAATTTTCCAGCGCCGCCAAGTCGCAACTGGAAAGCCAGCTGCAAATCTTCAGCCTTCTGACCAGCAAAGTCTTTGAAAGCGCCGAAAAAATCATCGCCCTGAACCTGAACGCCGGCAAGGCCGCCATCTCGCAGACGGCGGAAACGGCGCAGCACCTGCTCGTTACGCAGGACCCGCGCGACTTCTTCAGCTACAGCACCAGCCAGGCGCAGCCAAGCATCGAGAGCGTGCTGGCCTACAGCCGCCAGCTGTTCGGCATCGCCTCGGGCACGCAGGCGGAATTGCTGGCCTCGGCCAAGGCCCGCCTCGATGCGGTCGCGCCAGCCGCCGCAACGGCCCCGGCTCCTGCCGCAGCCAAGCCCGCGCTGGCCGTCACCCCGCCTGCACCTGCACCAGCGCCGGCGCCGGCAGCGGCACCTGCCCCCGTTGCCGCCAAGCCTGCCGAAGTAGCCAAGCCGGCCGAAGTAGCCAAACCGGCCGCCAAGGCTGCGCCAGCCCGCGCTCCTGTTGCCGCGCCGGCAGCCAAGCCAGCGGCAGCGCCTGCCAAGGTTGCCGAGAAGGTTGCCGACAAGCCCGCCGCCAAAGCGGTGGAAGCCAAGCCGGCGGCCAAACCGGCAGCCAAGCCGGAAGCGGCCAAGCCCGCACCGGCTCCTGCCGCAGCACCAGCGAAAGCGGCCGCGGCCGCGCCAGCCCCCGCCAAGCCGACCGCGAAATCATTTCCTACGAGCAAACCGGCCGCCAAGCCGGCCAGCGCCGCCGGCAAGACCGTGGCCAGGGCCGCCGTGAAGCACGCCCCTGCGCCGGCAGCCAAGGCAGCGCCCAAGGGCACGCCATCGAAACAGCTCGACATGCTGGGCGGCGGCAAAGGCAGCGGCCGCAAGTAAGCCGCGCGCACGGTACTGACGCAGCAAAACAACGGGCTACGGCCCGTTTTTTGCGTGCTCGTCCACAGCGCGCTTTTCCGCCTTGTTGTATCCTACGCGTACTTTCCGTCCGCGTGCCCGTCCTTCCGCCCCGCGACACCCCATTACTCAAAACAAAAGGTAACCATGAGTTTATCGAGGCTCATCGCCGGCTTCGTGCGTCAGCATTGGCCGGCGTATGCCGCCGCCGCCGTCATGCTGACAGGCGTGGCAACACTGACCGTCTGGATCCCGCGTCGCGTGGGCGCCATCATCGACGCGCTGGCCGCGCACCGCATGACGGCCGCCGAACTGTGGCTTGAGCTGCTGACTCTGCTCGCCGTCGGCGTCGTCATCTACTTCCTGCGCGTGGGCTGGCGCATCACCCTGTTCAAGGCCGCCTACCAGCTGGGCGTGATGCTGCGCACGCGCTTCTACACGCGCATGTCGCAGCAGGGCGCGTCGTTCTACCAGAACCAGCGCACGGGCGACCTGATGGCGCTGGCGACGAACGATATCGACGCCATCGAAATGGCCGCCGGCGAAGCCATGCTGGCCGGTTTCGACGGCACTTTGACCTTGCTGATGGTGCTCGGCATCATGCTGCTGGGCGTGGACTGGCGCCTGGCCTGCATCGCCCTCTTGCCCTTCCCCCTGATGGGACTGGCCTTCTGGCGCATTTCCAGCCATATCCATACGGCGTCGACGGATTCGCTGCAACGCTTTTCCGCGCTGAACGACCACGTGCAAGAGTCCTTGTCGGGCGTGCGCACCCTGCGCGCGCTGGGCCTGGAAGAGCGCAGCAGCAAGCAGTTCTCCACCCTGGCCGGCCATGCGGCCAACGCCAGCCTGACGGCGCAGCGCTGGGAAGCGGCGTACGAGCCGGCCGTCGGCCTGACCCTGACGGCGGCCACGGCGCTGACCCTGGGCCTGGGCGGCTACCTCGTGTGGCAAGACCAGCTGACCATCGGCGCGCTGACGAGCTTTTCCATGTACCTGGGCCAGCTGATCTGGCCCATGTTCGCCGCCGGCTGGGTGCTGTCATTGATCGAACGGGGCCGCGCCGCCTGGCAGCGCCTGCAGCCGATGCTCGACGCGCCGCTGGCCATCGACGACCATGGCAGCATCGCCACGCTGACGCCCGGCCCCCTGCAATTGCAGGACGTCGGCTTTGCGTATGCGGGCCAGACGGCGCCGGCCCTGTCCGGCATTTCGCTGCGCTTGCAGCCGGGCCAGACCCTGGGCCTGGTCGGCCCGACGGGCAGCGGCAAGTCGACCCTGCTGCGCGTGCTGCTGCGCCAGGTCACGCCGCAATCGGGCACGGCCACGTGGAATGGGCACGCGCTGGACGCCTACACCTTGCACGCGCTGCGCGCGGCGATCAGCTGGGTGCCGCAGGAGTCCTTTTTATTCTCCGCCACCATCGCCGACAATATCGCGCTGGCCCGTCCCGGCGCCACGCGCGAGGAAGTGGAGCGGGCGGCGCAGCTGGCCGACATCCACGCGGACATTTTGCAGTTCCCCGAAGGCTATGCCACCCACGTGGGCGAAAAGGGCATCACCCTGTCCGGCGGCCAGCGCCAGCGCGTGGCGATTGCCCGCGCCCTGCTGGCCGACAACGGCTTGCTGCTGCTCGACGATGCGCTGTCCGCCGTCGACACGGGCACGGAAACGCGCATCCTGCAGCACCTGGAGGAATTGCGCCGCAAGCGCCCCGAGCGCAGCGCCATCATCGCCAGCCACCGCCTGAGCGCCGTCGTCAACGCGGACCTGATCCTCGTGCTGCGCGACGGCCACGTGACGGAAACGGGCAACCACGACGCGCTGATGCAGCGCGACGGCTGGTACGCCAGCCAGTGGCGCTATCAACAACTGGAGGCCAGCCTCGATGCCATCTAAGAACGACCAAGCCACCACCGCCACGCCATCCGTGCGCCGCCAGGCCGTGCAGGCGATCGGCCTGCTGCGCCGCGCCGCCGCGCCGGACCTGCGCCATTTATACTGGGCCACGTTCTGGCTGATCCTCGCCGCCGCCCTCGAAGTCACGGGTCCCATTTTAGGCAAGGCTCTGATCGACCAGCATCTGCTGCCGCGCCACCTGGACTGGACGCGCATGTCGCTGCTGCTGGGCGGCTGCCTGCTGACGGGCTGGGTCGCTTCCGGCCTGCGCTATTTGCAGCTGGTGCGCCTGTCCGGCCTGGCCATGCGCTCGGTGCAGCGCCTGCGCGAAACCGTCTACCAGCACGTGCTGCGCCTGCCGATGAGTTTTTTCGACCGCGCCATCACGGGCCAGCTGGTCAGCCGCGTCACCAACGACACGGAAGCGGTGAAATCGCTGTACGTGCAGGTGCTGTTCGTCATCCTCGACAGCTCCATCGTCCTGGTCGGCACCATGGCCGCCATGGCCTTCCTCGACTGGCGCTTGATGCTGATCGTGCTGGCCCTGCTGCCGGCCGTGCTGCTCATCGTCTTTTTGTACCAGCGCTGGAGCGCGCCGGCCGTCACGCGCGCGCGCGCCCTGCGCAGCGAGATCAACGGCCAGATCGCCGAATCGATCGGCGGCATGAGCGTGCTGCAGGCGAATAACGCGGAAAAGCGCTTCGGCGCGCGCTTCACGGGCATCAACCAGGACCACTACACGGCGCGCATGCAGGAATTGCGCGCCAACGCCTGGCTGCTGCGCCCCGCGCTCGACATGCTCAACATCGTGCTGCTGGCCGTCGTCATCTTCAGCTTCGGCCGCCGCGACATGGGTGCCGTGGAAGTGGGCGTGCTGTATGCATTCATCAGCTACATCGCGCGCGTGATCGAACCGCTGATCCAGATCACCATGCAGTTCAGCCAGCTGCAGCAGTCGGTGGTGGCCACGGCGCGCGTCTCGGCCCTGCTCGACGAAGCGCAGGCGCTGGAACACGCACAGGGAAGGGAGACACCGGCCCTGCGGCAGGCGAAAACGGGCAGCGACGTGCCCGCCGTCGACATCGCCCGCCTGACCTTCGCCTACGTGGAAAACCAGCCCGTGCTGCACGACCTGTCGCTGCAGATCCCGCAAGGCGCCTTCTTCGGCATCGTCGGCCACACGGGCAGCGGCAAGTCGACCCTGCTCTCCTTGCTGCTGCGCTTCTACCCCGTCACGCAGGGCAGCATCGCCATCAACGGCGTCGCCCTCGACAGCATCGACAACGAGCACTTCCGCGCCGACGTGGGCCTGGTGCCGCAAGACCCCTTCCTGCTGGCCGCCTCGGCACGCGAAAACATCGACATGGGCCGCGGCTACACGCAGCAGCAGATCGAGACGGCCGCGCGCGCCGCGCATGCGCACGACTTCATCGCGGCGCTGGAACACGGCTACGACACGCCGCTGGGCGAAGGCGGCTCGCGCCTGTCGTCGGGGCAGAAGCAGCTGATCGCGATTGCCCGCGCGCTGGCCGGCCAGCCGCGCATTTTGCTGCTCGACGAAGCGACGTCGCGCATCGATAGCCAGACGGAGCAGATCGTGCAGACGGCCCTCAACGAGTTGCGCGGCAAGGTCACCATCATCGCCATCGCCCACCGCCTGTCGACCATCCGCGAAGCGGACCGTATCATCGTGCTCAACCATGGCCGCATCACGGAAGCGGGACCGCACGAGGAACTGATGCAGATCGAAGGCGGCCTGTACCAGCGCCTCTACCTGCTGCAGCAACTGGCAATTTGATAGCCATGGGGCGCCGTTGCATGGCGCCACTTTTTTTCTGTACGGCATTAAAAATGCCGTACAGACGGGAGTATATTCATCTGGCGGGCAGCGCCAACGGCCCCAACCACACTTCCGGGGGATACCATGCGCAGCAAACTGTCGATCAGGAATATCTTTGCCGCCATTTTTCTGCTCAGCCTGGCGCTCTCCGTCATCAGCCTGTGGGCGCTGTTCCGCGTGGCGGGCAAGCAGGCCGAGGCGAACCGCGTCACTGAAACGCGCTACCAGTCCTACCTGCTGGCCGACGAACTGCGGCAAAGCTCGGACGACCTGACCCGCCTGGCCCGCACCTACGTCGTCACCGGCGACGCCAGGTACGAACAGCAATACCTGGACATCCTCGACATCCGCAACGGCAAGAAGCCGCGCCCCGCCCATTACGAACGCATCTACTGGGACTTCGTGGCGGCAGGCGTGCCCGTGCCCGCATCGACGGGGCCTGCCGTGCCGCTGGCAGAACTGATGCGCAAGGCCGGCTTCAGCGAGCAGGAATTCGCCAAGCTGCGCGAAGCGCAAGCCAATTCGGACGGCCTGGTCAAGACCGAAGTGATCGCCATGAACGCCGTCAAGGGCCGCTTCGACGACGGCAGCGGCAACTTCACCAAAACCGGGCCGCCGGACCTGGAAATGGCCCGCGCCATCATGCACGATGCCCAATACCACAGCAACAAGGCGAAGATCATGCAGCCGGTGAATGAATTCCTCACGTTGCTCGACCAGCGCACGAGCGCGGCCGTGCAGACGGCGATGAGCGGCACTATGGCGGCCTACTCCGTGACGGTCGGCGTGCTGCTGGTATCCGTCATGGTCTCGCTGCTGTGCCTGTTCCTCGTGTACCGCCACATCAAGCGCAGCCTGGACCAGGCGATCGCCACGGCGCAGCTGATCGCCGGCGGCGACCTGAGCATCGACGCCGTCATCGAACGAGCCGATGAAATCGGCGTGCTGCTGCATGCGATGAACACCATTAACGCCAACCTGACGGGGCTGATCGGCGACATCCGCAGCGGCACCGGCGAAATGTCGGTGGCCACGCACGAAATCGCGCTGGGCAATGCGGACCTGTCCGCGCGCACGGAAGCGCAAGCCAGTTCCCTCGAAGAGACGGCCAGCTCGATGGAAACGCTGACGGCGACGGTGCGGCAAAACGCCAGCAACGCCGGCGAGGCGAACCAGCTGGCCGCCACCGCCTCGGCCGTCGCCGTGCAGGGCGGCGCCGTTGTCGCCCAGGTGGTCAGCACGATGGGCGCGATCAAGGAAAGTTCGAGCCAGATCGCCGACATCATCGGCGTCATCGACGGCATCGCCTTCCAGACCAACATCCTGGCCCTGAACGCGGCCGTCGAGGCGGCGCGGGCAGGCGAACAGGGACGCGGCTTCGCCGTCGTCGCCGGCGAGGTGCGCAGCCTGGCCCACCGCAGCGCTGCCGCCGCGCAGGAGATCAAGACCTTGATCGGCGCCTCCGTGGAACGGGTCGACGCCGGTAGCAAGCTCGTCGACGAGGCGGGGCGCACCATGGCGCTGGTGGTGGAATCGATCCAGAAGGTGGCCGCCATCATGAGCGAAATCACCAGCGCCAGCCACGAGCAAAGCGCGGGAATCAGCGAGGTCAACCAGGCGGTCACGCAGATGGACAACATCACGCAACAGAACGCCGCCCTGGTCGAGCAGGCGGCCGCCGCTGCCGAAAGCCTGCAGGAACAGGCGCAAGCCCTGATCGCGGCCGTCGCCATCTTCCGCCTGAAAGGCAGCCCGCCGGCCACGGCCGCCCTGCCCCTGCGCTGACGTGCGGCCAAAGTGTGCACTTTCGCAAATTTCCGCGCACTGCATGATATTTCTGGATTGCAACAGAATATAATCTGTTACAGACAGGTGGTCATTGCGGGAGCGGGACGTTGGCAGGCAGACAGAGACGGGCATCATGGCGAAAGGCGCATTGGCTGCTGGTATTGGCCTGCTTGCTGCCGCCTGCCGCACACGCCCAGGTCAGCGACCTTGAGCAGTATCTTGCCGCCGTGCGCGACGACGGCCGCTACGTGCCCGCGCGCGCGCTGCAACGGCTGCAGGAAGTCGAAACGCAGGCGCGCAGCGCTCCCCTGCCCGTGCGCGCGGAATTCCTTACCCAACTGAGCAACGCCCGCATGCGCCTGGGGCAGAACGACATCGCCATGCAGCTGGCCGAGGAACTGATTGCCTACGCCCGCATGAACAAGAGCGACGTGGCGCTGGCAAAAGGCATACTCAACAAGGCCTACATCACGTTTGCCCGCAACGAGCGCCGCGCCTCGCACCTGCTGGCCTTTGAGGCGGAAAAGATTGCCAATGGCACGGACGACTTGCCCGTGCGCGTGCAAGCGACCATCAGCGCGGGCCAGTCGTGGGCCGAGGAAGGCAATTTTCCGTTTGCGCTGGCCAAGCTGCAGGCAGCCGTCGACCTGGCGCGCCAGAGCAAATCCCCGTCCAGCCTGGCCGCCGCCCTGAATGCCCTCACCCTGCTGTACACGCAGATGCGCGAATACGACAAGGGCTTCGAAGTGCTCGACGAGTTGCTGGCAGTCTCCGCGAGACTGGCGTCACCGGGCCGCATGGCGCAGGCAAAGAATACGGAATACGGGCTGGCGCTCGACGCGCAGCAGCCGCAGCGGGGCCAGCGCGCCCTGCTGGCGGCCCTGGCGCTGGAACGCCAGCTGGGCGCGCGCGGCATGGTGGCCGTCACCCTCGTCAACCTGTCGGACAGCTACCTCAAGGAAGGCGACTACGCGCGCGCCTTGCGCTATGCAAATGAAGCGATCACGGCGGCGGACCTCGTCAACGATGAACAGGTGGAGGCGACGGCGCGGCTGAACATCGGCCAGGCGCTGATCGGCCAGGGACGGCTGCAGGAAGGCAAGCAAAGCGTGGCCACGGGCCTGGCCTACTACGAACGCACGGCCAACCAGCCGGAAATGCAGGCCGTGCTGCTGGAATACGGCATGGCGCTGGAAAAGGCGGGCGACCTGCGCGGCGCGGTCACCGCGTACCACCGCGAGCGCGGCATTTCCAACCAGCTGTTCGAAAAGCAGCGGCAAAAAGCCGTGTATGAACTGCAAGAAAAGTATGAGGCGGAAAAGAAACAGCGCCAGATCGAGCTGCTGAGCCGCGAAAATCAGCTGAAGAGCACCGAAATCGACAACCGCCGCCTGCAGCAGCGCGTGTGGTGGCTGCTGGCGCTGGTACTGGCCATGGCGTCCACCATCGTTGGCTTGCTGTACCGCAAGGTGCGTCATGCGAACGTGCAGCTGAAGGTGAAAAACCAGGAACTCAAGCGCCAGAGTTCGCGCGACCCGCTGACGGCCCTGTACAACCGCCGCCATTTCCAGGAATTCATGCGCAGCCATGCGGGCAAGCCGCAGCCCTCCTATGCCGGCGACGATGTCGTGGGCGCGCTGTTCCTGCTCGACGTCGACCACTTCAAGCACATCAACGACGCTTACGGCCATGCGGCGGGCGACCTGGTGCTGACGACGATCGCCGAAACCCTGCACGACGTGTTGCGCGAAACGGACATGATCGTGCGCTGGGGCGGCGAGGAATTCCTTGCCTTCCTGCCGGCCGTCGCGCGCGACGGGCTCGACGAGATCGCGCGACGCATCCTCAACGGCATGGCGGCGCAACGCATCGACTACCAGGGCCAGACCATCGAAGTGCACGTGTCCGTGGGCTTTGCGCCCTATCCGCTGGCGCCGCTGGGACGGCCGCTCACATGGGAACGCAGCGTCAACCTGATCGACATGGCGCTGTACCTGGCCAAGGCGCACGGGCGCAACCGGGCGTATGGCTTGCGCGGTTTTCATCAGGTGGAAAGAACGACCCTGGAAGCGGTGGAGCAAGACCTGGAACGCGCGTGGCGCGACGGCTTTGTCGATTTGAGCGTGGTGCTGGGGGGGACGGACGAGGCGGACAGGACGGAGACGGCTGGAACGCAGACGTTGACGCCAGGCGGCCAAGCGGGCGATGGCGTCGCCGCAGCTGCCGTCACCTGACGACAGCTGCGGGAACCGGGCCGGCGTTAGCTGGTCCTGGCGCGGTGATGACGGTGATTACTTGTGCGCGGCGTCCTGCATCTTTTCACCGGCTTTTTCCACTTTCTTGCCGACGGCATCGGCCGCTTCGCTCATTTTCTTGTCGGCGTCAGCGGCGACCTGGTCCATCTTGGCGCCCGTATCGGAAGCGGCCTGGCTCACGGCGGCGTCAGCTTTGGTCGCGGCGGCCTTGATGTCGGCTTCAGCCTTGGCAGCGGCCGCATCGATCTTCTGGCCAGCTTGTTCCGCAGGACCGGCGGCGACATCGTCCTTCTTCTGGCAGGCAGCCAGTGCCACAACCATCATCCCGGCGGCGCACACGGTCATCCAATTTTTGCTTGCTTTCATGGTATTCCCTTTCATTGTTATCAAAAGACACAGATCAGTTCGCAATATACACCTGCCTAAAATTTTCTAGCGTGCGCTAACGCACATAAAAACAGGCTTTTGTAGCGTAGTTGTAAGCAATGGTATCTTGATATTTTTTTAGCATGCGTTCAATGTGCCGCAGAGGCCGGCCGATAGCCATCCGTCAAGGTATGCAGGAAGGCGATCACGTCGGCGATCTCCGCTTCGTTCAGGGCCGGCGCCTGGCCCGGCTGGCGGTCGAACGGCGCTTCCACGTTGACATTCGCCTCGAGCCCCGGCGGCAAATCGTCGTATTTGCGCACCTTGCCGTTTCGCTCTGCCGGATACCATTTTTGCGGCGCCGTATCGCGCTGCACGTAAAAGCGCAGCACCTGCTCCAGACTGTCAAAACTGCCGTTGTGGAAAAACACCTTGCGCAGGGCGACATTGCGCAGGGACGGCGTCTTGAAGCTGCCGCAGTACTCCTTGTGCTCCATCAGGTCGGTGCGATCCGGGCCGCACAAGCCCAGGTCGAAGAACGCCGGGTCCGCATTGGCCGGCAGCTTGCCATTGCGCGGTACGCCGATATTGATCAAGCCGTAATCGGTAAATTGGGGAAAGGCGCCGCCGGAAGTGATCTGGCTGATGTGGCAGGACGCGCAATTGCCCTTGCGCTCATCGTTGAACAGGGCCAGGCCGCGCGCTTCCTGCGGACTCAAAACGGCCTGCTTGCGCAAGACGGCGTCGTACTTGCTCGTGTACGGATAGAAATCTAGCGGGCTTTCCTGGAACACTTCCAGCGACATCAGCGCCCAGCGCAAGGCCTGGCCCGGCCGCTCGAAAATATCGGCGCCATACGTCTGGCGAAATTGCGCCGCCAGGGGGCCAGCGCGCAATTTGGCGACGACGGCCGCCGCGTCGCGGTTGCCCATCTCGCGTTGGGAGAGCAACGGCGCCAGCGCCTGCTCATGGCCGGACTGGGCGCGGCCATCCCAGTTGCGCCCGCCCGTGGGACCCGCATCGACGCTGTCGTCGCCATCGTCGTCATGAAAATGTTCGGTGAATGCGGGTGCGGTCTGCAGGTAGCGCAGCGAGGGCGCCGCGCGCGTGCCCGCGTCCTTCAGCTCCGGGCCGCCCAGCTGCACCGCCAGCCCGTTCGGCGGCCCATACGCGTGCTCGGGACTGTGGCAGCTGGCGCACGACATCTTCCCCGACACGGACAGGCTGGGCTCGAAAAACATGGCGCGGCCCATGGCCGTCATCTGGTCTACGGAAGGCTGGCGTGGCAGGGTGGGCGCGTAGGCGCCCGCCAGATAGGCGGGCTTGGCCGCGGCTTCCTTTTGCGCTGCCGGATGGCAGGCGGCCAGCAGGCAAGCGGCTACAAAGGCGAGCAGCAGTGAGGGCTTCGTTTTCATCATGGGCTGGCAGCGTAGCAACGGTATGTGACCGCTGCGTGACAAGTCCCTGCAAAACGTAATGTATCAAGTCCGTACATTACGTCATGTAACAGACGCTGACATGTCACGCAGCTGACATATTGCCTGCCTAGCATGCGACGTTTTCCACCCAGAAGGCATGAACAATGAAACCGTACGCTCGCCCTGTCTTACGTCCCCTGCCAATCTTGCTGTCGCTGGGCCTGGCCGCCTGCGGCAGCAATTATGCGATCACGCCCAGCACCACGGGCCAGGTGATCGGCAGCTACTATGAAAACGCCCAGGTATGCCTGGAAAGCGGCACCGCCAAGCTGACCTGCGACAGCGCTTCGACTCCCGTGCGCACGGCCGCCGACGGCAGCTACACGCTCGACGGCCAGGGCGCCGTGCTGGTGACCGTCGGCACGGACGCCATCCGCCATGAAGCCATCGGCGACAGCGGCAGCAAGGTGACGCAAAAACTGCTGCTGCGCGCCCCCGCCGGCCACAGCGCCTTCGTCAGCGCCCTGTCGACGGAACTGGCGCAAGTCATGGACGGCAATGGCGGCGACTTTGCGGCCGCCAGCAGCAAGCTGGCCGCGCGCATCGGCGTGTCCGAAGCGGGCCTGGCGTCCGACTTCAACAAGGCCAGCGGCGACGAGCTGGCGAAACTGAAGGCGGAAAACGCCAGCGTGACGGCCTTGATCGCCAGCGCCAGCGCGCAGGCGGCACCGGCCGACGCGCTGGCCGCCCTGAACGGCGCCCTGGCGCTGAACAATATCCAGACCATCGTCGTCATCTACGCGGAAAACCGCGGCTTCGACAATCTGTACGGCCTGTTCCCGGGCGCGAACGGCGTGCCGGGCGTCAATCCCACGTCGACTTCCGCCTACGTGCCGCAGAAAGACTATGACGGCAGCACCCTGCCCGTGCTGCCGCCCACCTGGGGCGGCATGACGGCGGCCGGCCAGAGCACCGTCATCACGCAGGCGCAATCGGCCAACCTGCCGAACAAGCCGTTCCAGATCGACGATGCCGGCAGCCCCCTGTACCTGCCGCAATCGGTGATCACGCGCGACCTCGTGCACCGCTTCTACAACAACCAGATGCAGATCAACGGCGGCGCCAACGACAAATTCGCGGCCTATTCCGACGCGGGCGGCCTGTCGATGGGCTATTACGACGGCAGCAAGATGCAGCTGTGGGACATCGCCAAACAATATGCGCTGGCCGACAACCTGTTCATCGGCGCGTTTGGCGGCTCCTTCCTCACGCACCAGTATCTGATCTGCGCCTGCGCGCCCACGTATCCGAACGCCGACACCTCGGTGGCCAAGGGCTCGATCGCGAAGATCGACGTCGACGCCAACGGCAACTTCGTGCGCCTGACGCCGTCCGCCACGGCGCCGACCACGGTCCTGAACGGCGCGCCAGCCTACGCCAACGACGGCGCGCTGACGCCGGCCGACGGCACGGGCATGTTCTACGCCGTCAACACCATGCAGCCGCCGTTCCAGCCCAGCAGCAACGCCCCGGCATCGGCCGACAGCAGCAAGCTGTATGCGGACACGGGCAAGGCCAACACGCTGCCGCCGCAGACGCAGACGAATATCGGCGACTTGCTCTCAGGCAAAAATATCGACTGGGCCTGGTATGCGGGCGCCTGGAAGGACACGACGGCCCTGGCCACGGCCAGCGCGCGCGCCGGCAGCTTCCCGAATCCGCCGAACTTCCAGTTCCACCACCAGCCGTTTAACTATTTTGCCAACATGGACCCCGTGAAGGCGCCCGCCTACCGGGCCGCCCACCTGCGCGATTTCGACAGCCAGTTCCTGGCCGACGCGGGCGCCGGCAAGCTGCCGCCCGTGACCTTCTACAAGCCGCAGGGCAATTTGAACCAGCATGCTGGCTACGCCAGCGTGGCCGACGGCGACGCGCACATCGCCAGCGTCATCGCCCAGCTGAAGAAAAGTCCGCAGTGGAAAAACATGCTGGTCATCGTCACCTACGATGAAAACGGCGGCTTCTATGATCACGCCGCGCCGCCGAAGGGCGACCGCTGGGGTCCGGGCACGCGCGTGCCGGCCATCCTCGTCTCGCCGTACGTGAAAAAGGGACTAGTTGACCATACGCAATACGATTCGGCTTCGATCCTGCGCGCCATCACGCACCGCTTCGCCCTGCCCGTGCTCGACGGCTTGAACACGCGCGACAAGGCGCTGGTGGCCAACGGCGGCAAGCCGATGGGCGACTTCAGCGCCGCGCTGGCGCTGGTGCCGCAAGAGTAGGGCTGAGTAGGTGTACCCGCCCGGCGTGGCCGCGGCGGGCGTTTTAGTTGTTGGCGCTACTGGCCCGGGGATGCATCGAGCAGCGAGCGTTCGAGCAATTGCGACAAGGCCGCGCGCAGCGCCTGCGTGCGCGCCGCCAGCTCCGGCCGCTTGTAGCGCTCGGCGGCGATCAGGCTGTTTTCCAGGCAGACGCGGTCGCCCTTGGTCAGGCAGGCGTCGGCCAGGTCGAGCTGGGCGCTGGCTTGCGCCACTTTCACTTTGGCGTCGAGTTCCAGGGTGTCGGGATCGTCGCCCCAGCGCTTCACATAGGCGGCCAGGCGCGTGGCGGCCAGCTCCGGCTTGCCCGCGTCGAGGGCCTGCTGGACGCTGCCTTGCAACGCCGTCCACGCCTGCGCCCGCTGCTGTTGCCTGTCGCAAGTAGCGGCGGACTTGCTGATATTCGCCTGCAAGCGCTTGATCTGCGCGGCGGGCGCCTTGGCGCTTTTCAGCACGGCCAGCGCGCTGCGCGCCCCATCCAGGTCGCACTGCGCCGCCAGCGCGGTGGCGGCCTCGACCTGTTCCGCCACGCTGGCGGGCTTGTCGGCCGGCTTGTTATAAAACCAGATACCGGTCAGCACCACGACCGCCGCGATCCACGTGCGCAAGCGCACGGGCGGGCGCGGCGGCGGCACCGAGCCCCTGCCGGCAGGCTTGGCGGGCGGCGCCTTGGCCGGCGCGGCAGCCGGCGGCGGGACCGGCTGGGGAGCGGAAGCTGGCTGAGGGGCGGGTTGCGGCGGGGCTTGCGGCGCCGGTTGCGGCGTGGAAATCGGCGGGGCGACGGGCACCGGCGGCGGCATGCGCGGCACCGGCGGCGGCGCCACTACCTTCTCCAGAACAGGTGCTTGCGCCACCTGGCGCGCGCCGCAAAACGGACAATGCGCCACGCGCAGCGGCAAGGTCCGGCCGCAGGCGGCGTTGATGCAAACGTCATTCACTGTTTCAAGCACATTCCAACCTTTTCCTGGAGTCATTCCACTGCGTTCTGCCGCAATATTACCTTACGCGGCCAAGGCAACGGCGCACCGGCCCCGTGTTCCCTTGCCTTGATACCAATCAAAAAGCCTCCACCGCCGCGGCCTAAGCTACAAGCACAGGCCAAGGACAAGGAGAACGCCATGTCAGCCCACCTGATCATCGAAGACGGCCAGCCCTGGTGGGACAGCGCCGATATCTGGGTCGTGCCCGGCAATGATCCGAATGGCCCGCCCGGCGCGCCCATTGCCGGCACCAGCAATTACCTGTGGGGCCGCGTGCACAACACGGGCAACAGCGCCTCGAACGGCGTGCGCGTGGACTTTTACTGGGCCGATCCTTCCGGCCAGATCGCCGTCGGCGCCGCCACGCAGATCGGCTCCGCGTTTGCCGACTTGCCGCCCGGCGCCACGCAGGAAGTGCTGTGCCTGGTGCCGTGGGTGCCCGTCATCGTCAATGGCGGCCACGAATGCCTGCTGGCCGTGGCCCACGGGCCTGGCGACGTCAACCCGCTGCCCGACCCGCTGCCCAACGGTTTTCCCTTCCAGCCCAAGCAGCACGACCAGATCGCCCAGCGCAACGTCAACGTGGTGCTGGCGGCCAGGCGCGCGCAATTGCTGGCCATCGCGGTGGCGGCCCTGCCCCGCGAAACGAAAAAAGTGGAACTGCAGATCGAGTATGGCGGCGAGCTGCCGGAGCGCCTGCTGGCCACCCTCGGGCTTGAGCGATGGCAGCCGGCCAGGGACGCACAGCTGGTCGCAGGCCTGGCGCGTACGCCCCATTGCAATGGCGACGCGCCCGGCGAGCAAACACTGGTGCTGGAAGTGCCGCGCGGCCAGGCGCAGGCCGTGTATCTGAGCGTGCGCGCCGAAGCCTTGCCGCCACGCCAGTATGCGCTGCTGCGCGTGCTGGAAACCCAGGATGGCAAGCTGCTGGGCGGCGTCACGTATGTCGTCACCGACCTGGAGAAAGAGCAAGCGCAAGAACAGCAAAGCCCCGAGGAGCAAGCATCATGAGCGACACACCCCTGCAGGTGCTGACGCGGCCGTTCGCGATCGAGCCCGTCACCAATATCATGCTGCCCGATGGCATCTTCGACAATGCCATCTATGGCTTGCGCATTGCCGCCCACGTCACCAATATGTCCGGCAGCGCCCTGACGAATGTCACGGTGTACCTGGAAAGCGTGGGCGACCCCGGCATCGTGCCCGTGGCGCGCACCTTCTTCTTTGCCAGCATTCCCGCCGGCGCGGCCATGCTGGTCATGTGGGATGCCGATTTCCAGCATGCGGCGCCCGGCAAGAGGCTCGTCAGCTTTGTCGCCAAGGCGGACGGCTACACGCCGCACCGCTCGATCCAGCAAATCTTCGTGTCGCAGACGCGCTTTGACAGCACGACCAACACCTACACGTGTACGGTCGAGGAAGGCACGCTGGAACTGTCCAAGCCGCAGGGCCATCTGCCGGGCAAGCGCTGGGGCAGCACGGGCACGGATGGGAAGGAGTGCCGCTGCCCGCCCGGCCTGGGCCCCATCGTACCGACCGGCATGACCCTCATCTGGACGCCGAACCCCGCCTATGCGGGCACGCATGGCGAGCTGCCGTTTTCCGACCCGTGGTGGAAGGTTCTCGCCATCATCATCGCCATCATCGCCGCGCTGGTGGCCATCATTGCCGCCGCGCTCGGCTCCGGCAAGGCCAGCTTCAGCGTGGGCGGCAGTTTCGAGGAAACGGAACCCGACGTGCATTGCTGTTCGCTGGAAGGGGCCGGCTCCGGCCAGCCCGAGTTCACGGTGGCGGGCGTGGCCTCGGCCATCGCTTCGGGCGCCATCGCCGTCGCCTGCTCCGATATCGCCGACCCGTTCTGGCGTGGTCAGGAAGCAACACCACCGGCCGCTGGCGAACTGACCCTGGCCGAGCGCGTGGTGGCGAAATGGGTGTTGCCGGAAGCGCCGAATGCGGGCCTGCCCTATACGGCCGACATCAGCTGGGAGTACGATCGTTTCACCACGGGCGCCACCTACCAGCATGCGGTGACCGAAACGCAAGTCAACATCCACGTGGCGGGGCCGGTGGAAACGGATACGCCCGCCGTCGTGCAAGCCTACGAACCGTTGTGGCTGCGCGCCAGTTTCAAGCGCGACAACGGCAATGTCTTCCGCGGCACGGAGCTGTATGCGTTCGTGCTGTTCCAGGCGCCGCAGGGCCTGTATTTCGTCGAATCGCTGACCGACGACGGCCTGGGCTTCGACCCGGGTGCCAACGACGGCGTCTATGCAGGCAGCCTGGACTTGAAGCGCGCTTACCGCACCCTGCTGCAATATGATCAAAAAGTCTACGGCACCTGGAGAGTCTTCGTCTTCGCCCAGGACGTCAACCTGACCAAGCCGGGCACGCCGCCCGAAATCGCCGCCCAGCACATCGGCGGCATGTTCGTCGCCAGCGCCATCGAAATCACCTTCGACGATACCCTGCCCTGCCCGCTCAAGGCGCAGGCGAATATCGTCGTGGTGTGAGGGGGAAAATCGAAAACGGCCGGAAAAAACGCGCAGGGCCAAGCGCCGCCCCGAAGACAGTACGCCAGGACCGAGGGAAAGGCTACAAACTGTGGCCTTTCGTACAGCCATTCGTAAGCGCGCCAAGAGCGGCTGAGAAAATGCTCAGGGCTAGGCGCCGCCTCGAAGACAGTACGTCAGTACGGCGAGAGGCAGGCAACAACGCCTTGGGCGTTTTATCAGCCGCTCTTACACCTTGACCGCGTCGGCCTTGGCAATAACCGTGCGCGGAATGATATCCATCGCCGGACACGTATCCATCGCATCCGAATACGCGAGCCAGCGCTGCAGGCTTTCCATGCGGCGGATGGTGATGCCCTTGCCATTGATGTAGCCGATCTGCTCGAAATTGGCGGGGCTGGTGGTCAGTTTCGACACGGTGGGCGCATTGTCGACCAGGCGGTCGTAGGCCTTGCGCGCCTTGTGCTCCCACTTGGCCAGCGCGGGATCGTCAAAGCGGTTGCTTTCAAAATACACGGTAATGGTGCGGTCGTGGTTGGCAAAGCCGACGATGGCCGCACCTTTGCGTATGGTCAACAGGACATCTTCCTTGACGCCTGTGACGGGAACGAACACGGCAGCACGGCCATCCGCATCCGGCCGCTCCATGGGAATATCTTGTCCGATTATGCTCATCACATCACACTCTTAGTCTTCGCCTGTTGGCTTGTTGTCCCTGCTTCACTGAAAGCATGCCACCGTGCGCATGCGCGCCTTTGCCGCTGCGCCGGGCCGCTTCCAGGCTCGCTGCCATGCCCTGTCATACCGGTTCATACCATTTTTCAAATAATACATTGCCGGAAAGCACTACACAAGACAATCAGGGGCGCGGCAGCCGCCTGTCCTCCGCCGGATGGGGAATGGTGACGGCCGGGGCAATCGCCTTATAATGCTGCGATTACTTCACGCCCCCACCTTCGCACCATGACGCTTCCCGAGAATGACACCAGCCGGCTCGACGCCATCAGCGCCGCCGCCACCGAAGTGGCCGCGCAAAACGTGGCCGACCTGCTGGCCATGGCCATCCGCCACCGCCCGGACGAACCGTCCCTGATCGTCTGCGACAAGCGCAGCTGGCTCAACGTGGTGCTGACGGAAGCGTACCGCCAGGCCTTGCCGGACGCCACCTTCATCGATTTCGACGAGGTCACGCCCGACGCCGTGCTGGCCGCGTTTGCCGAACTGCCGGCCGGCAGCCTCGTTGTGCTGATCCAGTCGACCAGCTTCCGCCTGGAAGCGTTCCGCATCCGCATCGAACTGTTCAAGCGGGGTCTGAAAGTGATCGAACACGTCCATCTGTCGCGCATGCCCGGCGTACAGGGACTGCACTACATCGCCTCGCTGGCCTACGACCCGGCCTATTACCGCGGCGTCGGCCATGCACTGAAAGCGCGCATCGACGGCGCCCGCCACGGCATGGTCGACAGCGGCGGCGAGCAGCTGGTCTTCGCTTCCCCGTTCGAACCGGCCAAGCTCAATATCGGCGACTACAGCGGCATGAACAATATCGGCGGCCAGTTCCCCCTGGGCGAAGTGTTCACGGAAGCACAGGACCTGGAAGCGGTGAACGGGCGCGTGCGCATCTTCGTCTTCGGCGACACGCACTTCATGGTCAACCGCCCCGATACGCCGATCACCCTGATCATCGACAAGGGCAGAGTCACGGGCACGGAGCACGCCACGCCGGAATTTACCGCCATGCTCGAGATCATCCGCGCACATGAAGGTGAAGTGTGGGTGCGCGAACTGGGCTTCGGCATGAACCGCGCCTTTTCGCGCGAGCAGCTGGTCAACGACATCGGCACGTATGAACGCATGTGCGGCATCCATCTGTCGCTGGGCGCCAAGCACGGCGTGTATACAAAACCGCAATTCAAGCGCAAGGATGCGCGCTACCACGTCGACATCTTCGCCATCACCGAAGCCGTTTATCTCGACGACGAGCGCGTGTATGCCGATGGCGCCTGGACGGTGGAACCGGTCGCGTTCAATTGACCGTCAGCTGAAAACTCCGGCCGCTGCCAGCTCGCGGTCCCACGGCGGCACGGGCTGGTATTCGGCCACCAGGAAATCGATCAGCGCGCGCACCTTGGGCGAAGGCTGGCGGCTGGCCGGATACAGGGCGCTCAAGTGATTCAGGGGCAGCTCCCAGCCGGACAGCACGGGCAGCAGGCTGCCATCGAGCAGGTTGCGCCAGGCGAGAAACGTGGTGCTGTAGACGATGCCGAGTCCCCGCTGCGCCGCCTGGTGCAGCACCAGGCCGTTATTCGCCGTGAAACCGGCCTGCACGCGCACGCTCACCTCTTCCTGCTTGTCGCCGTCCCCCCGCTGGAAATGCCAGTTCGTACCATCGGTCAGGTGGCTGAAATGCAGGCACTGATGCTGCAATAAATCTTGCGGCGTCTGCGGCACTCCCCATTGCGCCAGATAGGCGGGGCTGGCGCACAGCACGGCGCGGCACGGCGCCAGCGGGCGCATGGCCAGCGCGCTGCTGTCCGGGATGCCGCCCACGCGGATGGTCAGGTCGAAGCCGTGGCGTATCGGGTCGAGCAGCGCATCGTCGACAAACAGCTCGGCCCGCACCTGCGGGTGCAGCAGGCTGAAACGGGCGACGGCATCGGCCAGCCACGCGCTGCCGAAGCTCGATGGCGCCTGGATGCGCAGCGGCCCGGCCAGCCCGGCGCCCGCCTGCGCCACGTGCGCCACCATGCGCGCCGCTTCCTGCGCCTGGACGACGGTGGCCATGCACGGCGCCAGATAGGCGCGACCCGCATCCGTCAGGCTCACTTCGCGCGTGGAGCGGTGCAGCAGGCGCGCGTTGAGGCGTTCCTCCAGCTGCATGATGGTCTTGCTGACCATGGCGCGCGTCAGCCCCAGGCGCTGCCCGGCCACCGTAAAGCTGCGCTGGCGCGCCACTTCGACAAAGATTTCCATCGCTTTTAGTTGATCCATGTCAAAGATTGTCATCGCTTTGGCGACAATCTGTCAACCAGAGGGCGATTGTTTGCGCACTGTCCCCATCCTACAATGGCGCCTTCTACCAATCTCCGGAGCCGCCGCCATGCTGACGATCGAACAACAGGAACAATACCAACGCGACGGCTACATCATCCTGCCCGATTTCAAGGGCGCGGATGAAATCGCCGCCCTGCGCGCGCGCGCCGAGCAGATTGTCAACGAATTCGATCCCAGCGTCAGCCAGTCGATCTTCACCACGCGCGACCAGGCGAAGAACACCAACGATTATTTCCTCGCCTCCGACAACACCATCCGCTGCTTCTTCGAGGAAGAGGCGTTCGGCCCGGACGGCCAGCTGAAACAGGCGAAATCGCTGTCGATCAACAAGATCGGCCACGCCATGCACGACCTGGACCCCGTCTTCCGCGCTTTTTCGGCCGACCCGAAACTGGCCGAAGTGGCGCGCGACCTGGGCCTGGCGGATGCGCAGGTATGGCAATCGATGTATATATTTAAACAGCCCGGCATCGGCGGCGAAGTGCGCTGGCACCAGGACGCCACGTATTTCGAGACCACGCCGATCAGCGTGACCACGTTCTGGTTCGCGCTGGAAGACGCGACCCTGGATAACGGCTGCCTGTGGGCCGAACCGGGCGGCCACCGCGGCCCCCTGCGCGAACGCTTCATCCGCAACGGCGACCAGGTGCGCGTGGAAAAACTCAATGCCATGCCGTGGCCCGACGACAGCACGGCCGTGCCGTTGGAAGTGAAGGCCGGCGCCCTCGTCTGCTTCCACGGCTTGCTGCCCCACTACAGCGCGCCGAACCGCTCGCCCGTCTCGCGCCACGCCTACACCTTGCACGCCACCGACGGCCAGACCGAATATGCGGCGCACAACTGGATACAGCGCGATGCGGCGTTCCCCGTGCGGGGCTTCGTCTGATGCGCATCGACGTCTTTGCCGCCCACTGGGGCAATAACGAGCTGCCGCCCGACGTCTTCATTGACATGGTAGCGGAGGCCGGCTTCGACGGCATCGAAATGTCGCTGCCGCTGGACGCCGCCCTGCGCGAGGAGTGGACGGGGCGCATCGCCGATGCGGGCCTGGAGCTGATCGCCGCGCAGTGGGAAACCGTGTTCCACGTCGACTTCGAACTGCACCGCGCCGCCCTGGCGGAACTGCTGGAAAACGCCTGCCTGGCGCGCCCCGTGCTGGTCAACACGCACACGGGCAAGGATTACTATACCCAGGCGCAGAACGCGGCATTGATCGACCTGGCCGCCGCCATCTCGGCAAAGCACGGCGTGCCCATCGTGCACGAGCTCCACCGCAGCCGCTTTTCCGGCCACCCGATGCTGCTGCTGCCGTATCTGCAGCAGTATCCCGAACTGCCTTTGACGGCCGACCTGTCGCACTGGTGCTGCGCCTGCGAATCGCTGCTGGAAGACCAGCCGCACACGCTGGCGCAAGTGCTGCCGCTGGTGCGCCACGTGCATGCGCGCGTGGGCCATGCGCAGGGTCCGCAGGTGGCCGACTTCCGCGCGCCGGAAGCCAAGCCGGCGCTCGACGCCCACCTGGCCTGGTGGGATGCCATCGTCGCGCTGCGCCGCGCGGCCGGTGCCGAGCGCATGACGTTCACGCCGGAATTCGGCCCCGCGCCGTACACGCAAACGCTGCCATACACGCAGCAGCCCGTGAGCGACGCGTGGGAACAGAACGTCGCCATGTTGCAGCTTTTACGCCAGCGCTATCCTGCGGATTGAGCAAGCGGCGGAAGCTGCGCAAAATTGGCCTGCACGAAATCGATGAAGGCGCGCAGCGGGGCCGGCAGGTGGCGCCGGCCCGCATAGTATAAAAACGGGCCGGGAAAAGGCATCGCCCAGTCTTCCAGCACGGGCCGCAGCTGGCCCGCATCGATATACGGCTGCAACCACTCTTCAAACAGATAGACCAGACCATGGCCGGCGATGGCCATGCTGACCGCGAAGTCGGCCGCCGTCGGCGTGACGATCACGGGGCCGTCCGGCTCCACGCTCACTTTTTGCCCATCGCGTTCGAACTCCCATGGGGGAATCGCGCCACTGAGGAATTTTCCCAGCAGGCAGGCGTGCTGCAGCAGCTCGCGCGGATGCACGGGCACGCCCCGCTGCGCCAGGTAGGACGGTGCGCCCGCCACCGCGAAGCGCTGCGTGCGCGGGCCGATCGGGATGGCGATCATGTCCTGCTCCAGCCGCTCGCCATAGCGGATGCCGGCGTCGCAGCCACTGGCGACGACATCGACAAAATTATTATCGACCACCAGCTCGACCCTGATCTGCGGATAGGCGCGCAGGAACTGGTCGACCATGGGCTGCAAAAAGAAGCGCGCCGCGTTGACCGGCACGTTCAGGCGCAAGGTGCCGCGCGGACTGTCGCGCAAGTCGTTCAGCACATCGAGCGCGCTGCTCACTTCCTCGAGCGCCGGACGCAAACGCGTCAGCAACAACGCGCCGGCTGCCGTCGGCGTCACGCTGCGCGTGGTGCGTTCCAGCAGGCGGATGCCCAGTTGCTGCTCCAGCCGCCGCAGCGCCTCGCTCAGCGCCGACGCCGACTGCCCGCTGGCGCGCGCGGCCTGGCGAAAACCCCGGTGCTCGGCCACCAGGGCAAAGGCGGACAGGTCGGCCATGGAAGGGTTGTCTGCATGCATGAAGAGAGCTTTCACGGGATAAGATTGTGCGCAAATAAGTACAGCCTGTGCCGGATTGACCCGATTATCATACAGCGTATTCGCCCTTACGATGGCTGCTCCCGTCCCTTACCACCACACAGGAGCCCCCATGCACACGTATGACCCCGCCAGCGACCGCTTCACGCCCGCCCATTGCGACATCGCATTCAACCGCCTCGGCTACGGCGCCATGCAACTGGCCGGCCCGCACGTCTGGGGCCCGCCGAAGGACAGCGCCGTCGCCCTTGCCGTGCTGCGCGAAGCCGTCGAACTGGGCATCAACCATATCGACACGTCGGACTTTTACGGCCCCCACGTCACCAACCAGATCATCCGCGAAGCGCTGCATCCATACCGCGACGGCTTGACCATCGTCACCAAGATCGGCTTCGTGCGCGGCGCCGACCAGTCCTGGCTGCCGGCCGCATCGCCGCAGCAGCTGCGCGACGCCGTGCACGACAACCTGCGCAACCTGGGCCTGGACGTGCTCGATGTGGTCAACCTGCGCGCGCCGGGCATGGAAGGCGCCGACGGCTCGTCGCTTGCCGAGCCGCTGTCCACACTGGTGCAGCTGCAGCGGGAAGGCCTGGTGCGCCATATCGGCCTGTCCAATGTCGATGCCGGCCAGGTGGCCGAGGCGCAGCGCATCGCTCCCATCGTTTGCGTGCAGAACCACTACAACCTGGCGCACCGCGCAGACGATGCGCTGATCGACACCCTGGCCGCGCAAGGCATCGCCTACGTGCCCTTCTTCCCCCTGGGCGGCTTTTCGCCGCTGCAGTCCGATACCTTGAACCAGGTGGCGGCCGCCCTGCAGGCCACGCCGATGCAGGTGGCGCTGGCCTGGCTGCTGCAGCGCGCGCCGAATATGCTGGTCATTCCCGGCACCTCGTCCATGGCGCATCTGCGCGAGAATGTCGCCGCCGGCGCGCTCAGGCTCGACGCGCAGGCATTGGCGGCATTGGGGTCGCTTGCAACTAAGTAGCGCACTATATATACTGTGCCCATGGATACCACCACCGCCCCCAACCCCTTGCACCAGGTGCCGCGCCTGGACGGCCAGCTGTGCTTTGCGCTGTATTCGACCTCGCTTGCAATGAACAAGCTGTACCGCAAGCTCCTGCGCAAGCTCGGCCTGACCTATTCGCAGTACCTGGTGATGATGGTGTTGTGGGAGCGCGACGGCCTGACGGTGTCGGAAGTGGGCGAGCGCCTGTTCCTGGACTCGGCCACCCTGACGCCCTTGCTCAAGCGCATGGAGCAATCGGGTCTGCTGACGCGCACGCGCGCCGCCAGCGACGAGCGCCAGGTCATCATTTCCCTCACGCAGCAGGGCGACCAGCTGCGCCATCAAGCGGCCCTGCTGCCCGAAGCCATCCTGACGGCCAGCCACTGCAGCGTGGAACAGATTGTGGACATGAAACAACAACTGAACCAGTTGCGCGACAGCCTGATGAAAAGTGAGTAAAAGCGCTGCTTTCCCGAGCAAAATCAGATAAAGCATCCACCTGACGGCCCCGGCAAAAGCCGGTCCATCATCCGCCTTCTTTATGGCTCTGTCCCCGTTAAGTAGGGGAAGTTCAGGAATCTTCCTGTATCCCTGCTGT
>NZ_LRIC01000015.1:0-179746 GCF_001758725.1 Janthinobacterium sp. HH106 | reverse complement strand
GGTCGGATTAGCGGCGCAGCCGCGTAATCCGACACCACCAGCGACACCGTTAACACCCATCGACACCCATTGACACCATTGACACCATCAACACCACCCCATCGCCCGTGCCAACGATGACGTCAGATTACGCGCGCCCTGCGGACGCGCTAATCCGACCTACCGCTGCATCGATTCCCACACCTTCTGCAAACGCTTGGCAGACACGGGCATCGGCGTGCGCAGTTCCTGCGCAAACAGCGACACGCGCAACTCTTCCAGCATCCAGCGGAACTCGACCAGTTTCGGATCCGTGTTCTTGCCGGCCTGGCGGTCCTTGGCCTGGCGCAAATACGGCGCGGCGGCCGATTGCCATTCGGCCATCAACTTGGTGTCGCGCGCGGGGTCGGCGCGCAGTTTTTCCAGGCGTACATTGATCGCTTTTAAATAACGGGGGAAATGCGCGAGCTGTGTGTACTCGTTTTCCGTCAGGAAGCGTTTATGCACGAGTCCCTGCAGCTGCGCCTGGATATCGGTGGCCGCCGCTGCGGGAATATTTTGCAGCCGCTTCGGCAAGCCGTGGAATTCCGTCAGCACTTGCGACAGCAAACGGGCGATTTCATTGACCAGCAAGACCAGGCGCGACTTGCCTTCCGCCTGTCGCTTGGCAAACGAGGCGGCGTCCAGCGGCAGCGGATCTTGCAAGCAAGCAATGTCGAGCGCCTTGTTGATGATTTGCTCGCGCAACTCTTCCTGCGAACCCAGGGCCATGAATTGCATGCCCATCTGCTGCAAGCCGGGGATGCTTTTCTCGACGTACTTGATCTGCTCCTTCATTTGCAGCGCAAATAAACGGCGCAAACCGACCTTGTGCGTACGCGCGGCCACGGTCGGGTCGTCAAACACTTCCAGGTCGCAATGCGTGCCCTTGTCGACGAGGGCAGGGAAACCGATCAAGGTCAGCTTGCCCTGCACGATTTCGAGCAGCTCCGGCAATTCGCCGAAGGTCCAGGCCGTCAAACCCATGTGCTGCGAGACGGTGGCGTTCGGAGGCGCCGGCGCGGCGGCGGATGCGCCCTTGCCTGCTGCAACTGTAGCGCCCTGTGCCTGCAGCCGCGACGCCACTTGCGCGCCGGCCACCTTGGCACCGGGCGTGCCCGTGCCGGAGACGCCCGACACTTCGGCCAGCTTCTGGAAACTCTGGCGCGCCTGGCCGCCGAATTCCGCCTGCAGGGTGGCTAGGTTGCGGCCCATGTCCAGTTGGCGGCCATGCTCGTCGATCACCTTGAAATTCATGAAGTGATGGGCAGGCAGGGTTTCCGGCTTGAAGTCCGTCGTCAGCACATTGATCGTGATCTGCGTGCGGATGTCGAGGATGATGGCGTCGATCAGGTCGCCCCGACCGAACACGCCCGCCTCATGCACGCGCTCGCAGAATTTCGCCGCATAGTCAGGCAGCGGCACGCAGTGGCGGCGCAGCTTTTGCGGCAGGGATTTTAATAACAGATGCACTTTTTCCTTCAGCATGCCCGGCACCAGCCATTCGCAGCGCTCGCGCGGCAACTGGTTCAAGGCATATAGCGGCACGCTCAAGGTCACGCCATCGCGCACGCTGCCCGGCTCGAAGTGGTACGTGAGTCCCATTTCCAGGCCCGTCACGGACATGGTTTTCGGGAACAGGTCCGTCGTCACGCCGGCCGCTTCGTGGCGCATCAGCTCTTCGCGGTTCAGGTACAGCAGCTTCGGGTTCTCGCGCGTGGCTTCCTTGTGCCACTTCTCGAAACCGGCGCCATTACACACGTCCGCCGGCAGCAGCTTGTCGTAGAAAGCGGCGATCAGCTCATCGTCGACCAGCACGTCCAGCCGGCGCGATTTATGCTCGAGGTTTTCGATGTCCTTGATCAGCTTGTGGTTGTGCGCAAAGAATGGCGCGCGCGTGTCGAAGTCGCCCCCGACGAGCGCGTCGCGGATGAATATCTCTCGCGCTTCCGGCAAGTTGAAATTGCCGTAGTTGATGCGGCGCTGGCTGTACACCACCAGCCCGTACAAGGTCGCCCGTTCCGATGCCGTCACTTGCGCCGAACGTTTTTCCCAGCGCGGCTCGCCCCACGATTTCTTCAGCAGGTGCTCGCCCACTTTTTCCAGCCACTCGGGCTGGATCTGCGCCACGCAGCGCGCGTACAGCCGCGTCGTGTCGACCAGTTCGGCGGCCATGATCCACTTGCCCGGCTTTTTCAGCAGCGAGGAACCGGGCCAGATGTGGAACTTGATGCCGCGCGCCCCCAGGTAGCCAGCGCCCGGCTCATCCTCGCCCTTGAAACCGATATTGCCCAGCAAGCCGGTCAGCAAGGCCATGTGCAGATTGTCATAGGTGGCCGGTGCCTCATTCAATCGCCAGCCCTGTTCCTTGACGATGGTCAGCAGCTGCGAGTGCACGTCGCGCCATTCGCGCAAGCGCATCTGCGACAGGAAATTCGTGCGGCAATTGTCCTGCAGCTGGCGGTTGGTTTTCTTGTGCTCGATGGCGGACTCGAACCAGCGCCAGATCTTCAGGTAGCTGAGGAACTCCGACTTTTCATCGGCAAACTTCTTGTGCGCCTCGTCGGCTGCCTGCTGGTGTTCCATCGGGCGGTCGCGCGGGTCCTGCACCGACAACGCGGAGGCGACGATCAGCACTTCCGTCAGACACGCGTTATCGAGCGCGGCCAGGATCATGCGGCCCACGCGCGGGTCCAGCGGCAGCTTGGCCAGCTTGTTGCCCAGCGGCGTCAGTTTATTGACTTCATCGACAGCACCGAGTTCCTGCAGCAGCTGGTAACCGTCGGCGATGGCGCGCGCCAGCGGCGGCTCGATGAAGGGGAAGGTTTCCACGTCCGTCAGGTGCAGGGACTTCATGCGCAGGATGACGGCGGCCAGCGAGGAGCGCAGGATTTCCGGCTCCGTGAATTTCGGGCGCAGCAGATAATCCTGCTCTTCGTACAAACGGATGCACACGCCGTCGGCCACGCGGCCGCAACGGCCGGCGCGCTGGTTGGCGGCCGACTGGGCGATCGGTTCGACCTGCAGCTGTTCGACCTTGTTGCGGTAGCTGTAACGTTTCACGCGCGCCAGGCCCGCGTCGACCACGTAGCGGATGCCGGGCACCGTCAGCGAGGTTTCCGCCACGTTGGTGGCCAGCACGATGCGGCGCGCATTGCTGGTCTTGAAGACGCGTTCCTGCTCCTCGGCCGACAGGCGGGCGAACAGGGGCAGGATTTCCACGTGCGGCGGATGGTGCTTGCGCAGCGCTTCGGCGCAGTCGCGGATTTCGCGCTCGCCGGGCAGGAACACCAGCACGTCGCCCGAGCCGATGCGGCACAGCTCTTCCACGCCATCGACGACGGCATCCATCAAGTCGCGCTTTTCGCGCGCGGCGGCGGTGCGCTGGCCCGGCTTGTCGGCATTGCTGCCTGCGCCAGGCATGGCCACCTGCTCGCGCTCCACGGGACGGTAGCGCACTTCCACCTGGTAGAGACGGCCCGACACTTCGATCACGGGTGCCGGTTTTTCCGGCGTGCCGAAATGGCGCGAGAAGCGTTCCGCATCGATGGTGGCCGAGGTGATGATGATCTTCAGGTCGGGCCGGCGCGGCAGCAGCTGCTTTAAATAACCAAGCAGGAAGTCAATGTTCAGGCTGCGTTCATGCGCTTCATCGATGATGATGGTGTCGTAGTTTTTCAACAAGGGGTCGGTCTGCGTCTCGGCCAGCAGGATACCGTCCGTCATCAGCTTGACGGACGCGCCACGGCTCAGGGTGTCGTTAAAGCGCACCTTGAAACCCACCGTTTCGCCCAAGGGCGTGCCCAGTTCTTGCGCGATGCGCTTGGCCGTCGACGAGGCGGCAATCCGGCGCGGCTGCGTGTGACCGATCATGCCCTTCTGTCCGCGTCCCAGCTCCAGGCAAATCTTCGGCAACTGCGTCGTCTTGCCGGACCCCGTCTCGCCCGAGACGATGATGACCTGGTTTTCCACCAAGGCCTTGGCGATTTCTTCGCGCCGGCCCGAAACGGGCAAGTCTTCCGGATACGTAATCGGCGGTAGCGGGTTGCGGAAGGCCTTTTCCGCCTCGCGCGCGGCGCGGGCCGCGTCACGGCTCTCGCGGCTTTCGCGGCTGGCCTGGTCATCGCGCGGCGCCTGCCCCTCGCGCGGCGGACGCGGCGCGCGCTGCTGCTGTTGCTGTCGCTGTTGCTCTTTCTGCTGTTCCGCGCGTGGCGGCTGCTGCCTTTGCTGGCTCACGGGCGGGCGTGATCGGCCTTGCGCAGGCGTGGCAACACCCCCGCTGGCGGGCACATTTGCAACGGTGGAAGGAGGGGAAGACTTATTGCTGGCTGAAGACATTGTTTTTTACAGGTATTTTAAGCGCGCACATCGCGCAGCGAATTATAATGCGCTTAATGGAAAACCCTACCCAATTCGTCCAATGGCTGCGCTCCGTCGCGCCCTACATCCACGCCTTTCGCGGCAAGACCTTCGTGGTCGCCTTCCCCGGTGAACTCGTCAGCGCCGGGGCGCTGCAGGTGCTGGCCCATGATTTGTCCCTGCTGCATGCGCTGGACATCAATGTCACCGTCGTCTACGGCTCGCGGCCGCAGGTGGCGGAACAACTGGCCTTGCGTAACGTCGAAGGCCGCTTCCACAACGGCGTGCGCATCACGGACATCGCCGCGCTGGAATGCGCGAAGGAAGCCGCCGGCGAGCTGCGCCTCGATATCGAGGCCGCGTTCAGCCAGGGCTTGCCGAACACGCCCATGTCGCATGCGGCCATCCGTATCATTTCCGGCAACTTCATCACGGCGCGCCCGCTGGGCGTGATCGATGGCGTGGACCTGGAACTGACGGGCATCACGCGCAAGGTCGACGCCGAAACCATCCATTCCATCCTCGGTTCGGACGGCCTGGTGCTGCTCTCGCCGCTGGGCTTCTCGCCCACGGGCGAAGCGTTCAACCTGACCATGGAAGACGTGGCGTGCAGCGCCGCCATCGCCCTGCACGCGGACAAACTGATCTTTATTACCGAAACGCCGATGATGGAAGACGCCACGGGCGTGGAAATCCGCGAACTGTCGTCGCACCAGGCCGAAGCCGTGCTGATGGCGGGCTTCCTGCCCGACGCCACGGCGTTTTATCTGAAGCATTGCGTCAAGGCTTGCCACAACGGCGTCGAGCGCTCGCACATCGTGCCCTTCTCGATGGACGGTTCCGCCCTGCTGGAATTGTTTACCCACGATGGCGTGGGCACCATGATCAGCCATGAAAACCTGGAAAGCCTGCGCCAGGCCACCATCGAAGACGTGGGCGGCATCATCAAGCTGATCGAGCCGCTGGAAGCGGACGGCACTTTGGTCAAGCGGGGCCGCGAGCTGATCGAGCGCGAAATCGATTATTTCTCCGTCATCGAGCATGACGGCGTGATCTTCGGCTGCGCCGCCCTGTACCCGTTCCCCGCGCAAAAGATGGCGGAAATGGCCTGCTTGACGGTCAACCCGGAAGTGCAAGCCCAGGGCGACGGCGAGCGCATCCTGAAACACATGGAAAACCGCGCGCGCGCCGCCGGCCTGAACAAACTGTTCGTGCTGACCACGCGCACCTCGCACTGGTTCAAGAAGCGGGGCTTCGTGCCGGCCACCGTCGACGATTTGCCGAAGGACCGCCAGCATATGTATAACTGGCAGCGCAAGTCGCAGGTGTTGATCAAGACCCTGTAATCGGCGTCACTGAACACGCAAAAAGCCTGGCATTGCCAGGCTTTTTGCATTGCAGACAAGGGCAGCCGACGGCTTACCTTACCCAGCCAGCCTGGAACAGCAGGCGCGTGCGCGATGCCGATTCACTGCTCGGCACCCCGCCTACCGTGCGGTGCACCAGTTGCAGGTTGAGCAGGATGCCGCCAGCCATGGCGCTCAGGCCCAGGCCGATATCGCCCAGCTTGCGCGAGGCGGCGACGCCGGCCGGCGCGGCGACAGACCTGGCCCAGCCATAGTCGCTAAAGATGCTGCCGCTCAGCTGCGCCGTGCCGCCGCCCGCCAGCGGCCGGGCCAGTTCGGCGCGCAGCAGCGCCGCATGGTCGCCACTGAGTTCGCCGATCGGATACGCGGCTACGCCACCGTCGCCGGAAATGCTCATACGCTCGACGCCATCGAGGCTTTTATTGTTCAGCGACGCCTGCGCCTTGACGCTGGTGGTCAGCAGGAATTGCGACGGCAGCACGCTGACGCGCGACGCCGCCAGATTCAGCCTGGCATAGCCGCCCTGCGTATCGGCGCCGGCCGCATCGAGCGCTTCGGCAGCCGCTTCCTTGAAGTGCAAGCGCCCCACCGTCAGGCTGGCGCTGCTCTGGGTCAAGCCATCCCAGCCCAGCAAGGCATGCATACGCCGGTCCGCGATGCTGGCGCTGATGCTGCTCAACTGCTTGCCCACCGAGGTGCGCGTGGCACCGATTTCATCCTTTAAATCCTTGTACGCCACGCCCAGGCCCGCTTCCACCGTGTGCTCGCGGGTACGCTTGAGCGGCTTACTCAGGAGCAAGTCCACGCCATTGGCGTTGCCAGAGGCGTCAAGCGCGGCATACACATCGCTGAGTTCATAGGTAGTGCGGCTGAGCGCCCCTTCGAGGCGGGCGCCGTCCGTGCCCAGCAACATCGAATAGCCAAGACGGCCATTCAGCAAGCCACTGTTGCGCGTGGCCATGCCGCTGGCCGACAGGCGGTCGCCGCGGCCGCTGGGCGAATTCCAGTCGGCATTGAAACGCAGGCGCTGCTTGCCCGTGTACGTAGAGCCATAGTTATCCAGCAACACGTAGCCGCCCCAGGCGGGCGTGGCCTCGGTACGGATGGCAAAATCCGAGGTGCCGACCTGCTCGCCCGGCATCACGTCGGCCTGCACCACCTTGACGCCAGGCGTGTCATTGATGATCAACATCGCCCGCTCCAGGGTATCGAGGGACACGACATCGTGCCGCCTGGCCTGGTCCAGCAAGCCTTGCACCACGCTATCGTGCACGCGCGAAGTATTGCTGAGGATAAATTTTCCGTATTGACCTTCCACCACGCGAATGATCAACTTGCCATCAGTCAATTCCTGCGCCGGGATATAGGCGCGCGCCACAAAGTAGCCGGCGGCACGGTAATGGCGCGTGATACGGGTGGCCATCTCTTCGAGCTGGGCCAGGGTCAGCGTCCGGCCCAGCTCCGGCTGCAGCAGCGCCAGCAGAGTGGCGCTGTCAATGGCGTGGTTGCCCTCCAGCACGAACTGCGTCACCCTGACCTTGCTGGCGGCATCGCCGGTCAAGGCCTGCAGCGGTGGCGCGGCCGGCACGCCGCCCAGCGCAGGCAGGGACGGCGGCGGCGTCACCGGCGGCGGCACCGGCTGGCTCTGGCGCACGACGTCGCCGATGGTCGGTACCTGCTGGGCCTGCGCCATGGCGGTCGCGCCCAAGGCCAGGCCCAGCGCCAGCGACATGGCCGTGCGTTTGCAGGCCGCCCGGCGGGCGGTGGGGACGATGGAGGTACGGATAAGCATGCTCATTTATTGGGCCTTCACGACAAACAGCAACTGGTCCACGCCATCGGGCAACTTGACGCCGCCATTGACGATCTCCATCAGGGAATTGCGGCTGACGGGCAAGCGCAATGGCTGCGATCCGCCATTGCCTTGGGCGCCGGCTGGCTGCAGCAAGCGCTGGGTTTGCGCCAGGGTAAGACTTTCGCTCATCTCGTTCGCGCCGGGACTGTACAGCACGCTCAGCGGCGCATTCGCGCCAAAGGCGGCGCCCAGTGGCACGGCACTGCTATTCACGGTGGGTGGCACGGAAACGAACGGGATCAAGTCGCTTTGCAACGACAGGCCGGCATCGCGCAAGACCTCGCGCTTGCTGGGAACGCTGGTCCGGGAAACCTCGCCTATGGTGCTGGCCAGGCTCGCCTTTGGCGCTTCCGGCGTTTCCGCTTCCAGCGGGAGGATCTCCACGGTGCCGCTGGCATTCGCGCCGGCCAGCGTGTAATTGCTGTTGGACACAGTCAAGCCCGACAAGCCGACGATGGATTGCTTGCCCGCCTCCTTGGAAGACAGCGTCGCCTTGCCGCCCAGCACAGCGCTGTCGCCGGCCAGCACGCCGTTCAAGGCCAGCAAATTGGCGGCCGCATCCGCAGTATCGTCAAACGCCCGGCTCGCGCCAGAGACTGCCGCCACATTGACGGGCAAGGCCGTGATGGCCACGCTGCCGGCAGGCAGCACGCCGCTCAAGGTGTAATTGGCATTGTCCAGGCTCAAGGTACCCAGGCCGCTGATGGATTGCGTACCGACATTCTTGCCTGCCAGTAGCGCATTGCCGCTCAGGCTGGCGCTATCGCCCGCCAGCACGCCAGCCAGGTTCAGCAGGCCGGCGGCCGCATTCACGCTGCCATCGTAGCGACGCGTGGCGCCGCCAGCCGCATTCACGCTGACCGCGCGCGGCGTCACCAGCACGCTGGCGCCCAGGCTGGCTGGCGCGAACGTGTAGTTGCTGTTGTCCAGCACAAGGTCCGCATAGCCTGCCAGCGCCTGCGTACCGGCGTTGCGCGACGCCAGGGTAGCTGTGCCGCTCAGGTTGACGGTGTCGCCACCGAGCACATTCGTGATCTGCAGCAAGCTGGCGTTCAGCTTGTCGGTCGCGTCGTATTCCTTGCCGCCCAGGCTGGCGAGATGCACTTCCAGCGCATGGATGGTCGCCGCCAAATTGACGGTCGGCGTGGACAGGATGTAATTGCTGGCCAGGCCCGCGTTGGCGCCGCTGCCGTCGCCCACCAGCAAGCTGGCCGCCACCGTGCGGGCGCCGGCGTTGGCGCTGTCGAAGGTGCCGCTGGCCGACAGCGACAGGTTTTCGCCATTCACAAGGCCCACCAGGGTGCCGGCATTGATGCTGGCCGCGTTCGTGCGGTCATACGTCTTGTTGGCGGCGCCGATGCCGGCAATGGTCAGCACGGCCGGCGTGATCGACAGGGTACCCGTGCTGTAGGTGATGTCATAATCGCTCAACTTGCCATAGCCGGCGCCCAGGGTCGGCGTGAACAGGCTGGCGCCGTAATTGAGCGTGCCGACGGAGGTGGTGGGCAGCAAGGCCGCACTCCAGTCGACGCCGCTCACGCATGCCAGGTTGTTGTCGCAGCCGCTCACCGTCCAGCCGCCTGTCAGGACCGGATTGGCCCCGCCATAGGTTTTCGTCAAGGCTGGATTGTTCAGCGTGATGGTGATCGGATCGACGTAGCCAAACGTGCGCAAGACGGGATAGCCGTCATTGAGCGTTGCCTTGCGTCCCCATACTCCGCTGTGGAAGGTGAAATCCCAGCTGCTGGTGATAAATGTATTGCTATCTTTCATTTGCGCCGTGGTCTTGCCCGTGCCGTCGCCACTGCTGTTCTGCCCGCTGGTCTGTGTATCCCAGAAACTGTTGCTGACGCCGCCGATGCTGACGCCCATCAAACCGCCCACGCCAGCGCCCGGGCTGCTCACGAGGCCGGTCGAGTAGCTCTTGTCGACGGTGCCCAGGTTGTTGCCGATCAAACCGCCCACATAATTGCCGCTGGTACTGACGGCGCTGCGGGAATAGGTATTGACGACGTTGTTGCCATAATTTAAGCCAATCAGGCCGCCGACATTGTCGCCGCTGGCATTGACGGTACCGCTCGTATAACTGGTATTGACTTCATTATCCGGCGTGGCGGTGCCGCCGGCGGCGCTACTTCGGCCGATCAAGCCGCCCACCGTGCTCGTGCCGGTGACGGCGCCGCTGGCGTAGCTGCCGCTGACCTTGCCGTTATTGTTGTTGCCGACCAGGCCGCCCGTATTCGTGGTGCCGGTCACGGTGGCGGTGGCGTAGCTGCCGGTGACTCTGCCGCTGTTGTTATTGCCGACCAGACCGCCCGTGTCGCCCTTGCCAATGACGCTGCCGCCGGCATGGCTGTCGACGATGTAGCCGTAATCGTTTTGCCCGACCAGGCCGCCAGTCCAGGTGCCGGCCGTGTTCGTCACCGTGGCGTTGGCATAGCTGTTGGCCAGGGTGATCTGGTACGCCAGGTAACCGGTCAGTCCGCCGATGTTATTGCCCTGCGAATTGACCGTGCCGTCGAAATGCAGGCGGGTGAGCGTGCCATCGAAGATCGCACCGATCAGGCCGCCCACGTAACCGCCCGGCCCCGTCACGCTGCCCGCGGCGTAGCTGTTGTAAACGCTGCCCATGTTCAATCCGATCAACGCCCCCACGCCCTGATTGGCGCTGACCACCGCATTCGACATCGCCACGTTGCGCACCCGCCCGTTGTTGCTGCCAAACAGGCCAACATACGTGCCGGACGGCTGGATAATGCGCAAGCCGCTGACGGTATGACCCAGGCCGTCGAACACACCGGAGAGGGATACGGGAGCGAAGCCGGCGCCGCCGTTCCAGCCGCTGGTGGCGCTGGCGTCGATATTGCCGGCCAGTGCATAGTGGCCGCCGGCGCCGCCGTTGATGCCCTGCAAATCGAGACTGCTGGTGCTGCCGGCGCTGCCCAATGCATTGATCAGGGTATAGCCGATGTTATTAATCGTCAGCAACCCCGTACCGGCGCGGTCGACATCGATGCGGCCCTTGAAGACGCCGGCGTCATCGATACCCACCAGCACATTCTTGCTCGTGTTAAACGTCGGGCTGCCGGGATTGAAGTTGTAGCCTGTTTTCAGGTTCAAGGTCGAACTGCCGGTGGCGCTCATGACGGCGTTGACATTGATGTCGCCGTGCGCTTCCAGGGTCAGCTGGTTGGCGTTCCAGGCCAGCGGCGCGTTGACGTGGATATCGCCCGCTTCGCTGCCGGCCGCCTGGGTCTGAATCGTGACATTGCCGGCAGCCAGCGCCGCTTGCAGGGTATCGACGCCGATGCCGCTCGCGCCTTGCGCGGCGCTGCCGCTGCCGATCGTGAAATCGGTGGGATCGATCAGCCAGGAGCCGCTGCGGCCCGCAACGGCGCTGCTGTCGACGCGCGTGCCGTCAGCCACGCGCAGCACCGGCCCCGAGGTTTCGATGAAGCCGCCATTGCCGCCCTGCGGCGCGCTGGCATCGAGCTTGCCGGCCACTTCCACGGCGCCGCCTTCGCCCAGCAGGAAAATCCGCCCGCCGCGCTCGTTGATGGTGCGCGCGCGCACTTCGCCCGTGTTGTTGACGACGGTACTCAACAGACCGTCGGCGCCTTTCGCCGTCAGCACCACCAGGCCGCCATCGGCGTGCACGGCGTTGCCATTGGCGACCAGCGCGGCCAGCGCCGCCTCATCGACGGCCACGCCCACCAGCGCGCCGCCATCGAAAGTCAGGCTGACCTTGTTGCCGGCCGCCAGCGCCACCGTCCCCAGCCTGGCGCTGATCACGCCGTCATTGCGCACTTGCGCGCCCAATAACGCGATGTAGCCGCCATCCCTGGCGTTCAGACTGCCCAGATTGCGGACGGCGCCGCCCTTGCCGGTGAAACTGGTCTTGCCTGCCAGAAAATCGGCATCGCCGAGATTGAGCGTGCTCGCTACCAGGCCCGCCGTATCGACTCTGGCGCCCTTGCCGAACAGCACGCCATTCGGATTCAAAATGAACACCTGGCCATTCGCATGCAGCGCGCCGTCGATGACCGAGCCTTCATTGCCCCGGACCCGGTTCAAGGTCACGGCGGCGGCATTCGGCTGCACGAAATTGACCCTGGCATCCTTGCCGATCGAAAAACTGTTCCACTCGATGGCCGCCTTGCCGCTGGCCTGGGTTACGGTCATGGCCGCGCCCTGCTGGCCGACGTGCGCCTGTCCCGCCGTCACCACGGCGCCGCTGGGCAAGGCCGTGGCGGCAAGGTCCGCCGCCTGCGCCGCGCCGCCCAGCATCACGCCGGTCAGCACGCTGGCCAGCAGCGTCCCTGTGGTGCCGGAGCGCTTGCCCCCGCTGCCGGCATGTTCTGCCACGACCATGACCGCGTTGCGGCGGCGGTTCCATACCGTGCGATGAATTCGATTCATGTGATGTTCCGATCTGACGTGATGACATCGGGGCTTGCCAGGACTTTTCGGCAAAAGCAATTAATGGCATTATAAAATGCTGCAAGTAAGCAATTTCGACAAATTCTCCCCATCGGGCGTTAACACAACACGCATGCCAGACAACAGCACCCGCAGCCGCTGCAGGCAAAAAAAAACACCACCGGAACCGGTGGTGTTTTTGCTCACAGAACGCGCGAAAAACAGCTGCTAGTGACTAGTTACTTGATATTCAGCGGCGCAAACGACTTGACCAGATCGTCGAGCGCCTTCAACTGCGCCAGGAACGGCTCCAGCTGGTCCAGCGGCAAGGCGCTGGGGCCGTCGCAGCGGGCATTGTCCGGGTCCGGATGGGCTTCCAGGAACAGGCCGGCGATGCCGACGGCCAGGCCGGCGCGGGCCAGGTCGGCCACCTGCTGGCGGCGGCCGCCCGAAGCGGCGCCGCCGGGATCGCGCTGCTGCAGGGCGTGGGTGACGTCGAAGATGATGGGCAGGTCGTCGCAGGTCTTTTTCATGACGCCAAAACCCAGCATGTCGACCACCAGATTGTCGTAGCCGAGGCAAGTGCCGCGGTCGCACAAGATCAACTGGTCGTTGCCCGCTTCCTTGAATTTCTCGACGATATTGGCCATCTGGCCTGGGCTGAGGAATTGCGGCTTCTTGATGTTGATCACTTTACCCGTTTTCGCCAGCGCCACGACGAGGTCCGTCTGGCGCGCCAGGAAGGCGGGCAATTGCAGCACGTCGACCACTTCGGCCACCTGCTGCGCCTGCCATGGCTCATGCACGTCGGTAATCACGGGTACGCCGAACGCCGCCTTGACGTCCTGGAAGATGCGCATGCCTTCTTCCAGGCCCGGTCCCCGGTAGGAATGGATCGAGGAACGGTTGGCCTTGTCGAAGCTGGCCTTGAACACATAGGGAATGCCCAGTTTTTGCGTGACGCGCACATATTCTTCGCAGGCGCGCATGGCAAGATCACGCGATTCGAGCACGTTGATGCCGCCAAACAGCGCGAAGCTGCCGGTATTGCTGACATCGATGCCATGGACTTTCACTGAGGTCATAGGGATTCCATATTGGTTAATTGTTACTACTTGCTTGGAAGAGGCGCAGCCAGCGGCTGGCGCGATAAGGCATCTTACTAGCTAGGGCGGCGCAGATCAAATTTGATCCAGCGCAAGGGCGCGGCAAACGGCGTGTCGCCAGGCCGCGACGACCCCGCGAGGGCAGGCGCAAAGTGCCTTATAATCACGCTTTATCTCTACACTGATTCAGGAGCACAGATGGCCCGCACGATCCACTGCATCAAACTCAACAAGGAAGCCGAAGGACTGGATTTCCCGCCGTACCCGGGCGAACTGGGCAAGAAGATTTACGAATCCGTGTCGAAGGAAGCATGGGCCGCCTGGCTCAAGCACCAGACCATGCTGGTCAATGAAAACCGTTTGAACCTGGCCGACGCGCGCGCCCGCAAATACCTGGCCACGCAGATGGAAAAGCATTTCTTCGGCGATGGCGCCGATGCCGCCATGGGCTACGTGCCGCCAACGGAATAAGTTTTATCGCTTGCCCGTGACCGCCGCGTCACGGGCAGTTTCACCTGCGTTTCACGCCCTCCTCCGCCGTTTCACGGCACCGCCTCCCCGTTTCGTCGCACACCGCTCGCCGCCCATGCCGCCCGCTGGCACAGTACGTCCATCGACAACCTCACTCCAAAGGCGGACACCATGTTGCAGCACATCTTCAGCCACACTCCCCTCTACGTCTGGGCCATCCTGGGCTTGCTCGTCTACCGGGGCGTGCTGGCCAGCCGCGCACGCGAAGTGACCTTGCGCAAGCTGTGCATCATTCCCCTGGTCATGCTGGCCCTGTCGCTGAGCGGCGTGCAGGGCAGTTTCGGCCTGGCCGGCGTGGCGCCGTTCGCCTGGGCCGCCGGCGCCCTGGCCGGCGCGGCACTGGCCTGGACGCTGGTCGATGCGCGCAAGATCGTCGCCATACCCGAACGGACCAGCGTGCAGCGCCCCGGCAGCTGGGTGCCGTTGATGCTGATGATGAGCATTTTCTGCATGAAATATGCGGTGGCCGTGACCCTGGCCATCGCGCCGGCCTACGCCCATGCGACCGGCTTCATCGTGCCTGTCTGCCTCGCCTATGGCTGCTTCAGCGGCATCTTCCTCGGCGGCTTGCTGCGCACCGTGGCCGTGTACCGGGCGGTGCAAACGGAAGGCTGGGGTCAGACCCGGCGGGGGAATACGCCCCAGTGGGGCGCATTCCGATCAAGTAGTGACTGACCCCGGATTTCTGCTGCGTATCAGTACGCCAAGGTACGCACGCCTTCCGGCATGCCCAGCAGGCAGACATTCGCGCCGCGCACAGCGAACAGGCCGACGGCGATGACGCCGACGATCTGGTTGATCTGCTGTTCCAGCGCCACCGGGTCGGCGATCTGCAAGCCCAGCACGTCGATGATCTCGCCGCCGTTGTCGGTGATGAAGGCTTCCGTGCTGCCAGGCTTCAGGCGCAAGCGTGGCGTGCCGCCCAGCGCGGCCAGCTGGCGCGAGACGGCGGCGCGCGCCATCGGCACCACTTCCACCGGCAGCGGGAAGGCACCGAGGGTCTCGACGAGCTTCGAACCGTCAGCGATGCAGACGAACTGTTTCGCGACGGACGCGACGATCTTTTCGCGCGTCAATGCCGCGCCGCCGCCCTTGATCATGGCGCCGCTGGCCGTGATTTCATCGGCGCCATCGATGTAGACGGCGATCGACTCGACGTCGTTCAGGTCGAAGACGGGAATGCCATGACCGGCCAGGCGCGCGGCCGTCGCTTCGGACGACGCGACCGTCCCCTTGATGCGGTCCTTGATCTTGGCCAGTTCATCGATGAAAAAGTTGGCGGTGGAACCGGTGCCGACACCGATGATTTCACCGTCCACCACATAGTTAATGGCGGCGCGGGCTACGGCTTGCTTCAATTCGTCTTGGGTCATGGCAAAAAAAGGCTAAAGTGAGGAATGCCGCTATTTTAACGGATTGCCGGCCCGGCCAGCCGGCCATGATGACGGACCTGGCGACGGGATACAACAGGCAAGTGGAAAAGACTTGCCCCAAGGCAATTGCCCAGCCAATTACTCTCTATGCCCTCTAAAATATGCGAAAATGGAACGATTGACCGATATGACGTTTCAGGAATAGCACATGAATCACAGTAAGCAGGTACTTGTTGTCGATGACAGCCGGGTTTCACGTCTGATGTCGCATCAGTTCATCCTCAGCAAACATGCCGACTGGCAAGTGATTGAGGCGGCGACGGGTGAGGAAGCCCTGGAAAAAGTCAAGACTGTCAGCCCTGTTCTGATATTACTGGATGTCAACATGCCCGGCATGGGCGGTGTGGCGGCGGCGGAACAATTGCGCGCGCTGTGCCCCCAAACGCACATCGTTCTCGTCACGGCGAACGTGCAAAACGCCATCCGCAACCGCGCCATCGAACTTCGTGTCGGCTTCATGGAAAAACCGATCACGGAAACCCGCATCCACCAGCTGATCGAGTCACTGGGACTGTGAGCATGGTCAATCTCTCCGAACTGGAAAACGATGCCCTCGTGGAGATATTCAACATCGGGGTGGGCCATGCGGCCGCCGCGATGAGCGAGATCGTCAATGAAGAGGTCACCATGTCGGTGCCGTCGATCACTTTCCTGAACCGTGCCGATGCGGCTGCCCTGCTGGGCAGCAAGAAGGATGGCGAACGCATCTGCGGCGTCAGCCAGCATTACGATGGCGCCTTCGCCACCGAAGCCATCCTGATGTTCCCGGAAGATAAAAGCCTGGAAATCGTGCGCCTGATGGTGGGCGACGCCATGCCGCTGCAGGAACTGACGGAGATGGAACAGGAAGCGATGAGCGAAATCGGCAACATCATCCTCAATTCCTGCGTAGGGACTTTGGCCAACCTGTTCGACAGCGAACTGCATGGCTCGCTGCCCCTGTACCACGTGGGCACCAGCGCGGAAATCCTGTCTTCGTTCGGCGGCCACGATGACGAGGCCGTCGTACTGATGCTGCATATCGACTTCGTGCTGTCCAAGCACCAGATCCACGGTTATGTGGCATTCGTGCTCGACCTGTCCGCCCTGCACGACCTGAAGCAGCAGGTCAGCCACTATCTGGCCAAGGTCCTGGGACAGGCGTGACGATCATGCCCGATGCCTTACACCGACTCGCCCTGCTCGAGAGCATACTCGGCGCCGTCAACCTGGGCGCCATCGTGCTCGACGAGCAGCACCGCATCGTGCTGTGGAACCACTGGATGGCGCGCCACTCGGCATGCCAGGCCGACGCCGTGCTGGGCCAGGATTTCTTCACCGTCTATCCGGAACTGCGCCACAAGCGCATCGATTCGGCCATCACCCAGGCCCTGCGCGACAATTTCCAGTCGCTGCTGTCGCAAACCCTGCACAAGGCGCCGTTTCCCCTGTACACGCATGGCGCGGCCGAAGGCCGGGAGCGCATGCAGCAGGCGATCGCCGTCACGCCGATCAATTTGCCCGATTCGCCGCGCCACTGCCTGATCCAGATCAATGATGTCACCATCGCCGTGGGCCGCGAAAAGCTGCTGCGCGAACAGACCATGGTCTTGCGTTCGCAAACCTTTGCCGATGGCTTGACGGGCATCGCCAACCGCCGCCACTTCGACGTGGCGATCGAGAAGGAAATGCGGCGCGCCATGCGCACGGGCAGCCCCCTGTCGCTGCTGATGATCGATATCGATCACTTCAAGGACTACAACGACCATTACGGCCACCAGCAAGGTGATGATTGCCTGATCCGCGTCGCGGCCGAACTGGCCGCCATCCTGCAGCGCCCCACAGACTTGCTGGCGCGCTATGGCGGCGAGGAATTTGCCGCCATCCTGCCCGACACGGACGCGGCGCAGGCGCTGCGCATGGCCGAGGTAATCCGCCAGCACGCGGCCGGACTGCGCATTCCGCATGCCAAGACGGGCAATGAGGTCAAGCACATCACGGTCAGCATCGGCATCGCCACCCAGCACCCGCAGCAGCAGCCGACCATCTCCGCCCTGATCGGCGCCGCCGACCGCGCCCTGTACCTGGCCAAGGGCGCCGGGCGCAACCGCGTGATGGTGCAGCCGCTGTAAAAAAAGCAACGCAGGGCAAAGGATTCCAGTAGACATCTTTATGGCGTGTGCGTAGACTCGTCATTGATTGCAGCAACAATAACAAGAATTTATCTGTGGTATCTATCCCTGCGCATGGCTCACCATGCGGGACATGGCCAGGAGCGCTTGTGAATCTCGATCCTCCCCTCAGATCCGGCTTGCCGGGTGCCGGCATGGATACGACCATGGTCAACGGCATGCGCCTGCTGCTGTCGAGCGCCACCTTGCTGACCCTGTTCATCGACCCCGAAAGCGCCGGCAAGCTGAGCAAGATTACCTGGCTGATCTTTTCCGCCTACACCATGCACAGCCTGCTGCTCTATGTGCTGGCCGTGCTGGGCTTCAGCCTGCCCCAGGACATCTTGCTGTACTGGCTCGACGTGGCCTGGTATGCGCTGATCGTGTTTTCCACCAGCAGCCACAACAATTTATTCTTCCTGTTTTTTTTCTTTGCCATCCTGACCTCGTCGTTCCAGCGGGGCTTCGAGGAAGGCGCGCGCGTGACCCTGGCCTCGGCCGGCCTGTTCGCCGCCACGGCCCTGTTCGGCGAATCGGATGCGGAGCTGTCGCGCCTGCTGCTGCGTACCACCTTCCTGCTGGCGCTCGGCTACATGATCGCCTACTGGGGCGGTTCGGCCATCACGCAGCGCAGCCACCTGGCGCTGCTGCGCGATGTCAGCCAGCTGTCCAATCCGCGCTTTGGCGTCGACCAGACCATTACCTCCGTGCTGGAAAAAACCCGCAGTTATTTCAACGGCCGCAGCTGCCTGCTGATCATGCAGGACAAGGGCACGCGGGTCTGGTCGCTGCGCAGCGTGCTGCAAACGGCAACGGGCGTCGTGCACACCAGCTCGCTCCTCAGCGATGACGCGGCCAGTCCCCTGCTCGCTTTCCCGCACGATAAAATCGCCTTGTACAACCAGCCCGCCGGCCGCTGGCTGCCGTGGACAGGCGGCGCGCGCATGCTCGATCCCGACAGCGGACGCTGGCTGCGGCACGACGACGCGGCAGGCGACCGCCTGGCCGAGCTGCTCGAAGCGCACGCCTTCATCAGCGCACCGCTGCCCCTGCGCAATGGCAAGGGCCGCATCTTCATCGTCTCCGCCACCAGCATGAGCAAGACGGACGCCCTGTTTCTCAGTCATATCGGCGCGCAGGCGTTTCCCGTCATTGAAAACATCGACCTGCTCGACCGCCTGGCGTCGCAGGCGGCCTCGCGCGAGCGCGAAAAGATCGCCCGCGACCTGCATGACACGGCCGTGCAGCCGTATATCGGCCTGCGCCACGGCCTGGCCGCCCTGCGCAACGAAGCCACGCCCGGCAACCCGCTGCTGCCCGAACTGGAAAAACTGATCATCATGTCGGGCCAGGTGATCGCCGACCTGCGCAGCTACGCGCGCACGTTCAAGAACGGCCAGGTGCAAAGCGAGCCGGAACTGCTGGTCGCGCTGCGCCGCCAGGCCACGCAGATCCGCGAATTCTATGGCATCGACATCGCCCTGCAAATCGAAGGCGACCTGCACATCAACGACCGCCTGGCGGCCGAGGTGTTCCAGATCGTCAACGAAGGCATGAGCAATATCCGCAAGCATACGTCGGCGCGCCACGGCGCCGTCAAGCTGACCTGCGTGCAGGGCGCGCTGCACATCAGCATCGACAACGAATGCGCGGCCGCGCACGTCCCCGATTTTCTGCCCGACTCGCTGGCCGAACGGGCAGCCGCCCTGGGTGGCACGGCCCGCGTCACGCATGGCATGCTGGGCAACACCTCCGTGCAGATCGAGATCCCCATATGAACGACTTACGCTACACGCCCCCGGCCAGCCATGTCATCAGCGTCATGCTGGTGGACGATCACAAGACCATGCTGTGGGGCCTGGAGCGGCTGATCGGCGGCGAGCACTCGGGCATGCGCGTGGTCGCCACGGCGTCCGACAGCGCCGAGGCGCTGGAGCAGGCGAAGGCGCTGCAACCGGATGTGATCGTGCTGGACCTGGACCTGGGCGGCATCAGCTCGCTGGCCATCCTGCCCGCGCTGGCGCAGTGCGGCAGCACGCGCGTGCTGGTGCTGACGGCCAGCCACGACCAGGCCGTCCTGGACCAGACGGTGCTGAAAGGCGCGCGCGGCATCGTCAGCAAGGATGCGCCGGCGGAGATGGTGCTGAAGGCCATCGAAAAGGTATACCAGGGCGAGCTGTGGCTGGAACACGCGATGCTGGGACGCATGCTGACGCAGCTGACCCAGCCCGGCGGCGGCTCGGCGCAAGCCATCGCCATCGCCAGCCTGACCCTCAAGGAAAGAAAGATCATCGCCGCGCTGGTGCACGGCAGCGGCACGCCGGCCAAGCTGCTGGCGGACCAGCTGTTCATCTCCGAACACACCCTGCGCAACCACCTGACGTCGATCTACCGCAAGCTGGGCGTATACAACCGCCTGGAACTGTACGCCTACGCCACCAAGCACCAGCTGGGCCAATTGCCGCCCGGCGCCTGACGCCGCTGTCCCCCGGCACGGCCACTGCCCGGCCGCGCACTCCCTCCGCCGCCCCCTTCGCCAGCCACCGGCGCTGCCTGCGCCCGCGCGCTCGCACGCCAGACTCGACCATGACAATTGTCACGAAAAAAACAAGCAATTCCTCCTTGCAATAAAAGGATGTTCTTCTGATGTAGATCAAGGTGCCAACTTCTATAGTGGATTTACCGGAGTGCAAATCACCGCGCGGCCCACCACGACACGGAGCACAGCATGCGCCTTGACAAGTTTCTTCCGACAGCCCTGATCACCTATTTGCAGGGCAAGGAAAAGGCTGCGTTCTACCGCTATGCCCTGGTGGCGGCCCTCATGGCGGTGGTGTGCATCATCGGACTGCTCGCACTGGGCGAAAGCCCATGAGAGCGTAGCAACAGGAAGCAACACCGCCATGCCGTTTTACCCACCGTCGTAGCTTAACCACCACCAGGAGTTGTCATGAACCTCATCAAAAACTTTATCCGCGAAGAAGATGGCGTCACCGCAATCGAATATGGCCTGATCGCCGCCCTGATCGCCGTGGTGATCATCGCCGCCATCACCATCGTCGGCACGCAGCTGAAAAAAACCTTCAGCACCATCGGCACCAAGCTGACCACCGCCAATGCCTGACGCGGTGCCGTCCGGGCCGGCCCAGCGCCAGCCCGGACTACGCTTCCCCATATTTCCGGCACGCCCACCTTGATACCGCCTAGCGAGGCCCATCGTGAAATCTCTCTTCAGCCGTTTATCCGACGAGTCCGCCGTTACAGCGATCGAATACGCGTTGCTGGCGGGCCTGATCGCGGCAGTGCTGGTGGTCACGATCACCGTGCTGGGCGACCAGGTCAAGCTGCTGTTTGTCTACGTCAAGGACCAAGTGGTCCTGGCCCTGTCATGAACACCCTGCGCGCCTCGCTGCACACCCACCGCGCCCTGCTGCTGATCGTGCTGCTGTACGCCGCCGCCGCGACCTTGCTGGCCGGCGGCCTGCCCAGCGCATCGGAGATCCTCAACGTGCTGGCCGGCTTCTTCGTGGCCATCCTCACGGGTCCCGTCTTCATCCTGTGCGGTTACACCATCCACGTCATGGTGATGAAACGCCCGCACCGCCTGTGCCACTATCTGTACCACGATCTGCGCCGCTACCTGAGCAACGAACGACTGCTGCACGCGCTGCCAGCCATGCTGCTGATTCCCGTCTTCGCCTCCAGCTTCACCGTCTTCAAGGGCGCCATTCCGCGCCTGCATCCCTACACCTGGGATGCCACCCTGTCCGCCTGGGACATGGCGCTGCATGGCGGCATGGCCCCATGGGAAAGGCTGCAGCCGCTGCTGGGCCACCCGCTCGTCACGGGCTTGCTCAACTTCAGCTACCACTTCTGGTTCTTCCTGTTCTACGCCATCCTGTACTGGCTGATCCTCGACACGCGCCGCCCGCTGCTGCGCATGCAGTTCCTGCTCAGCTTTGCGCTGACCTGGATCGCCCTGGGCAGCATCCTGGCCGTGCTGTTTGCCTCGGTCGGTCCCTGCTACTACGGCCACCTGCACGCCAGCGATCCGTATGCGCCGCTGATGGCCTACCTGCATGACGCCAACCAGCACGTTCCCGTCTGGGCCCTGCAGGTGCAGGAGATGCTGTGGCAAGGCTATCAAAGCAAGGGCGCGAACGGCGAACTGGGGATCTCCGCCATGCCCAGCATGCATGTGGCCACCGCCGTGCTGATGGCCATCATGGGCTGGAAGGTCAGCCGCGCCGCAGGGATCGCCCTGTCCGCCTTCGCCGTGCTGATCCTGCTCGGCTCCATCCACCTGGGCTGGCACTATGCGCTCGACGGCTATGTGGGTGCGGCCGGCGCGGCGCTGGTGTGGCGCCTGGTGGGACGGCTGCTGGGCAGCCAGGCCGCGGCACCGGCCATGCACATGGCCACGGCGCCCTGCATGAGCAAGGAAGGACTGACGTCATGAACGCCCACCTGCCCATGCTGCTGTGCCTGGCCGTGCTGGCCACCCTGCTCGCCAGCGCCCTGTGGCACGACCTGCGCACGCGCCGCATCCCGAACCGGCTGGTGTTGTGGGGCACGCTGGCGGGCTTGATCCTCAACGGCTTCGTGCCATCGGGCGCCGGCCTGTTCGACGCCTCCTTCGGCGGCCTGGGACTGCTGCAGGCGCTGGCCGGCGCCGCCGCCGGACTGGCCCTGCTGCTGCCCATGTACCTGCTGCGCGCCCTGGGCGCCGGCGACGTCAAGCTGATGGCCATGTGCGGCGCCTTCCTCGGTCCCGACGCCGTGCTCGAAGCGGCCCTGCTGACCTTCCTGTGCGGCGGCGTGCTGGCCCTGGCCGCCGCGCTGGCCGGCCAGCGCCTGCGCCAGGTGCTGAAAAATACCTGGCACATGATGCTGGGCGCGCTGCTGCACAGCCTGGCCGGCGGCGCCGCCACGATCGCCGAACCGCCGCCAGCCACCGGCAAGCTGGCCTACGCCTTCGCCATTGCCAGCGGCACCGGCTTGCAGGTCTTCCTGCAATACACCCACCTGTGGAGCCTGCGCTGAAACGCGCCGCTCCGACGACCAGCCACCATAGGACCTGACCATGGACACCCTCGCCACCCTCTGCCACTCGCGCCACGCCAGCCTGTTCACCAGCATCGCCATGGCTTGCCTGTGGACGTTCTTTGCCAGCGCCCACGTGGTGGGATTCCTGCACAGCGGCGACTGGAGCTATCTGCTGTTCTGCGCCGCCGAAACCCTGGCCGCCCTGTTCTTCATCGTGCGTTCGGCCCCCGTCAGCGTCTCCACCGATGCGGGCGACTGGCTGCTGGCCATCGGCGCCACCTTCGCGCCCTTCCTACTGTCCCCCGCCGACATGGCCATCTGGCCCGGCGCGCGCTACCTGCTGGCCGTCGGCAGCCTGCTGCAGATCGCCGGCCTGCTGTCGCTGAACCGCAGCTTCGGCCTGGTGGCGGCGCAGCGCGAGATCAAGACGGGCGGCGTCTACCGCGTGATACGCCATCCGCTGTATGCCAGCTACCTGATTTCCCTGAGCGGCTACCTGCTGGCCAACACTTCGCCCGCCAACACCGTCATCTATGTCGCGACGATGGGCATGATGGTGATGCGCCTGCTGCGCGAAGAGCGTTTCCTGTCCGCCGACGTGCGCTACCGCGTCTACATGCGCCAGGTGAAGTACCGCCTGCTGCCCTTCATCTTCTGATATCCGGCCATCCGAGCGAGGAGTATCCATCATGCCTGACACCTATCCAGAACGCAGCGACGGCGGCGGCGCCGAACCGGCGGCCAAGCGCGCGCCACGCACGGTCGAGGAAACGGGATTGCCCTTCCTGTTCCTGGTCGAACTGCTGGTCAAGATACTCTTCCTGCGCGGCCAGATCGGCCTGCCCGCCCTGTCGACGCACGTGAAACTGGGCGCCGGCGTGCTCGAACCGCTGCTCACATTCATGCGCGCCGAAAAGCTGTGCGAAGCGCGCCGCAACGGCGGCAGCGGCACCGACGCCGACCTGTATTACCTGCTGGGCGACCAGGGCCGCCTGCGCGCCGCCGAATACATGCGCCGCAACGCCTACAGCGGTCCCGCCCCCGTCACCCTGGCCGATTACAGCAACCAGGTGCTGGCGCAAAGCGTGGCCGACATGCATGTCACGCGCGACGACGTGCAGCGCGAATTTCGCGACGTGGTGGCCAGTTCGGCCGTGCTCGACCAGCTGGGCGCAGCGATGAATTCCGGACGCGCCCTGTTCTTTCACGGCCCCGCCGGCAGCGGCAAGAGCTACCTGGCCGAGCGCCTGAACGGCTTGCTCAGCGGCGCCATCGCCCTGCCCCATGCCGTGATGGTCGACGGCGAAGTGCTGCCCTTCCTCGACCCCATGCTGCACACCCTGTCAAGCAAAGGCCGCGTGCCATCCGACCCGCGCTGGGTGCGCGCCGAACGCCCCGCCGTGCTGACGGGCGGCGAGCTGACGCTCGACATGCTGGACCTGCAATTCGACCAGGGCACCCGCCTGTACCAGGCGCCGCCGCACCTGAAGGCCAACAACGGCATCTTCATCATCGACGACCTGGGCCGCCAGCGCTGCTCGCCCGTGGAACTGATGAACCGCTGGATCGTGCCGATGGCGCGCCACATCGATTACCTGTCGCTGCACACGGGCTACAAATTCCCCGTGCCCTTCGACGTCATCGTCGTGTTCTCGTCGAACCTGGCGCCGCAGCAGCTGGCCGACGATTCCTTCCTGCGCCGCATCGGCTACAAGATCCATGTGGGTCCCCTGAGCGCCTACCACTACCTGGCCGTGTTCCGCAGCACCTGCGCCCAGCTGGGCATCAATTTCGACGAAGCCTCCTACACCTACCTGCTGCACCTGCATAGCCTCTACAAGCGGCCCTTGCTCGCCTGCTATCCGCGCGACATCCTCGCGCAGGTCTGCGACCAGGCGCGTTATGAAGACCACCCGGCGCAACTGTCTCCGGAAGTCCTGTTCTGGGCATGGCAAAACTATTTCGGCAGCGATAACGACCTCGCAAGCACACACACCGGACCGGCAGCGGTCCAGCACAAAGGGGAAGCAAAATGAGAAACGCACGCGCTCTGACGATGATGGCCATTGCGGTCATCCTGGCGTTCGCCGCGGTCATCGTGGCCGCGCGCTGGATCAATGCCCAAGCCTCGGGCAACATCAACAAGGTGGCCGTGGCCCAGGTCGACATCAGCCTGGGCGCGCGCCTGACGCCCGACATGGTGCGCATGGTCGACTGGCCATCGAACGCGCTGCCGCCCGGTGCCATCAACGATCCGAAACTGCTGGAAACGCGCGTCACGCGCACCAGCATCCAGCACGGCGAACCGATCATGGAAGGCAAGCTGGCGCCTCCCGGCACGCAAGGGGGCCTGTCGGCCGTCGTCGCCGAGGGCAAGCGCGCCATGACCGTGCGCGTCAACGACGTGGTGGGCGTGGCCGGCTTCGCCCTGCCCGGCAACTTCGTCGACATCCTCGTCAACACCCAGGGCGAAGGGGCCCGCAAGACGCCGGACCGCGATCCGAACATTTCCAAGATCGTGCTCGAACGCATCCTCGTGCTGGCCATCGCCCAGGAATCGAGCCGCGACGACACCAAGCCCAAGGTGGTCAACGCCGTGACCCTGGAGCTGACGCCGGATCAGGCTGAAAAACTCGACCTGGCGCGCAGCGTGGGCACCCTGTCGCTGGTGCTGCGCAACCAGATCGAGGACAAGCCCGTCAACACGGAAGGCGCCACCAAGTCCAGCTTGCTCGATGAAAAGGTCGCCATGGCCGCCCCCGCCGCCATGGTGCAAGCCAAGCCGCTGCCACGCCGCCGTCCCGCCGCCGCACCCGCGCCTCAGGCCGGTCCACGCGTCGATGTCATCAAGGGGCTGGAACGCAGCTCCCAACAATTCTAACCTGCATCAGAGGAGTCACGCCATGAGCACATATTGCACAGCAAGCGGAAGCCGGGTACTGAGCCTGGCGCTTGCCCTCGCCATGATCGGCGCCCTGGCGCCCCAGGCACGCGGCGAACCCGTCGCCGCTGCCGCCACCGCCGCCGGCACCGACACGGGCGCCGCCAGGAGCAGCCGGGCCGCCGCCCGGCCCAGGGCCACGCCGCCGCAAAGCGAATCGCGCGCCGGCCGCACCGAGATGGCGCCGCAAATGAGCCTGGCCGAAGGCAAGTCGACCCTGATGCGCCTGCCGTTCGCCGCCAGCCGCATGTCCGTCGGCGACCCGCGCATCGCCGACGTCATCCTGCTCAATCCCAACGAGGTGTACCTGCTGGGGCGTTCCGTCGGCACCACCAACCTGATCCTGTGGAACAAGAGCAATGACGCCACCATCATCGACCTGGCCGTCGGCATCGACAGCAGCAGCCTGCAGGCACGCATGGCCGAACTGCTGCCGAACGAAAAAATCCACGTCACGGTGGCGGGCGACACCCTGATCCTGTCGGGCATGGTCAGCGACGTCGTCAAGGCCGACCAGGCCCTGTCGCTGGCCAACGCCTATGTACAGCGCAGCGCCCGCAGCGGCGCGGCCAGCTCCGGCGCCGCGCCAGCCGCAGGCGCGGGCGCCGCCGCTGCCGCTCCCGCCGCCACGCCCGATGCGGCCGCACCGCGCGTGATCAACCTGCTGTCGATCGCCGCGCCGCAGCAGGTGATGCTGGAAGTGAAGGTGGCCGAAGTGTCGAAGGTGCTGGTCGACCAGCTGGGCGCCAGTCTGGGCATCAACAAGACCATCGGCAGCTGGTCGTATTCGCTGCTGTCCAGCCTTCTCAGCAACAATCCCAGCGGCTTGAGCGGCGCCAGCAAGAACAACTTCTTCAACCTCGACGCGCAAAAACGCGATGGTCTGATCAAGGTGCTGGCCGAACCGAACATCATGGCCATCAGCGGCCAGGAGGCCAGCTTCCTGGCCGGCGGCAAAATCTTCATCCCCGTCAGCCAGAGCAACAATAACGGCGTGCCCACCATCACCCTGGAAGAGAAGGAATTCGGCGTGGCCGTGAAATTCACGCCCACCGTGCTCGATGGGGGGCGCATCAACCTGAAGGTGGCGCCGGAAGTGTCGGACCTGAACAAGGACGGCATCGGCATCACCGCCACCGGCATCTCGGCCACGGCCATCCTGCCCTCGTTCACGACGCGGCGCGCCACCACCACGGTGCAGCTGTTCGACGGCCAGAGCTTCGCCATCGGCGGCCTGATCAAGAACAACGTGACCAGCAATATCAAGGCCCTGCCAGGCCTGGGCGAAGTGCCCGTGCTGGGCGCCCTGTTCCGCAGCACGGACTTCCAGACGGACCGCTCGGAACTGGTCTTCATCATCACGCCGCACCTGGTCAAGCCGCTGCCGGCCGACTACAAGCTGCCCACCGACGGCTACATCCAGCCGACGCGCGGCGACATGTTCATGCAGGGAAAAATGGAAGGCAGCGCGCCCACTCCTGCTGCCGCCCCCGCAGCGCCGGCAGCGCCCATGCAGCCGCAAGCGGCCGCGCCCCAGTCCGCCGCCGGCTTCGACCTCAAATAGGAGAACACCATGAAAACCGCACATTGCCTGCCTTGCGCCACCCTGCTGTCGCTATTGCTGTTAGCCGGCTGCGCCGCCACCACCACGCCCGTGCTCGATTCGCACTTCGGCGAATCGGTGGCCCTGCTCAAGGCGCAGCAGATCATGTATCCGGACGCCTACCGCAACATGGACCCCGTCAGCGGCATCGACGGCAAGGCCGGCGCGAGCGCCTACCAGCGCTACCAGAAATCGTTCGCCGCGCCGGAACCGCAGCCGAATGTCTTCACCATCGGCGTGGGCGGACGCCAGTAGGCGCCAGTTTCGCGACGCACTCCCCCCAGGCCACCAGGAGACAGCCATGAAGACCGCATTTCGCAGGCACGACAGGCAGCACGGCGCGATCGCCATCGTGCTGGGGCTGACCCTGGTGGTGCTGTTCGCCATGGGCGGCCTGGTGCTGGACCTGGGCCACCTGTACATCGCCAAGACGGAACTGCAGAACGGCGCCGACAGCGCCGCCCTGGCGGGCGCCGTGGAACTCAATCAAAGCGCCGCCGGCATCGACAACGCGCAGACGAAGGCCATCGCCATCGCGCAAAAGAACCGCTACGATTTTTCCACCGCGCTGACCATCACGGCCGCCAACATCAGCTTCGGCCCCAGCCCGGACGGTCCCTGGTCGTCCGGCGCCAGCGCCCGCACCAGCCCGCAGGGCCAGACCTTCATCCGCGTCGACACGGGCAGCAAGACCTTCGCCACCTACCTGATGGGCATCGCCGGCATCGCCAGCACCAGCACCTCGGGCGTGGCCGTGGCGGGCCGCTTCGTCAACGACGTCACGCCGATCGGCGTGTGCGCCGTCGATCCGGCCAACAAGACGGCGCAATACACGTATCCGGCCGCGCCGGCCGGCACGGGCCTGACGGAGCTGGTGGAATTCGGCTTTCGCCGCGGCGTCACCTACAACCTGTTCGGCCTCAATCCGCTGGGCGGGCCGTCCGATCCCTACCTGATCAACCCCGTCGACGCGCCGCCCGGCAGCTGCAGCGCCTCGCACGCGAGCGCCGCCTCCACCGCGCCATTCATGTGCACGGGCAGCAGCGCCGTCATCACCAGCGGCACGGGCCAGGTCTACACGAACACGGGGCTGACGGCTTCGCTGGCCGCCTCGCTCAATTCGCGCTTCGACGACTACGGCGGGCCATCCGTGTGCGACCCCGCGACGGCGCCGCCCGACACCAACATCAAGGAATATCCGTGCGTGGGCGCCGCGTCGCCCTGCGCCGCCGCTGCCGCCAACTCGCCGCCCACCGGCTGGATGCAGCCGGGCGCCAGCACCTTGCCCAGCCAGCAGCCGGTCAGCCTGGCCGGCAACAAACCGAATTACCAGCTGCCGTCAGCCGGTCCCGTCCCGGCACCGTCGGCCACGTTCGCGCAGTTCGCCGGCTACGGCGTGCTGTGGTCCTACGGCCCCGCCTACCAAAGCAATGGCGCCACCCCGGCCAAGGCCGGCACGGCCTACAGCGTCGCGGACGGCAACGCCAACCCCATGTACAGCACGGCCAAGGCGAATTACTTCGACACGGCCAGCTACCCCGTCAGCGCCGGCGCCGGCTTTCCTGCCAGTACGCCGCCTGCGCCATACAACCAGACCAGCGGCCCCACGTTCCAGGCGCCATCGGTGGCCCATCCGGGCCAGCGCAACCGCCGCATCCTCAACGTGGTGCTGGTCGACTGCCGCACGGCGCCCGTCGGGCCGGCTTCGTGCGGCACCATGAACGCGGTCGGTATCGGCAAATTCTTCATGACGATGAAAGCCGATTTCAGCGGCGGCACCAAGCGCCTCGACGTCGAGTTCGCGGGCCTGATCGAGCCCGTGCCGAATTCCGAAATCAAACTCTACAAGTGAGGCGGCCATGCGCATCCACCTTTCCCCTCTCAGCCAGCGCGGCGGCGCCGCCGTCGAATTCGGCATCGTGCTGGCACTGCTGATCACCCTGCTGGCCGGCATCTTCGGCTTCGGCCGCGCTTTCTGGTACTACGACGCGCTGAACAAGGCCACGCGCGACGCGGCGCGCAACATGTCCGTCAAGGCCAAGGCCGGCATCGCCTCGCAGGGCGTGCCGGCGGCCAGACAGACGGTGGCCGATGCGGCCGTCAGCGCCGGCATCAGCGACTTCACCACGGCCAACGTGACGGTCACCTGCCTGGACGCGGCATTCAACGACAGCAGTTGCACCGACGGCACGGCGCCGGGCGGCATCCGCGTCGAAGTCGTCAACTACACGCTGTCGGTGGGCCAGTACCTGCCCTTCGTGATCGGCGCAGCCAGCACCTATGCCACGCCGCTCGCACCGCGCACCACCATGCGCTACATGCTGTAAGGAGAACGCCATGCGCCACCGCCTTTCATCGTCTCCTCCAGCCGGGCGCCAGCGCGGCGCCGCCGCCGTCGAATTCGCCCTGGTGTCGCTGCTGTTTTTCACCCTGCTGTTCGGCATCCTGGAATTCGGCCGCATGCTGTACCTGTACAACACGGTGCAGGAAGTGAGCCGCCGCGCCGCGCGCGAAGCGGTGGTGCGCTGGATCGACCAGACCGACGCCGTCAAGACCCTGGCCCTGTTCGGCGGCACGGCCCTGCCGGCCGCGCCCGAACTGACGGCTGCCAACATCACCATCCGCTACCTGAACAAGAGCGGCGCCGAAGTGACCTTGCCGCCGACTGACCCGGGCGACAACCTGTCGGCCTGCGGCGACATCACGCGCACGGCCAGCTGCATCGACAGCGTGCGCGTATCGATCGACAACGTCAGCTACACGCCGATGGTCAGCCTGTTCGGCTTTCTGAATATCGCCGTGCCAGCCTCGGTGGTGGTCATGCACGCCGAAAGCCTGGGCTTCCAGATCAACTGAACGCCTTTACCGAATGCCTTTACCGGGGAGTACCAAGTGAATATCGTCATCGTCTCGAAGAATGAAGCCCAGCTCAAGCGGCTGACCCGTTTGCTGCGCGAACGCAGCGCGGCCGACCGCGTCTCGCTGCTGGCGAGCATACCGGATGTGTTCGACAACGGCGTCACGCCGGACTTGCTGCTGCTGGAGCAGGAGCAGACGGGCGAGGCGGAGCTGGAACGGCTCGAACTGCTGGGCGGGCGCCATCCGAACCTGGCCATCATCGTGCAATGTCCGCAGCAAAGTCCGCAATTCCTGCTGCGCTCGATGCGCGCCGGCGTGCGCGAAGTGCTGCAGCCCGACGACGACGCGGCCCTGTGCGCCGCCTTGCGCCGCATCGAGGACAAGCTGCAGAAACAGGTCACGCGCAAGGGCCAGGTGCTGGCCTTCGTCTCGTGCAAGGGCGGCAGCGGCGCCACCTTCATCGCCGCCAACCTCGGCTACGCGCTGGCCGCCGGCGAACAGCGCAAGGTGGCGCTGTTCGACCTGAACCTGCAGTTCGGCGACGCCGCCCTGTTCGTCTCGGACCACAAGCCGGCCACCACCCTGTCGCAGCTGTCGCAGCAGATCGTGCGCCTCGATGCGTCGCTGCTCAGCGCCAGCATGATCCAGATCACGCCCGCCTACAGCGTGCTGGCCGCCGCCGACGACCCGGCCCATGCGGCCGACGTCGAGGCCGACCATATCGACCGGCTGCTGACCCTGGCGCGCAGCCAGTACGACTACATCCTGCTCGACGTGGGACGCGGACTCGACCCCGTCAGCGTGCGCGCGCTGGACCGGGCCGACCTGATCTTCCCCGTGCTGCAGGCAACCTTGCCGTATGTGCGCGACGGCAAGCGCCTGCTCGACGTGTTCCGCGGCCTCGGCTACCGCGAAGACAAGGTCCGCCTGATCCTGAACCGCTATGCCAGCAGCGACAGCATCCGCGTGGCCGACCTGGAAGCGGCGTATGGCAAGCACGTCTACAAATCCATCCCCAACCACTATGAAGCGGTGGCGGCCTCCGTCAGCCAGGGCGTGCCCATCCTCAAGCTGACGCCGCACAACGCCGTCTCGCGCGCCCTGCAGGAACTGGCCGCCAGCCTGGCAGGCGAAACCCCGCCCGCCGCGCAAAGCTGGGTTTCGCGGCTGCTCGCGCGCGCCTGAGGCTCCAGCCTGATCCTCGAGCCTGATACCGCCCCACTCACCGGAGACCGACCATGACTGCCGAAAAACTCACCCTGCGGGACCGCCTGGGCTATGCCCAGGATGACGCCAGCCTGAATGACGATGCCGCGCACCAGGGCGCAGCGAGCCACAGCTACCAGCAGCTCAAGCACCGCACCCACCAGGCGCTGCTCGACCGCGTCGACCTGGAGGGCATGCAGCGCCTGTCGCGCGAGCAGATCCGCGAAGAGCTGAAAATCCTCGTCAGCGACGTGCTCACGGAAGACAATGTGGTGATCAACGAGCTGGAACGGCGCTCGCTGATCCGCGACATCCAGGACGAGGTGCTCGGCTTCGGCCCGCTCGAACCGCTGCTGGCCGATCCCGGCGTGTCCGACATCCTCGTCAACACCTATCGGCAGGTGTATGTCGAGCGCCATGGCCGCCTGGAGCTGAGCGACGTCTGCTTCACCGACGACGCCCACCTGATGAAGATCATCGACAAGATCGTCTCGCGCGTGGGCCGGCGCATCGATGAATCGAGCCCCATGGTCGATGCGCGCCTGCCCGACGGTTCGCGCGTGAACGCCATCATCCCGCCGCTGGCCATCGACGGCCCCGTGATGTCGATCCGGCGCTTCTCGGCCCAGCCGCTGCGCCTGGCCGACCTGCTGCTCAAGCACAGCCTGACGGAGGAAATGAGCACCACCCTGCAGGCGCTGGGCAAGGCCAAGGTCAACATCCTGATCTCGGGCGGCACGGGCAGCGGCAAGACCACCATGCTCAATGCGATTTCCGGTTTCATCAGCACGGCCGAACGCATCGTCACCATCGAGGACGCGGCCGAACTGCAGATGCAGCAGCCGCACGTGGTACGCCTGGAAACGCGGCCCGCGAACATCGAGGGCAAGGGCGAGGTAACGCAAAGGGCGCTGGTGCGCAACGCACTGCGCATGCGCCCCGACCGCATCATCCTGGGCGAGGTGCGCGGCGCCGAGGCGCTCGACATGCTGGGCGCCATGAACACGGGCCATGAAGGCTCGATGGCCACCATCCACGCGAACACCCCGCGCGACGCGCTGACGCGGCTGGAAAACATGATCAGCATGGCTTCCGCGGCCCTGCCCGTGAAAGCCATGCGCCAGCAGATCAGTTCAGCCATCAGCGTGGTGGTGCAGGTATCGCGCCTGACGGACGGCAAGCGCAAGGTCACGTCGATCCAGGAAATCACGGGCATGGAAGGCGAGATGATCACCATGCAGGAAATCTTCACCTTCCGCCAGACGGGCATCGGCGAGGACGGCACGGTGCAGGGGCATTTCCATGCCAGCGGCGTGCGGCCGCGTTTCCTGGAACGCCTGCGCGCCTTCGGCATCAGCCTGCCGGAAACCCTGTTCGATCCCGCCCGCCAGTACCATTAAGGGGAGCATCATGGACTATCTCTATTACGTATTCGCCATCCTCACCTTCATCGCCGTGGTACTGCTGATCGAGGGCGTGTACCTGGCATGGAACACCTCGCGCGGCCCGGAAGCGGAAAGGGTCGCGCGCCGCCTGCGCATCATGTCGGCCGGCGCGCATGGCGACACGGGCAGTTCGATGATCAAGAAGCGCCTGCTGAGCGACACCCCGGCCCTGCAGCGCGTGCTGCTCAGCGTGCCCCGCGTGCATGCGCTCGACCGCCTGCTGGAGCAGTCGGGCCTGAGCTGGAGCGTGGCCAGCTTCGCCGGCGTGATGCTGGCCACGGCCGGCGCCGCATTTTTGCTGCTCAGCTACCTCAGTGTGCCGTGGCTGCTGCTCCTGCCGCTGGTGGCCGGCGCGGCACTGCTGCCGCTGCTGGTGGTCTTGCGCGCCAAGGCCAAGCGCCTGCAGCGCATCGAGCAGCAATTGCCCGACGCGCTGGATCTGATGGCGCGCGCGCTGCGCGCCGGCCATGCCTTCCCCACCGCCCTGAAAATGGTCGGCGATGAAATGAACGCGCCGCTGGCCGTGGAATTTCGCGCCACCTTCGACGAAGTCAATTTCGGCATCGCCATGCAGGACGCCCTGATGAACCTGGCCACGCGCGTGCCCAGCACGGACTTGCGCTACTTCGTCATCGCCGTGCTGATCCAGCGCGAAACGGGCGGCAACCTGGCCGAACTGCTCGACAGCATCAGCCGCATCATCCGCGAGCGCATCAAGCTGCTGGGACAGGTGCGCGTGCTGTCGGCCGAAGGCAAGCTGTCGGCCTGGATCCTGTCGCTGCTGCCCTTCGGCGCGGCGGCCATGATCCACCTGACCAATCCGCAGTTCCTGGAAATGCTGTTCGTCGACCCGGGCGGACGCAAGATGCTCGCCGGCGCCCTGGTGATGATGGTGTGCGGCATCCTGGTCATGCGCAATATCATCCGCATCCGCGTCTGAGCCCGCAAGGAGAACCCTCATGAATCCCGTGCATATCGCCTTTCTCGCCCTGCTCTTCATTGCCGTCTTCGGCACCGTGCTGGTGGCCATGCGCAGCTTTGCGCCCGATCCCTTGCGCCAGCGCATGGACAACGCCACCGGCAAGAGCGCGGCGGCGCCCGGCGCATCGGCGCCCAGCCCCTGGCTGGCGCGCATGGTGCGCCTGAGCGGCCCCCTGGCCAAACTGTCGCTGCCCGAGCAGGGCTGGGAAGGCTCCGTGATGCGCCGGCGCTTCATGAATGCCGGCCTGCGCCAGGCGTCGGCGCCCATCCTGTTCTTTTCCGCCAAGACCATGCTGGCCATCGGCCTGCCCCTGCTGCTGTTCCTGGGACTGAGCGCCTCGGGCAGCCAGATGGCGGGCAAGGCATTGCTGTTCTGGCTGCTGATCGTGGCCGCCATCGGCTACTACCTGCCCAATATCGTGCTGGCACAAATGATCAAGCGGCGCCAGCGCGATATCTTCGAAAGCTTTCCCGATGCGCTGGATTTGATGACGGTGTGCGTGGAAGCGGGCCTGGCCATGGATGCGGCGCTGGCCCGGGTGGCGGCCGAGATCGCCCTGAAAAGCGCCGTGCTGGCCGAGGAATTGCATCTGGTGATGCTGGAACTGCGCGCCGGTAACACCAAGGAGCGGGCGCTGCGCAACCTGGCCCTGCGCACGGGCGTCGAGGATGTCGACGCGCTGGTGGCCATGCTGATCCAGGCCGAGCGCTTCGGCACCAGCATCGCCGCCTCGCTGCGCGTGCAGTCGGACCAGCTGCGCACCAAGCGCCGCCAGATGGCCGAGGAAGAAGCGGCGAAGATCGCCCTCAAGCTGCTGTTCCCGCTGATCTTTTTCATCTTCCCTTCGCTGCTGGTCGTCCTGATGGGGCCAGCCTTCCTGCAAATTTACCGCGTGCTCCTGCCCAGCATGGGCAGCGGCAGCTGACCGGAGAACCGCCATGTCACAGCACACCACCCTGATGCTCATGCTCGCCTGCGCCGGCCTGCTGCCCGCCTGCGGCCACCTGCCCGGTCCCGCCAGCCAGCACAGCCAGGCCAATCACGCCGCCCCACCCCAGGCGCGCGGCGATGACAGCCCCGCCGCCCGCAGCGCCGCGTTCTGCAAGCTGGGCAAGCGCATGCAGGAACTGGGCGATCCGCGCGCGGCGATGGCCGCCTACCGCGAAGCGATGCTGCTTGAGCCCGACTCGGCCGACGCGCGCAATGGCGCCGCCGTGCTGCACGCGCAGCTGGGCCAGCTGGACACGGCGCGCGCCATGCTGCAGGCGCTGGCGCAAGAAGCGCCGACGGCCAGGACCTACAACAACCTCGGCTACGTGCTGTACCTGCAGGGCGACTACGCCCAGGCGGCCAGCGTGCTGCGCCAGTCGCTGCAGCTCGACAACGGCCAGCAGCCGGCGCGCGCCAACCTGGACCTGGCCATCGCGGCGCTGGCGCGCAGCGTCAGCACAGTCGATGCCATCGATGCCACTGCGGACGCCGTCGCGCCCGATCTGGCGCCTGCGCCCAAGCCGGCGGCACCGGCCAGCCGCCTGCAGCTGACGCAGTCGCAGCCGAATATCTTCACGCTGAGCTGGCGCGACACGCCCGTGGCGCCACGCGCCGCGCCGGCCGCCGTGCCCGCCCTGGCGAAGCAGGCGGCGCCGCTGCCACGGCTGGAAGTCATCAACGGCAATGGCGAAACGGGGATGGCGGCGCGCATGCGCGGCATGCTGGGCGGCATGGGCATCAGCGTGCTGCGGCTGGGTAACCAGCGGCCGTACGGCGTCCAGGCCAGCAGCATCGTCTACCGACCAGGCCATGCGCAGGCGGCCGCCGCCCTGGCGCTGGCCTTGGGCGGCATGCCGCAGCTGCAAGCGGCGGACGACAGCGGCATCGGCGCGGGCGCCGACCTGCGTTTATTGCTGGGCAAGGATGCGGCGGCCAGCCTGCGCGCGCCGGACGTGCGCCTGGCATCGAACGCGACACCGTGACGCAGGCATCAGCGCGGCAGCAGGCGGCGGTCGGCGGGGTTGATCAGGAAGCCCTGCAGGATATCCTGCAGCTGCGGCAGCTTCGCCACGTAGGCGGGAATGCCCAGCTGGCGCGCGCCGAAGTAGTGGGCGATGATGTCGCCCTGCTGCTCCATGTTGAAGTCGGACAGGACGCCGCCAGCCCGCGCATCGTAGCGGTAGGCGCGCTGGGCAATGTAGCCGCCGCGCAGCGCCAGCAGCACGCCATGCAGCAGCACGCTGTAGCCGAGCTGGTACTGCCACACATGCACCATTTCGTGGATGAAGAACAGCTTGCCGCTGTTGCCTTCGCGGGAAAAATCGTCGCGGTACTGGGCCGGCATGAAATGCAGGCTGCCGCGCGGCGTCATCGCCGTGTTCTGGTCCTGCAAGCCGAACGGTAAAAAGGAGCCGCGCACGACGCGCACGCGCGCGTAGTCGATGGCGCCCTGGAAGACGCTGCGGGCCATGGCGGTTTCGCCGATGGTGAGGGGGCGGCGCAAGACTCGCATAAGAAGAGAAGAAAGCGCGGCAAGCGTAAAGCCTGCCGCGCGGGTGCCGCTTAAGCCAATCGAAGACCGCTGGCGGCCTTGGCGATTTCCGTGATGCGGTCCCAGTTGCCGGCCGCGATCGCGTCTTTCGGCGTCAGCCACGAGCCGCCCACGCAGGCGACGTTCTTGCACGCCAGGAACTGCGACGCCGTCTCTTGCGAGATGCCGCCCGTCGGGCAGAACGTGATGTCCGGCAGCGGGCCGTAGATCGCGTTGAGCATGCCGATGCCGCCCGCCGGTACGGCCGGGAACAGTTTCAGCTGCTGGAAGCCGTTTTCACGCGCCGCCATCACTTCGCCTGGCGTCATCACGCCTGGCAGCAAGGGCAGGCCGCTGCTTTTCGCCGCCGCCACCAGGGCCGACGTCAGGCCCGGCGAAACGCCGAAGACGGCGCCCGCATCACGTGCCTGCACGAATTCCTCGGGACGGGTCAAGGTGCCCACGCCGACGATGGCGCCCGGCACGGCCGACATGGCGCGGATCGCTTCGAGGCCGTGCTTGGTGCGCAGCGTCACTTCCAGCACGCGGATGCCGCCCGCCACCAGCGCGCGCGCCAGCGGTACGGCGTGTTCAGGATCGTCGATCGCAATCACGGGGATCACGCTCGAGGTGCGCATAATTTCCAGTAGTGTCATGGTCATCTCTTATTTCCTAGCCAAAAAGTCTTCATCGGAACCCGGTACGGTATCGCCGACATTGTCGGCGTCGTGCAAGGCGACGGTGGTGGGAATCGGCGACGGCAGGCCGAAGGTGGTGGCACCTTCTTCCGCCGCGCTGACGGTGGAACGGAACATGGAAAACAGCTCGCGGCCCATGCCGACGTGGTTCGGCGACAGGTCGGCCGTGACCAGCGAACGGGCGTGCCAGACGTCGGCCGGCACCAGCGCCTCCAGTACGCCCGTGAAGGCGTCGAGACGGATGATGTCGCCGTCGCGCACGAGGCCCAGCGGGCCGCCGGCGAGGATTTCAGGCGAGACGTGGATGGCGGCCGGCACCTTGCCCGACGCGCCCGACATGCGGCCATCGGTGACCAGCGCCACGTGACGGCCCGCATCCTGCAGGTTGGCCAGCGCCGGGGTCAGCGCATGCAGTTCCGGCATGCCGTTGGCGCGCGGACCCTGGAAGCGCAGCACGGCGACGAAATCGCGGTCCAGCGTGCCGGCCTTGTAGGCGGCCATGAAGTCTTCCTGCGAATTGAATACCAGGGCAGGCGCTTCGACCGTGCGGTGCTGCGGCTTGACGGCCGACACCTTCATCACGGCGCGGCCCAGGTTGCCCGCCACCAGGACCATGCCGCCGTCCGGCGCGAAAGGATTGCTGGCCGGGCGCAGCACGTTTTCGTCGGCGCTGGCGGCCGGCGCATCTTTCCAGAAGACCTTGCCGTCTTCGCCGAGGAACGGCTCCATGCAGTGCGCGCGCAAGCCGTGGCCCAGGATAGTGTTGACGTCCTCGTGCAGCAAGCCCGCGTCCAGCAGTTCGCGGATCAGATAACCGGTGCCGCCGGCCGCGTGGAAATGGTTCACGTCGGCGTCGCCGTTCGGGTAGATGCGCGTAAGCATCGGCACGATGGCCGACAGTTCATTGAAATCGTTCCAGTCGATGACGATGCCGGCCGCCTTGGCGATCGCCACCAGGTGCAGGGTATGGTTGGTCGAGCCGCCCGTGGCCAGCAAGCCCACGACGGCGTTGACGATACATTTCTCGTCGACGATATGGCCGACTGGCAAGTAGCTGCCGCTTTGCGCCGTGATGACGGCCGCGCGCTGGGCGGCGGCCCTGGTCAGCGCATCGCGCAGCGGCGTGTTCGGCGTGATGAAGGCGGCGCCCGGCAAATGCAGGCCCATCACTTCCATCAGCATCTGGTTGCTGTTCGCGGTACCGTAGAAGGTACAGGTGCCGGCGCCGTGGTAGGCTTTCGACTCGCCTTCGAGCAAGTCTTCGCGCGTGGCCTTGCCTTGCGCATACAGCTGGCGCACCTTGGCTTTTTCCTGGTTCGACAGGCCCGACGTCATCGGACCGGCCGGCACGAAGACGGCCGGCAAATGGCCGAAGTGCAACGCGCCGATCAAGAGGCCCGGCACGATCTTGTCGCACACACCCAGGTACAGGGCCGCGTCGAACATATTGTGCGACAGCGCCACGGCCGTCGACATGGCGATGGTGTCGCGCGAGAACAGCGACAATTCCATGCCCGGCTGGCCTTGCGTCACGCCATCGCACATGGCGGGCACGCCGCCGGCGAACTGGGCGACGGCGCCCACTTCGCGCACGGCTTGCTTGATGATCTGCGGGAAGCCTTCGAAGGGCTGGTGCGCCGACAGCATGTCGTTGTACGAGGACACGATGGCCACGGACGGCTTCTTGTACTCCTTCAGCGACAGCTTGTCGTTGGCGGGAAAGGCGGCAAAGCCGTGCGCCAGGTTGGTGCACGACAGGGCGCCGCGCTGCACGCCCTGGATGCGGGCCGCATCCAGATGCGCCAGATAGGCGCCGCGCGATGGCCGGCTGCGCGCGATGATGCGCGCTGTTACGGATTCGACTACTGGATGCAGCGCCATATGGATTTCCTTAAAAATGAGTATTTCGTGAAATTTTACTACAAAACGGTGAAGAAGAAGCACTCTTGCATGGGCCGACCACACAAATAAGCCACGGATTGCGGCGTATCAAGGCAAGCCCGGCAAATATCGCGTATCGGCAGCTGTCAACATAGCTCTTATATGGCACGGGCGCAATCGCTAAAAAAAGCACAACAAAAATCGGCCTCACGTCACAAACTGTAGTGAAATTACGTTTTTCTGATGTATTATTCTCATACCAATGCCGGACCCGCTGTTCGCCACCACGAACGCGCCGCGCTCCTTTCAACCGAGACAAGCACCCAAGCCGACCGCCATGCGCCAGCCAGCACCTACTCCTGCCATCACCGCCACCGCCAGTTTCCAGTCCCTGCAAGCGCATGGCGCCAGCCTGCGCGAAGTGCATCTGCGCCAGCTGTTCGCCGCCGACCCCGCACGTTTCTCGACGATGACGGTCGATGCGGCCGGCCTGCTGCTCGATTACTCGAAGAACCGGGTCGACGCCACCGCCATGGCGCTGCTGATGGACCTGGCCCGCGAGCGCGGCGTGGAAGCGCAGCGCGAAGCCATGTTCACCGGCGAGAAAATCAATCTTACCGAACATCGGGCCGTTCTGCATACCGCCTTGCGCGCGCCGCGCGGCACCAGGCTGATGGTCGATGGCCAGGATATCGATGCTGACGTGCAAGATGTACTGCAGCGCGTCAAGGCATTTACGGACAAGGTCCGCAATGGCAGCTGGCTCGGCTACACGGGCAAGCCCATCTGCGACATCGTCAATATCGGCATCGGCGGCTCGGACCTGGGCCCGAAAATGGCGTGCCTGGCGCTGCGCTCGTATGCCAACCCGGGGCTGGAAATGCACTTTGTTTCCAACGTCGACGGTCACGACATGGAAGCGACCCTGTCGAAAGTCGATCCGGAAACCACCCTGTTCATTGTTGCCTCGAAAACCTTTGTTACCGCTGAAACCATGCTCAACGCCAACACGGCGCGCGCCTGGTTCCTGCTCGAAGGCGAAGAAAAGGATCTGGCGCAACACTTCGTGGCTGTCTCGACCAACACGCAAGCCATCGTCGATTTCGGCATTTCGCCGGACAATATGTTCCCGTTCTGGGACTGGGTCGGCGGCCGTTATTCCGTCTGGTCCTCGATCGGCCTGGCCGTGGCCCTGTCCGTCGGTTTTGAATATTTCAGCGATTTCCTCGCCGGTGCGCATGCGATGGATCAGCATTTCCGCCAGGCGCCCCTCGAAGACAACATGCCCGTCGTGCTGGCCATGGTCGGCTTCTGGAACCGTCAGTTCCTCGATTGCGGCTCCGTTTCCATCGCACCGTATCACCAGGACCTGAGCCGCTTCGCCGCCTACCTGCAACAGCTGGACATGGAAAGCAACGGCAAGCGCGTCACCAAGGATGGCGTGCCCGTCGATGTGCCGACCGGCCCCGTCATCTGGGGCGATTGCGGCACGAATGCCCAGCACGCGTATTTTCAGCTGCTGCACCAGGGCACGGACATCACCCCCATCGACTTCATCGCCGCCCTGCGCGCCACGCACGATTTGCCGGGCCACCACGATGCCCTGCTGGCGAACTGCTTCGCCCAGTCGGAAGCCTTCATGACAGGCAAGACGGCCGAGGAAGTGCGCCTTGACCTGCAGGCGCAGGGCTTGCCGGAAAGCGAAATCGAAGCGCTGGTGCCGCACAAGACTTTCCCCGGCAACCGCCCCAGCAACACCATTTTGATGGACCAGCTGACCCCGACCACCCTGGGCGCCCTGATCGCGCTTTACGAACACAAGACCTTCGTGCAGGGCGTCTTGTGGAACGTCAACAGTTTCGACCAGTGGGGCGTGGAACTGGGCAAGGTGCTGGCGAAGAAAATCCAGGCCGAACTGACGGGCGAAGCCCGTCCCGACCACCACGACAGCTCGACCAATGGCTTGATTGCCCTGGCGAAAGCCGCCAAGGCGGCGTATTAACTTAATTGAGGTTTATGAATATTTACGAAATCAAAGTAGTCAGCGACAAGGCCATGCAAGTGGGCGAATGCCCGCTATGGCATGGCAAGGAAGCGGCCCTGTACTGGGTCGACATCGATGGCCGCGCCGTGCACCGGCTGCACCCGGCCAGTGGCAAGCATGCGCAGTGGACCATGCCGACAGAACCGTCGGCGCTGGCCATCAACGCCGGCGGCGGCCTGATCGTCGCCCTGCGCAGCGGCTTTGCCCACCTCGACACGAAGACGGGCAGCCTGGCGCACATCGCGCCGGCGCCGTTCGACATGACCACCACGCGCTTCAACGACGGCAAGGTTGACCCGGCCGGCCGTTTCTGGGTCGGCACGATTTTCGAGCCGCGCAACACTGACGCAGCGGAAATGTTCGTGCTGGAAAAGGGACAAGTACGCAAGGTCTGGTCGGGCGGCATGACCGTGTCGAACGGCCTGGGCTTCAGTCCCGACGGGCGCACCATGTATCACTCGGATACCACCACGCACCGCATCGACCGTTTCGACTTCGATGCGGCCACGGGAGCCATTTCCGCGCCACAACCGTTCCAGCGCTTTTCCATGGACAAGAAGGCGTTTGATTACGGCGGGCGCCCCGATGGCGCGGCCGTCGACAGCGAAGGCAATTACTGGTCGGCCATGTTTGAAGGCGGCAAGATCTTGCGCTTCGCCCCCGATGGCCATTTGCTGGGCGAAATTACGGTGCCCGTGCGCTGCCCCACCATGGTGACGTTCGGCGGCCCCGACCTGCGCACCCTGTACATCACCAGCGCCAGCCACAACCGCTCGGCAGCAGAAATCGCCGACTATCCGTTGACGGGTCACGTGCTGTCCGTGCGCGTGGACGTGGCGGGCCAGCCGGAAACGCCTTACCAGGCGTAACACGGTCAGGTACGAAAAAAGCGCCGGCACCCGCGAGGGTCCGGCGCTTTTTTAACGCTCACGTAGGTCGGATTAGCGGGGCAAGGCCCCGCGTAATCCGACAACAGTGTTGGCCATGGTGCCGTCGGATTACCGCGACAGCACCTTGCGGATCGTCTCGGCCAATTCAGCCGCCACAAACTTGGCCACATATCCATCGGCGCCTACGCCCTTGACGTGGTCTTCGTTGGTCGAGCCCGTCAGCGACGAGTGGATCACCACGGGGATGTTGGAGAAGCGGCCATCGTTCTTGATGTTGCGCGTCAGGGTAAAACCGTCCATTTCCGGCATTTCCAGGTCGGTCAGCACCAGCGCGACCTTGTCTTTCGCCGTCTTGCCTTCCGTGGCCGCCTGGGCCGAGATCGCTTGCAGGCGCTCCCACGCTTCCTTGCCCGTCTTGGTCATGATGAAAGGCACGCCCATCGCTTCGAGGCCCTTTTCGATCAACGAGCGGGCCAGCGAGGAATCGTCGGCTGCGAGAATCACGGCGCCGGCCGGCAAGCGCACTTGCGGGCCGATGCTGTTTTCGTCCACGTCCGGGTCGCCCGACGGCAGCACGTTGCGCAGGATTTGCTCCACGTCCAGCACTTGCGCCAGGCGTGTCTTGTCCGTGTCGCCGTCGAGGCGGGCGATGCTGGTGACGAGGCCGCCGCCGACGCTCGATTCGGCCGACAAGACCTGATTCCATTCGAGGCGCACGATTTCATCGACCTCTTCCACGGCAAACGCCTGTGTCGAACGGGCAAATTCCGTCACCATCAGGATCTTCAAGCCGCTGCTCTTGCAACCGACCGCCATCGGCAAGTCGATCACGGGAACGATCTGACCACGGATATTGACCACGCCCAGCATGTGCGGGTGCGAACCAGCCACCGCCGTGATGGCCGGCATTTCCATGATTTCACGGACTTTGAACACATTGATGCCGAACAGTTCGCGGCTGGCCGAGTGATCACTGGTCCCCAGCTTGAACAGGAACAGTTCGAATTTGTTATTGCCTGTCAGGCTGGTGCGTTCATCGACATCTTGCTGCATTGAATTCATTGTGTCCCCTTGAGCCGTCTTGTAAAGTTAAGTCGCCCGCCCCTGATGCTGCGGACAGTGCGGACTGCACGTCGCATGGACGCCGGACGGCGGGTTTGGGGCATGGCCGGCGCTAACGGTGCAGTGTATATCGTACAACTTCATACAACCAATAGTTGCTATCGATTCGAGCTTGAATTATACGGTTTTTTACTTTCTTCAAAGCTACTTTACGCTGCCAACGGCGATCCTGACAGCATTTCTTGATTTCCTTGTTGCTACAGCGCAAATGATGACGGAGAGAATCGAAAATTTCCCTGGCAACCATGGTTGCTTTGCAAAGCCGATAACAAGCATGACGCTGCGCCGGCGCCGGCGAACGGCATATAATGGCCATGCCGGCATCGCAGGCAGGCATACCGGGAAAAATGGCGACGGCAGCGGATGGAATGTAGTAAAATTTCTTGCAATTGCCTGTTCTACGTAGTAAATTTACACCACCGATTATAGTAGCGACAGACTGGCACTTCCGGTCGGCTTTCTCCCCGCTCCGGCCCTTTTACTTTTGCGACGACACTCACTTATGGCACTTACCGATTTTGACCTGGTCCTGTTTGGCGGCAGCGGCGATTTAGCAATGCGCAAGTTGTTGCCTGCAATGTATGCGCGCGACGTCGCGAACGATTTGCCGCCGACGGCGCGCATCATCTGTGTGGGCCGCCAGGACAGCGGCCAGGATGCCTTCCTGAAAATGGTGGAGACCAATTCGCGTCCCCACATCAAGGCCAGCACCCTGAACGCCGCCACCTGGAGCAAGTTTTGCGCGCGCATCGTGTATGTGTCGCTCAACGCCAGCGATGCGGCCACGTACGCGCCGCTGGTCGAAGCGCTGCGCGGCGACGCCGACCTGACGCGCGTGTACTACCTGGCGACGCCGCCGCATCTGTTTGCCTTGATATGCGACAACCTGGAAGACAACGGTCTGGTCACGCCGAATTCGCGCGTGGTGCTGGAAAAGCCGCTGGGCCGCGACCTGGCCAGCGCCAAGCAGATCAATGCCGAAGTGGGCAAGGTCTTCCAGGAATCGCAGATCTACCGTATCGACCATTACCTGGGCAAGGAAACCGTGCAGAACTTGCTGGCCCTGCGCTTCGGCAACATCCTGTTCGAGCCGCTGTGGCGCCGCGAATGGATTTCCGACGTGCAGATCACCATCGCCGAAAAGCTGGGCGTGGGCAACCGCATGGGTTACTACGACACCTCGGGCGCGCTGCGCGACATGCTGCAAAACCACTTGCTGCAACTGCTGTGCATCGTCGCCATGGAACCGCCGACCTCGATCGCGCCGGACGCCGTGCGCGATGAAAAGCTGCAAGTGCTGCGCTCGCTGAAAAAATTCACACCGACCACCCTGGCGCAAAACATCGTGCGCGGCCAGTACCGCGCCGGCCACGTCGACGGCGCCACCGTGCCGAGCTACCGCGACGAGCCCGATGCGCCGGAACATTCGCGCACCGAAACTTTCGTCGCGCTGAAGGCGGAAATCGACACCTGGCGCTGGGCCGGCGTGCCGTTCTACCTGCGCACGGGCAAGCGCATGGCCGACAGCCTGGCCGAGATCGTCGTGCGCTTCAAGCAAATTCCGCATTCGATCTTCAACCAGCCGACGTCGAGCTTCCAGCCGAACTGCCTGGTGATCCGTTTGCAGCCGGACGAAGGCTTGCGCATGAACCTGATGGCGAAAACCCCGGGCGACGGCATGCGCTTGAAACCGGCGGAACTGGAACTCGATTTCCGCGAATCGTTCAAGACCCCGCGCATGGACGCCTACGAGCGTTTGCTGCTCGACGTCCTGCGCGGCCAGCTGACCTTGTTCATGCGCGGCGACGAGCTGGAAGCGGCCTGGGAATGGGTCGAGCCGATTCTCGACAACTGGGAACAGAACGACAGCGCGCCGATTCCGTACACGGCCGGCACCTGGGGCCCGGCGGCCGCCAGCGCCCTGATCGGCCGCGATGGCTTGCAGTGGCGTGAAGAGGCCTTGCCAGAGGACTGAAGCCGTTAAGATTTGGCTTAACCCTGAACGGCGAAATACTGGGGTCGGACCCTGAGGGTCCGCCCCCGGAACTTTGCTTTTGGGGTGAAAAGGACGCAAACTTACGGCATTACTGCCAGAAGATCAATCAATGCTACTCGATTCCATCCGCACCCAGCTCGATTCGCTCTCCAAGTCGGAGAAAAAGGTCGCGCTGGCCGTGCTTGACCAGCCCAACCAGACGGTCAGCCAGAACATCACGGCGCTGGCGAAAAGCGCGCAGGTGTCGGAACCGACCGTGGTGCGCTTTTGCCGCACGCTGGGTTACGACGGCTGGCATGAATTCAAGCTGAAACTGGCGCAGGGCCTGGCGCTGGCCATGCCGGGCGCGAACGAGCAGCCGGCGCAGGACGATCTGGCCGCCGACCTGGTGAATAAAATCTGCAGCCGCTCGATCAATACCCTGCTCGACCTGCGCAACAACCTGAATCCGGAAGCGATCCAGCGCGCGCTCGACATCCTGTCGCGCGCCAGCAAGATCGAATTCTATGGCCAGGGCACGTCGGGTATCGTGGCGGCCGACGCGCAGCACAAGTTCTTCCGCTCGGGCGTGCCGACGGTGGCCTACAGCGACCCGAACATCCACAGCATCGCGGCGGCCCTGCTGCGCGGCGGCGACTGCCTGGTGGCCATCTCGCAGCGCGGCAACAGCCCCGCCCTGGTGCGCTCCGTGAAACTGGCGCGCCGCGGCGGCGCCGACGTCGTCGTGCTGGCCCCATCGGGCACGCCGCTGGCCGACCTGGCCACCGTGCTGATCCCGATCGACCTGGTCTTCAACACCGACCCCTACACGCCCATTTCGGCGCGCCTGGCCTACCTGGTCGTGATCGACGTGCTGGCCGTGGGCCTGGCCCTGCAACGGGGACCGGAATTCCGCAAGAAGATGCAGAATGCGCAAAAGGCGCTGCAGGAATTCGACATGCAGTTTGATTCGTTTATCGGCTAAAAAGCGGCAATCCAGGGCCAGACCCGCCGGGTCCGACCCCGGCACTTTAGCCCTTGGGTTAAAAGCGCCGCCACCGTCCCGCATTCGGTACAATACCCTGGCAAGCCCATTCACTCTTTCCTGTGCAGCCATGAACCAACTCGAACAACTGAAGCAATTTACTACCGTGGTGGCCGACACCGGCGACTTCCAATCGATCCAGGCCTACACGCCGCGCGATGCGACGACGAATCCGTCGCTGATCCTGAAGGCCGTGCAGAAGGATGAATACAAGCCGCTGCTGGAAAAGGCCGTGCGCGACCATCCGAACGCCTCGACCGCCGAGATCATCGACCGCCTGCTGATCGCGTTTGGCGTGGAAATCCTGCAAACCATCCCCGGCCGCGTCTCCACCGAGGTCGATGCGCGCCTGTCGTTCGACACGCAGGGCACGGTGGCCAAGGGCCGCGACCTGATCGCCCTGTATTCGAACGCGGGCATTGCCCGCGAGCGCGTGCTGATCAAGATCGCCTCCACCTGGGAAGGCATCCGCGCCGCCGCCATCCTGGAAAAGGAAGGCATCCGCTGCAACATGACCCTGCTGTTCTCGCTGGCCCAGGCGATTGCCTGCGCCGAAGCGGGCGCCCAGCTCATTTCCCCGTTCGTCGGCCGCATCTACGACTGGTACAAGAAATCGACGGGCATCGACTACGTGGGCGCGGAAGACCCGGGCGTGCAATCGGTGCGCCGCATCTACAATTACTACCGCAAGTTTGGCTACAAGACCGAGGTGATGGGCGCGAGCTTCCGCAACACGTCGCAAATTCTCGAACTGGCCGGCTGCGACCTGCTCACCATCAGCCCCGACCTGCTGCAAAAGCTGGCCGACAGCGATGCGCCGGTGGAACGCAAGCTGAGCGCCGAAGCGGCGCCATCGACCAATATCGTGCAAATGTCGCTGAACGAAGAAGCCTTCCGCTTCATGATGAATGAAGACGCGATGGCGACGGAAAAACTGGCCGAAGGCATCCGCGCCTTCTGCGTCGATTCCGGCAAGCTGAAACAGATGATCGCGGCGCTGCGGTAATCGCATCATTCCGACCGGCGAAAAAAAGCGGCGCCGTGCATTGCACGGACGCCGCTTTTTTTATTCTAGTCGTCCTCGTTGGCCTCACGGCGACTAACGGCACCATTGCGAGCGGCCGCAAATCACGACGCGCAGCAGGTGCCGTCAGGCGTCATCAAGAGCAGCGGAAGGTGGCCACGCCCTGGTAGTTGGCGCCATTCGCCAGCTGCGCCTTGTAGGCGGCGATCAGCAGATAGCGGCCAGCGCCGCCGTCGCCCAGCATCAGCTGCGCGCCCGTGCCATTCGACAGGTAGCCGCCGGTGATGCTGCTCGACGCGGCCGACGCCATGGTCGTCGAAGCCGATACCTTGCCCGTGCTGCCGCCGGCGCTGGCGTCGATGACCAGCACGACCTTGGCGCCGGAGGCATCGAAGGACATGCTGGCAGTGCCGCTGGCCGTGCCGAAGTTGGCGGTCGACGAGACGCTGCTGCCGCCCGTATAGCTAGGCGCCGTGAACGTGCCCGCATCGCAGGTGAACGTGCCGGTCGCTGGCAGCGCGGCGAGCACGTTATAGGCGACGTAATGCCCACTGGCATTGTTGCCGCTCAACGTAGTGGCGCCCGTACTATTGCTGAACGCGCCCTTGAACCAGCGTCCCTGCGCAAAGGCCGCGTCGCCGCTGATTTCGCGCGTCACGGCCGGGTTGCCCGTGAAGACGATGCCGCTGATCGTGCTCAGGGCGCCGGAGGCATCCTGTACCAGCGGGCTGGCCTTGCCACTGCTCTGCAAGCCGATCGACGTAAAGATGTAGCGGCTGTTGTCGCCATTGGCGAAACGGGCGCTGACGGCCCCCGTGTTTTCGCCGGTGGCCGTTGGCACGACGGGAACGACGGGCGCCACCGGATCGGCAGGCTTGGCCGTATTCACGACAGCCGTCGTGTCGGATGGGGAAGACGAACCGCCGCCACCGCAAGCGGCGAGCGAAGCGGCGATCAGGGTCAGAACAAAAGCGTGATTCAGTTGCATACGATTCCAATAAAAAAAAGCAAGACATAAGGAATCCTTGGCACATGCCAAAAATTCAACGTCCAATATTATGCAACATTTCTCAATAGAATGGTTGCCTTAAAGAAATTTATTAATACTAACAATGTGACTATACCGAGCGCGTCTGTGCCGTGTCGCCGCGCTGGCGGTAAAATACCTGGCTACAGGCCGCCAGCGACTACTCATGCAATCACCGATCACCATCCGCCTGGGCCGCCGCGCCCGGGCGCGCATCGCCGAAAACGGGGTGCGCGCCAGCGACATCGCCATCGTTCCCGCCGCCGCGGGCGGGCCGAAAGGCTTGATCCTGCACCAGCTCGATTGCTGGCTGTTCGGCGACTTCCTGGCGCAGGCGCCGCGCCCGCGCCAGTTCGTCGGCGCCTCGATCGGCGCCTGGCGCATGGCCGCCGCCGTGTTCCCCGACCCGGTGGCCGCGCAGCGGCGCCTGGTGCGCGAATACGTGGGCCAGCGCTATCCCGACAAACCCGATGCGGCGCACGTGAGCCGCACGTGCCGCGCCCTGCTCGACGCCGTCCTCGATGGCCAGGATGCGCAACTGCTGCGGCACGAGCGCCATAGCCTGTCGGTGCTGGCCGTGCGCGGCATCGGCGCGCTGGCGCAACCTGGCAAATGGCGCGACCGGCGCGGCTTCCTGCTGGCGGCCGCCGGCAACGCCGTGGCGCGCGCGCGGCTGGCCGCCTCGCTGGAACGCACCGTGTTCCATGCCGGACCGGACGGCGCCAGCTGGCTGCGCTCGCGCTTCGACGCCTTTCATTCGCATTTCGTGCCGCTGGCGCAGGACAACCTGCGCGACGCGCTGCTCGCTTCCGGCTCCATCCCGCTGGTGCTCGACGCGGTCACGGACATCGCCGGCGCGCCGCCAGGGCGCTACTGGGACGGCGGCCTGGTCGACTATCATTTGCACCTGCCCTACCAGCGCGAACCGGACCTGGTGCTGTACCCGCATTTTGCCGACCATATCGTGCCGGGCTGGCTGGACAAGACCATGCCCTGGCGCCGCGCGCGCCGCGGCGATGGCGCACTCGACAACATGATCCTCGTCTCGCCCTCGCCCGCCTTCGTGGCCAGCCTGCCCAACGGCAAATTGCCGGACCGGCGCGACTTCCCCCATTACGGCCAGGACCACGCGGCGCGCATGCGCGACTGGCGCCGCGCCATCGCGGAAAGCGAGCGCATGGCGGCCGCCTTCGCCCGCTGGGCCGAGCAGCCGGACCTGCGCCAGGCGGGCGAGCTGTAGCACGGGCGTGGCTGCAACAGGCGCAAAGACAAGCGCGCTTTTCCCTCGCCTCTTGGTCACTTATCAGTGCATACTATGTCGCACAGGCAACCTTTAATCTCTCTGCGACAGGAGTTCCAACCATGCACGCCCTCTCCCACCTTCGTATCGGCACGCGCCTGGCTGCAGGCTTCGCGCTGGTGCTGCTGCTGTCCGTGATCTCCACCTCGTACGCGCTGTACAGCGCCAGCGTGAATGCCGAAGCGACGCGGCAAATGATGGAAAAGCCGCTGGCCAAGGAACGCCTCGTATCGGACTGGTACGTACTGATTTACTCGGCCATCGCGCGCACTTCGATGATCGCCAGGAGCACGGATGAAACCCTGTCGAACGTGTTTGCCGACACCATCGCCGACAGCACCAAGCAGGGCGGCGAGCTGCTGAAGCAAATCGAAACCCTGCTCGTCAGCGACGAGGAAAAGGCCATTTTCAAGGCGTCCATTGCCGAACGCGTCAAGTACCAGGATGCCAAGACCCTGGTGATGAATGCGCGCAAGGGCGGCAATGCGGCGCAGGCGGAAAGCGTCTACCGCGACAGCTTCGCGCCGGCCGCCGCCAAGTACCAGAACAACGTCAAGGCCCTGCTGTCGCAGCAGCGCCAGGCCATCGACGCCACGGCGCACGCGATCGAGGCGGCCAACGGGCGCAGCTTCACCCTGCTGCTGACCTTGTGCGCGCTGGTGGTGGCGCTGGGCAGCGTCTGCGCCTGGCTGATCACGCGCTCGATCACGCAGCCGTTGAAGGCCGCCGTGAAGGTGGCCGAAACGGTGGCCGACGGCGACTTGCGCACGCATTTCGGCACGCCTGCCAGCGATGAAATCGGCGACCTGATGCGCGCGCTGCACGGCATGAACGAGGCGCTGCGCAAGGTGGTGTCGGAAGTGCAGACGGGCACCAATGCGATCGCCACGGCGTCGGGCGAAATCGCCGCCGGCAACCAGGATCTGTCGGCGCGCACGGAACAGCAGGCCAGTTCGCTGGAAGAGACGGCGTCGTCGATGGAAGAATTGACCAGCACCGTCAAGCAGAATGCGGACAACGCGCGCCAGGCCAACCAGATGGCGGTGGCCGCCTCCAGCGTGGCCGAACGGGGCGGCGGCATCGTCAGCCAGGTGGTCGACACCATGGGCGCCATCGATACGGCCTCGACGAAAATCGTCGACATCATCGGCGTCATCGACGGCATCGCCTTCCAGACGAATATCCTGGCCCTGAACGCGGCCGTCGAAGCGGCACGCGCCGGCGAGCAGGGGCGCGGCTTTGCCGTCGTCGCCACGGAAGTGCGCAGCCTGGCGCAGCGCTCGGCCGCGGCGGCGCGCGAAATCAAGACCCTGATCGGTGACTCGGTGGAACAGGTCAACAACGGCACGCGGCTGGTGCAGCAGGCCGGCAGCACCATGGGCGAAGTGGTCGACAGCGTGCGCAGGGTCACCGACATCATGGCCGAGATCACTGCCGCCAGCGCCGAGCAAAGCATGGGCATCGACCAGGTCAACCAGGCCATCGCGCAGATGGACCAGGTGACGCAGCAAAATGCGGCGCTGGTGGAAGAAGCGGCGGCGGCAGCCGAAAGCATGCAGGACCAGGCGGCGCGCCTGGCGCAGGTGGCGGCCGGCTTCCAGCTCGAGCACGTGGCCACGGCGGCGCCGGTGCGCGCCGCGCGGCCGGCCAAGGCCGCCATTGCCACCACGCAAAAACTCGCGCCACGCCCGCCCCAGGCCAGGGCCGGCAAACCCGCAGCACCCAAGGCGGCCGGCGCCGCGGCGCGCAAAACGCCATCGCACATCGCCGGCGAGCAGGACTGGGAAGAGTTTTAAGCCCGCGGTTTTAAGTCCGGCGTTAAACCCGCTTTCAAGCACCGTGCAGGCGGCGGCAAGGCGCTTGAAACCATTTGACAGCGGCGCCAGGCGCGCCGATACTGGTTTCAGGTGGGACTGGCGCGCCACCGCGACATGAGACAGCCGGCGCCTCCAGGGAGAGACCATGCGCCCCTATCTTGTTTTCGCCGCTTGCTTCAAGCGCCTGGGCGCCGCCCTGCTCTGCGGCGCTTTGGCGGCCTGCAGCGTAGCACCGCCAGCCAGCCTGCCCCCCATCTTCAACGACGGCGATTTCGCGCCGGCCGCCGCCATCGACGCCAGCCAGGTCTTTGCCATCGACGAGACCATGCGCCAGTATGTGCGCACGCAAGTGCGGCGCGAAGCGCGCAACAAGAATGACCGCGCGGCCCTGTATGACGCCCTGTACGACAAGAGCAGGCTGAAACTCGAGTACGATGCGGCCATGACCCGCAATGCGCGCGAAACGTTCGCCGCGCGTCAGGGCAACTGCCTGTCGCTGGTGATCATGACGGCGGCGCTGGCACATGAAATGGGCTTGCAGGTGCGCTACCAGGAAGTGCTCGGCGAAGAAAGCTGGAGCCGCAGCGGCGACATGTATTTTGTCGCCGGCCACGTCAACCTGGTACTGGGCCAGCGGCTGGACGACAAATCCGGCAGGTACGATGCCAAGGGCATGATGGTGATCGATTTCCTGCCGTCCGCGGAGATAGGCGGCTACCGCACGCGAGAACTCGACGAAGCGACCGTGCTCGCCATGTACATGAACAACCGCGCCGCCGAAACCATGAGCGAGGGCCAGCTGAATCAGGCATACTGGTGGGCCCGGGCAGCGCTGCTGCAAGACCCCTCGTTCAGCGGCGCCTACAACACCCTGGGCGTGATCCAGTTCCGCCATGGCGACCTGGCGCAAGCGCGGCGCACTTTCGCCCATGCGCTGACGCGCACGCCGGACAACACGGTGCTGCTGTCGAACCTGGCGCAGGTGCTGGAAGCGTCCGGCCTGCCCGAAGAAGCGCTGCCGCTGCGCCGGCGCCTGCTGGCGCTGCAGCCGCAGCCGCCTTTCCACTACTTCAACCTGGGCAAGGCGGCCATGCAGCAAAACGATTACGTGCGGGCGATACAGCTGTTTTCACGTGAAATCGCGCGCGACCCGTACTACCACGAATTTCACTTCTGGCTGGCGCAAGCCTATGCGCGCCTGGGCCAGATGGAGCAGGCCGGCAAGCAGCTGGAACTGGCGATGAACAACAGCACCACGCGCAGCGACCATACTCTGTATGCGGCCAAGCTGCAGCGCCTGCGCGCCGTCACCACGCATTAATCCTCCAGGAACATCTGCTGCAGGTCATTCAGGAAGCACAATCCCCGTTCCGTCGGACGGATGACCTGGTGGTCGCGGTACAGCAAGCCTTTCGCTTCGGCCGCATTGAGCGGCTGCTCGATGGCGTTGAGGGCCAGGCCCGTACGCTCGGCGAACAGGTTCGGCGCAAAGCCCTGCGTCAGGCGCAGGGTATTCAACATGAATTCGAAGCCCATTTCCTCGCGCGCCAGTTCGCGCTCTTCCTGCACCGGATTACCGGCCAGTACCGCGTCCATGTAGGCGCGCGGCTGCTTGTAGCGGGCCTGGCGCAGCACGCGGTGCGGGAACGAAATCTTCGAGTGCGCGCCCGCGCCGATGCCGAGATAGTCGCCAAATTCCCAGTAATTGCGGTTGTGGCGTGCCTGGCGGCCCGGCTGCGCATAGGCCGACACTTCGTAGCGGCCATAGCCGGCCTGCGCGGCGCGCGCGGCCACCATGTCGGCGATATCGGCGCTCTCGTCGTCGTCCGGCAGCGCGGGCGGATACTTGGCGAACAGGGTGTTCGGTTCCAGGGTCAGGTGGTACAGCGACAGGTGCGGCGGCGCGAACGACAGCGCCGTCTCCAGGTCCTGCCGCGCTTCGTCCAGCGTCTGCGTGGGCAGCGCGTACATCAGATCGAGGTTGAAATTGTCGAAGTTGGCATGCGCGATCTCCACCGCGCGGCGCGCCTCGTTGTCGTCATGGATGCGCCCCAGCGCCTGCAGATGGCGGCCATTGAAGCTCTGGATGCCGACCGACAGCCGGTTGATGCCGCTGGCCCGGTAAGACTTGAATTTTTCCGCTTCAAAGGTGCCCGGATTGGCTTCCATGGTGATTTCGCAATCGGGCTCCAGGGGCAGCAGGGTGCGCACGTCCGACATCAGCCGGTCCAGGCCCGCCGCCGACATCAGGCTGGGCGTGCCGCCGCCGATGAAGATGGTGTGGATCTTGCGGCCCCAGATCAGCGGCAGCGCCATCTCCAGGTCCAGCCGCAGGGCCGCCAGGTATTCGGCTTCCGGCAGGTCGCCGCGCACCTCGTGCGAATTGAAGTCGCAATACGGGCATTTTTTCACGCACCACGGAAAGTGGATGTACAGCGACAGCGGCGGCAGGGCCGTCAGGTTCAGCGCGCCCGGCTGCAGGTACTTCAGGGCCGCCCCGGCCGCACCGGAAATGCCTTCCTGCGGCGCGGGCCTGGCTGCCGACCTGGCGGCCGATTGGGCAACGGCGCCCACCAGTTTGATCGGGATCATCGCAGCTTTTCCACCAGCGCGCGCAGGGCCTGGCCGCGGTGCGACAGCGCGTTCTTTGCATCGGACGTCAGTTCGGCCGCGCACTTGCCCAGCGCGGGAATGAAGAAATGCGGATCGTAGCCGAAGCCGCCGTTGCCGCGTGGCGTGGCGATCATCTCGCCGTTCCAGCGGCCGTCGGCGATCACCGGCTGCGGGTCGTCCGCATGGCGCACATACACCAGCACGCAGTAGTAATACGCGGACTTGTCGGCATGCGCCTCAAGGTCGGCGATCAGCCTGGCGCTGTTGGCCGCATCCGATTTCGGCTCGCCCGCATAGCGGGCCGAGTACACGCCGGGCGCGCCGCCGAGCGCATTGACGCACACGCCCGAATCGTCGGCCAGCGCCGGCAAGCCCGTCAGGCGAGATGCGTGGCGCGCCTTTTGCAGGGCGTTTTCAACGAAGGTGTGGAACGGTTCGTCGCTTTCCGGCACATCGTATTCGCCCTGGGCGTGGACGGAAAAACCGATGGTCGAGAGCAGCTCGTTGAATTCCTTGAGCTTGCCGGCGTTGTTGGAGGCGAGGATGAGGCGTTGGGTCATGTCAGTAGTCCGGTTGAAGTGCCGACATTGTAAACCTTTTGCGCTCCCCTCACCCTGGCCCGCCGCTGCCGAAAAAAAACGGCAGGTGCGGGCTTTTTGGCCGACGCAGCGGGCGAAGACATGTAAATTTATGTAAAGATTACATGCCGAGAGCTTGCTTTTGCAGGGCGATCAGGTCGGCGATGCCGCCCTGCGCCAGGTCCAGCAGGCGGTTCATGCCGGCGCGGTCGAAGGCGGCGCCTTCGGCCGTGCCCTGCACTTCGATGAAGTGGCCCGCTTCCGTCATCACCACATTCATGTCCGTGTCGCAGCCCGAGTCTTCCACGTAGTCGAGGTCCAGCACCGGCATGCCCTGGTAGACGCCCACCGAGATAGCGGCGACGAAGCTTTTCACGGGGATGGCGGCGATCGCGCCGCGCGCCTGCAGCTGGGAAAACGCGTCATACGCGGCCACCATGGCGCCCGTGATCGAGGCCGTGCGCGTGCCGCCGTCGGCCTGGATCACGTCGCAATCGAGGTGCAGGGTGCGTTCGCCGAACGCCTGCAAATCGAAGGCGGCGCGCAGCGAGCGGCCGATCAGGCGCTGGATTTCCTGCGTGCGGCCCGACTGCTTGCCGCGCGCCGCTTCGCGGTCCATGCGCGTGTGCGTCGAGCGCGGCAGCATGCCGTACTCGGCCGTCAACCAGCCCTGGCCCTTGCCCTTCAGGAAGCCCGGCACCTTGTCTTCGATGCTGGCGGTACAGATGACCTTGGTGTCGCCGCACTCGATCAGCACCGACCCTTCGGCATGTTTGGTGTACTGGCGGGTGATGCGGATGGCGCGCAGCGCATCGACGGCGCGGCCGCTCGGGCGGGATTCGAATGTCATGGGGATGTCCTGTGTGATTGGGGTTGCGGCAGCGATTCTACCACCGCGCGCGCGCCCATTTGCAGTCATGCAACAGCGCAGGGCGCAATGGCGGGCGGCGCACACATGATCCCTACAATCCTGCCCCGCCAAACACAATTTTCTTTACAATGCCGTAAAACGCACACTATTCAGCAATTTTCAGGCCATCGGGCACTTCGGTCCTGTTTCGCGGCGCGGGCAGTATTGCCTGCGCTGGCTGATTAAGTGTATAAGTGACTGTATACAAGATCAAATCGGGGAATCCTTTGAGCATTTCAAGCATGACAGGCTACGCGGTTGCCACCAGCGAAGGTGCTGCAGGCACACTGACAATTGAAATCAAGAGCGTCAACTCACGCTTTCTCGACCTGCAATTCCGGATCAACGACGATCTGCGGGCCCTGGAACCTGACTTGCGCGCCGCCGTCATGTCCGCCATCACGCGCGGCAAAGTCGAGGTACGCCTGAGCTTTGGCCGCAAGGCTGCGACCGCCGGCACGCAGGCGCTGAACGTGCCCCTGCTGACCGAACTGGCGCGCCTGCAAAACGAAGTGGGCCAGCATTTTGTCTCCGCCCCCGTCATGACGGTGGCAGAACTGCTGCGCTGGCCTGGCGTCATCGAAGAAGCGCAAGTGGGACAGGAGTCCCTGCAGGCGGACGTGGGCGCGCTGACCCGCCGCACCGTGGCCGCCTTCGTCGACAGCCGCAAGCGCGAAGGCGCGGCGCTCGAAGCGGTGCTGGTGTCGCGCATCGAAGCGATGGAAGCCATCGTCAAGCGCATCACGCCCTTGATTCCGCAAGTGGTGGCGGCCTTCCAGCAAAAAGCCATCGAGCGCATGCAGGATGCGCTGGGCCTGGCCAGCCAGGGCTCGAATTCGGCCCTGTCGCGCCAGGACGCCATGGAACGCATCCGCCAGGAAGTGATCCTGTACGGCATCCGCATCGATGTGTCCGAAGAACTGGCGCGCCTGTCGGCCCACCTGGGCGAAACGCGCCACATCCTCACCAAGGGCGGGCAAGTGGGCAAGCGCCTCGACTTCATGATGCAGGAACTCAACCGCGAAGCCAATACGCTGGGCGCCAAGGCCTCCGTCAAGGAACTGGCCGACGCCTCGATGGACTTGAAGCTGCTGATCGAGCAGATGCGCGAACAGGTGCAGAACCTGGAATAAACCATGACCGCACCACGCATCCTGACGCTCGCCAGCGTCACCCTGGCGCTGCTGGCGGCAGGCGCGCAAGCGCAACCTGCGCAGCAGCCGTCGCCGTATGCGGTTGAAGGCTGCGCCTCCGGGTGTTTCGCTCTCAAGGAACGCGGCGCCGCCATCTACACGGGCGCCGACGCCGCCTCCTACCGCATCTGCTCGCGCAGCAACCTGGGCGCGGAAGTCTCGGTCGACAGCGCCATCGTGCGCATCAGCAACCGCGACTGCACCGATGTGAATGGACGGGCCATCGTGCTCAATAGCGGCGAAATCGCCCTGGGCCGGCTGCCCCGCTGAGACAGGGCATGCAACTTACGCCAGGCGCGCTCCGGTGCGCGCCCTGTCGCTGGCGGCGATGACGACGCAGGCGACAAACAGCACGATGCTGTACTCCACGCCGCCGGCGCCATGCTCGCCCACGAACCAGCCCTTGGCCGCATGCACGATGACGATGCCGCCAAGGCAGATCACCATCAGGCCGGCCGCCGCCCAGCGCATGTATTTGCCGGCGATCAGCAAACTGCCGCAAACGATCTCGACGATGGTAATCGCCCACACGACAGCCAGGCCATAGATAAATCCCTTGTCTTCCAGAAAACCGGCAAAGCGGGGAATGGTGCCGTTGGCGATGCGGGTGATGGCGTGCGCCATGAACATCACGGCGATGGCCACGCGCAGCAACAGCATGGCCTGGGCAATACTGAGAAACGGGAAATTTTTCATGCGCACATCCTGTCGATAAAGAAAAAATATTCCAAATTAGATAACTATTTCTTCAGGATAACAAGCAAAAAATGCGCAGGCGCGGCGGCCAGGCGCATCGCAGGGCTGGCTCGTCGCCTTGCCTCTTGGTAAAATACCGAATTGGGCGGCGCCCATGCAAGCGCACGCGCCGCCATCACACGCAAATGGAAAGATCCGCATGAGCCACCCTACCGCCTTCTCCGGCAGCCTGTTCGTGGTCGCCGCGCCATCGGGCGCCGGCAAATCGACACTGGTCAATGCATTGCTGGCGCAAGAGCCCGGCATCAAATTGTCGATCTCGACCACCACGCGCGCCCCGCGTCCGGGCGAGCAGCATGGCCGCGAGTACTATTTCACGACGGCGGAAGACTTTGTCGCGCGCGCCGACCAGGGCGAATTCCTGGAATGGGCGGAAGTGCACGGCAACTACTACGGCACTTCGCGCATCATGGTGGAACAGCAAATGGCCGCCGGCACCGATATCCTGCTGGAAATCGACTGGCAGGGCGCGCGCCAGGTGCGCAAGCAATTTCCCCGCGCGGCCGGCATTTTCATCCTGCCGCCATCGATCGATGCGCTGGAAGAACGCCTGAACAAGCGCGGCCAGGACGAGCCGCACGTGATCACGCGCCGCCTGCTGGCGGCCGGCGGCGAAATCGCACACGCTCCCGAGTTCGAGTATGTTATTATCAATGAAGAGTTTACGGTCGCTTTGTCCGAACTGAGCGCGATCGTGAGAGCGGCCCGTTGCCGGTTTGCGCAACAAGCGGCCCGCAACGCATCGCTATTCGCCCAGCTGGGCCTGCACGCAGAGTAAAAACGCTGCAACGGCACGCCAGTTCACACAGCACCACGCAAAAATTTTAGGAGTTACTATGGCCCGTATCACAATCGAAGATTGCCTGAAGCAGATCCCTAACCGTTTCCAGCTGACCCTGGCTGCGACCTATCGCGCACGTCAGTTGTTGCAAGGCCACACCCCAAAGGTGGAAGCCAAGGACAAGCCTACCGTCGTCGCACTGCGTGAAATCGCTGCCGGTAAAGTCGGCATCGAAATGCTGAAAAAGGTCCCGATGTAAGTGGGAACCCGCGTGCCGGAACAGTGCTGACCCCTGGTTCTACCGTATCCTTTATTCACACTGTGAAGCAACGCGACGTTTTATGAGTCTGACCCCAGCCGACACGACTTCCGCAGCACTGCCGCCCCTGGCCTCGCGCCAGGCGGCAAAATCGCAGGGCGCTTCCGCGCCCGGCGCCGGCACGTCCGGCAGCAACACCCCCGCAGCACCGCCAGCGCCCGCCCTCGGCGTGGCTTCCGTCAGCCACCTGGCCGACAAGCTGGCCGAATACCTGTCTCCCGCCGACCTGAAAAAAGTCAAGGAAGCCTACCGCTTCTCCGACGAAATGCACCTGGGCCAGATGCGCCGCTCGGGCGAGCCGTATATCTCGCATCCGATCGCCGTCGCCGAAATCTGCGCCGACTGGAAGCTCGACGCGCAAGCCATCATGGCCGCCCTGCTGCATGACGTCATGGAAGACCAGGACGTCAAGAAGGAAGAATTGATCGAGCGCTTCGGCGCTCCGGTGGCGCACCTGGTCGACGGCCTGTCTAAGCTCGAAAAGATCGAATTCCAGAGCCAGATCGAGGCGCAGGCGGAAAACTTCCGCAAGATGCTGCTGGCCATGGCGTCCGACGTGCGCGTGATCCTGATCAAGCTGGCCGACCGCCTGCACAATATGCGCACCCTGGACTTCATGACGGCGGCGAAAAAACGCCGCATCGCCAGCGAGACCATGGAAGTGTACGTGCCGATCGCGCACCGTCTCGGCCTGAACAACATCTACCACGAGCTGCAGGACCTGTCGTTCTCGCACCTGTATCCGATGCGCTACCGCACCCTGGCGAAAGCCGTCAAGGCGGCGCGCGGCAACCGGCGCGAGGTGGTCAACAAGATCATGGAAGCGGTGAAAAGCACCTTGTCCATGGCCGAGCTCGAAGCCGATGTCACGGGCCGCGAAAAGACCCTGTACGACATCTATAAAAAGATGCGCAGCAAGCATTTGTCGTTCTCGCAAGTGCTGGACGTATATGGTTTCCGCGTGGTGGTGGGCAGCTTTGCCGACTGTTACGTGACCTTGGGCACCCTGCACAGCCTGTACAAACCCATGCCGGGCAAGTTCAAGGATTACATCGCGATCCGCAAGCTGAACGGCTACCAGTCGCTGCACACGACCGTCATCGGCCCGTACGGCACGCCCGTGGAATTCCAGATTCGCACGCAGGAAATGCACCGCACGGCCGAATCGGGCGTGGCGGCGCACTGGCTGTACAAGAGCGGCGAATCGAACCCGTCCGACCTGCAGCAGCGCACCCATGCGTGGCTGCAATCGCTGCTCGACATCCAGCAGCAGACGGGCGACTCGGCCGAATTCCTTGAACACGTCAAGGTCGACCTGTTCCCCGATTCCGTCTACGTGTTTACGCCGAAGTCGAAGATCATCGCCCTGCCGCGCGGCGCCACGGCCATCGACTTCGCCTATTCGATCCACACGGGCATCGGCGACCAGACCGTGGCCGTGAAAATCAACAACGAAACCTCGCCCTTGCGCACCGAGCTGCACAATGGCGACATCGTCGAGATCATCACCGATTCCTCGTCGCGCCCCAGCCCGACGTGGCTGTCGTTCGTGCGCACCGGCAAGGCCCGTTCGGCCATCCGCCACCATCTGCGCACGATCAACCTGCCCGAATCGATCGCCCTGGGCCAGCAACTGCTGTCGCAGGCGCTGCACACCCTGAACATCGACGCCGACCTGCAAGCGCCACTGGTCGAACGCCTGCTCAACGAATCGAGCGCCAATTCCATGGACGAGCTGTACGCGGACATCGGCATCGGCAAGCGCATGGCCACCCTGGTGGCGCGCCACATCTTCGGCTTGATCGGCGGCGAAGCGGCCAGCATGCCCGTGGAACACAATAGCGGCAGCGAACTGGACCCCGTCACCATCTGCGGCAGCGAAGGCGTCTCGGTGCAACTGGCGCCCTGCTGCCTGCCGATTCCGGGCGACCAGATCATCGGCCAGCTGCGCCGCGACCAGGGCTTGCTCGTGCACACGAGCGACTGCTCGCAAGCGAAACGCCAGCGCGCCAAGGAACCGGACCGCTGGATCGCCGTGCGCTGGGGAACCGAACTGAACCGCCGCTTCGACTGCCGCATCAAGGTCTTGATCAACAGCGAACGGGGCATCCTCGCCCGCGTGGCCGCCGAAATCGGCGAATCGGACGCCAACATCATCTATGTCGGCATGGACGAAGACAAGGACAACGTGCTCGACCAGCTGCGCTTCACCGTGCAGGTCAAGGACAGGGTCCACCTGGCCGCCCTGCTGCGCAATGTGCGCAGAGTGGCCGGCGTCAACCGCATCCTGCGCGAGCGTAACTGATTCACGCGGCAAAAAGCTGGGGTCAGACCCGCCGGGGGAATACGTCCCAATGGGACGTATTCCGATCGCGAAGCGACTGACCCCGGATCTCCGCTGCGGGCTACCGGTTCAGTTCCGCAACGCGTCGTAAAAACGCCTGATCCCCCACCGCAAATTCAGCATTGACTGCTTCTCGCAGTTGTCCGATGCAGCGATCGCCTAATTCATCCTGAAATAACGATTGGTATGTCTTTTGCCGCTCAAGCACATCACATCCAAGTTGCATATATAAAGAATGCGGAGACAGCAGATCATCATGCACGCCCTGCGCATTGCTTCGATAACTGGACCAGCAATATTGACCAGGCAATGCCACGATACCGGCCCTGACAGGGTTAAGTTCGATATAGCGCTGGCAAATCAATAAATAACGCTCGCCCTGTACCAGGCAAGATTTGTAGCGGCCCTCCCACAAACTGCCGGTGCGGCCATAACGCCAGTTGAAATACTGCACATAACGCTGGTTCAGCATTTTCATCAGCAACGACAGGGACGTTGTGCTTTGCGTGGAAAGCAATAGATGCACATGATTATTCATCAGCACATACGCATGCAGATGGCATGGTGCAAGCGCCAAACAACTGTGCAGATAATCCAGATAACGCTGCTTGTCTTGCCCATCAAGAAAGCAGGCTTGGCGATTCACGCCACGTTGCACCACATGTAAGGGAACGCCGGGCAAGACGAGCCGAAGGCGACGGGGCATGGCAACTCCTGATACCAACTGAATGGTCAGTGTGCCAGCGCGCGCCTCTGGCGTCCTGCGTCACCGCAAGCTTACCCCTCCCCCGGCGCCGGATACGTCACTTCCAGCAACTCCAGTTCCTGCTCGCCCAGCGGCGTGTTGAGGGTGATCACATCGCCTTCGCGCGCCTTGGTGATGGTGCGGGCCATGGGCGAGACCCAGCTGATCTTGCCGTTCAGGGGGTCGAATTCGTCGATGCCGACGATGGTGATGGTGTGCGTTTCGCCGTCGCTGGTGCGGTAGGTTACCGTGGCGCCGAAAAACACCTGGTCGTTACCATGGTGCACGCTGGGATCGACGATGGCGGCCAGGTCCATGCGTTTGGTGAGGAAGCGGATGCGGCGGTCGATTTCGCGCAGCCGGCGCTTGCCATAGATATAGTCGCCATTTTCCGAACGGTCGCCATTCGACGCCGCCCAATGGACGATGCGCACCACTTCCGGACGGTCGACGTCGATCAGCTGCAGCAGCTCTTCCTTGATGCGCTGGTAGCCGGCCGGCGTGATGTAGTTCTTGGCGCCGGCGGGAATGGCCAGCGCCAGCGCGACCGCTTCTTCATCGTCGTCGTTGTCCGATTCTTTTACAAAGGCTTTATTCATCCGCCTATTGTAGCCCCGCCAGGAAGCCATGGGCACACGGGATGCGGGCGCAGGCGGGCTTTTTTGACGTATCATCGTGGCAATCGCGGCAAACGTGGGCCGCACACGGAGACGGATGAAAAAAATCTACAGAGTCAGGCGCTGGCTGTTCGCGCCGCTGGTCTACCTGGCCGCCATCTGCCTGCTGATCGAGGAATGGCTGTGGGCGACGGGCGCGCGCATCATGCAGGTGGTGTCGCAATTCCCTCCCCTGCATGCGCTCGAAGCGTGGATCAAGCGCCTGCCCCCTTACTGGGCGCTGGCCATCTTCGTGCTGCCGGCCGTGCTGCTGTTTCCCGTCAAGCTGCTGGCCCTGCTGGCGATCGCGCGCGGCCATGCGTTTTCCGGCATCGGCGTGATCGTCATCGCCAAGCTGGGCGGCGCGGCCGCCGTCGCGCGCCTGTATTCGCTGACGCGCCCTACCCTGCTCAGTTTGCCGTGGTTTGCGCGCTGGCATGGCCTCTTCATGGAAACCAAGGACCGCTGGATCGCCCGGCTGCGCGCCACGCGCCCGTGGCGCCGTGTCAGCCGCCTGTCGGCCGCCCTGGGCCGCGCCCGCCGCGCTTGGTGGCAGCGCTTGCGCAAGGGCACGCCAGGGCGTCATAATTCCCGCCCAGCCAGGGTGCTGCGCCGCTTTGCCGCCTTCTGGCGCGCCCGCCGCTGATGAAGAAAGGCAACTCCATGCACGACACTCCCCGGCTGGCCCCCGCCCTGCGCGCGGCGGCGCCGGAAATCTACCTGTACGACGCGGCCAGCTTGCAATTGCTGGACGCCAACGATGCCGCCTGCGACAACTTGCAGTATGCGCGCAAGGAATTGCTGGCGATGACGCCCTTCACGCTGGCGCCGCAGCTCGACGCGCAGCAGCTGGCCGCCGTGCTGGCCACCCTGGACGACAGCATCGGCGCGCAAGCCAGGCTGCACGTGCAGCAGCGGCGCCGCGATGGCAGCCTGTATTCGCTCAGCCTGCACCTGTCGCGCGCCCAGCGCCAGGGGCGCCCCCTGCTGCTGGCCGAGGGCGAAGACTTGCGCACGCCGCAGGCGACGGCCGCCGCCCTGGCGCAGGTGCAGTCGCGCTTCAACGCCATCGTCTCGAATACGCCGGGCCTCGTGTACCAGTTCTGCCTGCATGCGGATGGACGGGCGTCCTTTGCCTACCTGAGCGAAGGCTGCCAGGCCCTGCTGGGCCTGAGCCCGGCGCTGCTGCACGCGCGCCCGGAACTGTTTTACCAGTTGATCCTGGCCGACGACCGCGCCTCGTATCTGGAATCGATGCAAGCCTCGAAAAGCGCCTTGTGGAGCTGGAACTGGGAAGGCCGGATCTGGATCGATGCCTGGAAGGACGTCAAATGGATCAACCTGCGCTCGACGCCGCGCGCGCTGGCCGACGGCACGGTGCAGTGGGAAGGCATCATGACGAATATCACGGAAAGCCGGCTCGAACAGATCGAAGTGCGCCAGTCGCGCGCGCGCCTGGCCGAGCTGACGGCGCATATCGACAAGGTCAAGGAGCACGAACGCACGCGCCTGGCGCGCGAATTGCACGATGACCTGGGCGGCAATTTGACGGCGATCAAGATGGCCTTGGCCATGCTGGCGCGCCGCCTGCCGCCGGACGACCCGCTGCTGCAGGAAAAGGCCGACTATGTCGATGCCCTGGTCGACCGCAGCATCGACGCCGTGCACCGCATTTCGCTGGACTTGCGCCCCTCCATGCTGGACCTGGGCCTGGTCGCCGCGCTGGACTGGCAGGTCAAGGAATTCGCGCGCCAGGCCGGCATCGAGTGCCAGTTCATTTCCAACCGCCAGCACATCGAACTGGAACTGGATCAGGCGACCAGCCTGTTCCGCATCGCCCAGGAGGCGCTGACGAATATCGCCAAGCATGCGCAGGCGAGCAAGGTCAGCGTGCGCCTGGCCCGGCAGCGCCAGCATATCAGCCTGACCATCGCCGACAATGGCGTCGGCATGCGCCTGTCCGACCGCGCCAAGCCGCAGTCGTTCGGCATCCGCGGCATGGCCGAACGGGCCAGCGCGCTGGGCGGCAGCCTGAGCCTGATGGATGGGCCGGACGGCGGCACCATCCTGAGCATAAAAATCCGTCTGACCACCCCGCGAGAGGCGATAATAGCGGCTGCAGCCAGTGCGCCCGCGCACAGCGGGCCGCCGCCAGACGCGGCCTAGTGGGTGAATTAGATAGGAAACAATGCAGTCATGAAAGAAAAAGCCACCATCCGGGTATTCATCGCCGACGATCACGCGATCGTGCGCGAAGGCTTGAAGCAAATCCTCGCCGACACGAAAGACATCATCGTGGCCGGCGAAGCTGAAAATGGCCACGACGCCATCAAACTGTTCCGCGGCTCGAAATGCCAGGTGTTGTTGCTTGACATCTCCCTGCCCGACCGCAGCGGCATCGAGATACTCAAGCAGATCAAGAAGGAAAAGCCGGAACTGGCCGTGCTGATGCTGTCCATGCACCGCGAAGACCAGTATGCCATCCGTTCGCTCAAGGCGGGCGCGGCCGGCTACCTGACGAAACAGAGCGCGCCGCGCGAGCTGGTCACGGCCATCCGGCAAGTGGCGCAAGGGTTGAAATACATCAGCGCCTCGCTGGCGCAGGAACTGGCCAACACGGTGGGCGAAGACCACGAAACGGCCTTGCACGACACCTTGTCGGACCGCGAGTACCAGACGCTGGTCATGATTGCCTCGGGCAAGGCGGTGGGCGCCATCGCCGAAGAGCTCAAATTGTCCGTGAAAACCGTCAGCGAATACCGCGCCCGCTTGCTGGTCAAGATGAAGCTCAAGAATAGCGCGGAACTGACGCATTACGCCATCCGCAACCAGCTGGTGGATTGACGGCAAAGTGGCATGCCCGCTGGCATCGGGCGAATTGACAGGACTTCTCCTTGCTTCTCGCACAATAAGTTCTTTGCCAACTCGCATATCATGAGGATAATGAGAAATATCTAAAAAGGCTGTGCCTACATGTCCAGTAAATTGCCATCCTCACCAGCAGGCGCTCCCGCTGGCGCCACGAATACCGCCGCCGCTGCGGCGATGAACCCGGCCGATATCGCCCGCGAAGCGTTTCGCCGCCTGGCCACGCGCCGCATCGCCCCCACGCCGAGCGCCTACCGCGATATCTACAATGAAATCGCGGGCATCAGCGAAGCGGCCGAGACGCCGGCTACGCCGGGAGCCGTGCTGGCCGCCAGCGCACCCACGGAGAGCGGCGCGGAAAACGTCCTGACGCAATTCGCCGCCAAGATGAGCGAATCGGCGGGCGAACTGGGCGACTTTGGCAAGCGTTTCCAGCGCGCCCTGAAAGCGCGCGACTGGGACGGCTATGCACGTACCCTGGCGCAACTGGCCGAGAAACAGGTCAAGAAAAGCGGCGGCATCGAATTGCCGCCCCTGCCGGACGGCGAACAGACGCGCACCCTGCGCGAATTGCTCAGCCGCACCCTGGGCTTTGCCGTCGCCACCTTGCTGACGGGCACGCCCGCGCTGGTGGAAGAGGCAGAGTCCCTGGGCGCGGCCATCAAGCTGGCCCACACGGAAGAAGCGCTGAACGAAGCGGCCCTGCGCCTGAAACAGCTGTGCTATCAGATCGAACTGAAGAGCGGCGACACGGCCGAGCAGCAGGAATTGCTGCTGCGCCTGTTCAAGCTGCTGCTGGACAACGTCAGCCAGTTGCTCGACGACGACAGCTGGCTGCGCGGCCAGGTCGACGCCGTGCAAAACCTGATCGCCGGTCCGCTCGACCAGCGCGCGCTGGAAGACGCCACGCGCAGCCTGAAGGAAGTCATCTACAAGCAAAGCCAGCTCAAGCACAGCCTGTCCGACGTCAAGCTGACGGTCAAAAACATGATGATGACCTTCATCGACCGCCTGGGGCAAGTGGCGGCCAGCACGGGCGACTTCCACGAAAAGATCGGCGGCTATTCGGAAAAGATCAGCCAGGCGGAAAATATCAGCGAGTTGAACAGCGTTCTCGACGAAGTCTTGCGCGAAACGCGCATGGTGCAGAACGAGGCCTTGCGCGCGCGCGACAAGATGGTGCTGGCGCGCCAGGAAGTGCAGGACGCGGAACAGCGCATCCACACGCTGGAAGCGAAGCTCCAGCATATGAGCGAGCTGGTGCGCGAAGACCAGCTGACGGGCAGCCTGAACCGCCGCGGCCTGGACGACGTGTTCGAGCGCGAGACGGCCCGCTCGGACCGCCGCGGCACGCCGCTGTGCATCGCCATGCTGGACCTGGACGACTTCAAGCGCCTGAACGACACCTATGGCCACCTGGCCGGCGATGCCGCGCTGAAGCACCTGGTGAAAATCGTCAAGGAAACCCTGCGCTCGATGGACGTCATCGCCCGCTTCGGCGGCGAGGAATTCCTCATCCTGCTGCCGGAAACCACGGTCGAAGCGGCCTCATCGACGATGACGCGGCTGCAACGCGAACTGACCCGGCATTTCTTCCTGCACGACAACGAAAAAGTCTTGATCACCTTTTCCGCCGGCGTGGCCCTGCGCCTGCCCAACGAAGACCAGGCCGAACTCGTCAAACGCGCCGACCGCGCCATGTACCAGGCCAAGCAGACGGGCAAGAATCGGGTGGTGGTGGCGGATTGACGCCCGCCCGCTTCGCCACATGCCGTCCCGCCACTCGGCCGGACGGCATTTTTCATGGCACAAACAACAACACCCCTCACCCCCTGCAGCATGCCGCCAGCGTCCGCGCGATATGAAAATAAAACTATTTTTACCCTCAAGTTTTCTCAAACGCCGTCGTTTAGCGCGCGGCCAGCAGCAAACTGAAGGGCTAAAAATTAAAATTTAAAGCACTTTCCGCTATAAATTTTCCCGCAGAGCAACCGTTACCCTAAACAACAGCGGCTTGATTGTCCCGGAACAGCGGGGCAGGCCAAAGTGAACGGCACTTAGCACAATGTAGTATCTGTTTGGAGAATTAACATGGCTGCAGTAATTAATACCAACATTGCCTCCCTGAACTCACAGCGCAACCTGTCGACGTCGCAATCGGCCTTGACCACCTCGCTGCAACGTCTGTCTTCCGGTATGCGCATCAACAGCGCTAAGGATGACGCTGCTGGTCTGGCGATTTCCGACCGCATGACGTCGCAAATCCGCGGCATGACGCAGGCAACCCGCAATGCAAACGACGGCGTCTCGCTGGCTCAAACGGCCGAGGGTGCACTGTCGAGCTCGGGCGACATCCTGCAACGTATCCGCGAACTGGCAGTTCAATCGTCGAACGCCACCAACTCGTCGAGCGACCGTCAGGCTCTGCAAACCGAGGTTGGTCAACTGGGTTCGGAATTGAACCGCATCGCTCAAACCACTTCGTTCAACGGCCAGGCGCTGCTGGACGGCACCATGGGCACGGCCAACTTCCAGGTCGGCGCGGACGCGAATCAGCTGATTTCGGCCAGCGGCGCAAACTTCCTGACCAATACCTACGGCAACAACCGTATTGAGAATGATGCTGTTGCAGTCAAAGCAACGTCAACCAACGTTGCCGATGCAAAAGCCATCACCATCAACGGCAAGCTCGGTTCCGCCACCTACACTACGGCTACCGCTGCCGTAGGTCCTCCAGCCGTCCTGTCGGACACGGCTAAATCGATCGCTGCTGGCATCAACCAGAAAACCAGCGCTACCGGTGTCACCGCTACGGCAAAAACGGAAACCAACCTGGCCCTGGCCGCCGAATCGTACTCGTTCCAGATCGCATCGGACAACGATCCAGCCCAGACTCCTGTCACCGTGTCCTTCGCAGTTGGCGGCAGCGCAAGCAGCGCCACCGACTTCGCAGCAGGCATCAACGCCATCAATGCCCAATCGGCAAAGACCGGCGTGACGGCTCAGTACGACACGAAAAACGGCGGTATTAAGCTGAGCAATGCCAATGGCGCTGACATCAAGCTCACCAACGGCGCTACTGCGAACACCAAGTTCGATGTCGCAAGCTACAAGCTCGACGGCACCAAGACCACAGCGGTCGATAACAAAGGCGCTGTAGCTGTCGCTGTTGCAAACGGCACCGTGACGTTCGACTCGGACAGCAGCTTCTCCGTCACCGATGCCGGTTCCGGTCTGGGTCTGGGTGCGACTGGTGCAGGCGCCGCCAACCAAGGTTCGTCACTGAAGTCCGTCGCGTCGATCGACATCACGACGTTCGATGGCGCTCAGCTGGCCTTGAAAATCGCCGATGCAGCCTTGTCGACGGTCAATGGCCAACGTGCTCAGTACGGTGCATTGCAATCGCGCTTCGCTTCGGCGATCTCGAACCTGCAATCGACCACGGAAAACCTGTCGGCATCGCGCAGCCGCATCGTCGATACGGACTTTGCGTCGGAAACGGCCAACATGACCCGCGGCCAGATCCTGCAACAAGCTGGTACGGCCATGCTGGCGCAAGCGAACTCGCTGCCAAACGGCGTCCTGAGTCTGCTGCGCGGCTAATCTCCGATTAGCCAGGCAACAGCGTAGAACTCTGATTCCCCTGCCGGATTTTTTCGGCAGGGGAATTTTCACTAGGAGAGCACCATGACTATCGATACGATAGCGGCCGCCTCCGCGGCCAGGATAGACAAGAGTTACACCGCGACGGATACGTCGGCGGCGCGCCCGGCAACGCCACGCACGACGACGGAAAACGACGCAGTTGCACCACAACAAGCCAGCAAAGAACCCAGCCGCGAGCAGTTGAACAAGGCGGTATCGGAGCTGAACCAGTCATCGCAAATAAAAACGCAAGGCATTGAATTTTCCATCGACGAGGACAGCCAACGCACGGTGGTCAAGGTCATCGACCAGGAAACCAAAGAAGTGCTGCGCCAGATTCCCACCCGGGAAGCGCTGGAGCTGGCCAAGACGTTCGATTCGGCCAAGGGTTCCCTGATTAGCCAAAGCGCATAAGATGATGGCATTGTCCACGGAAGCGCAGCATCGTGGCAGCACGCATCAGCAGTTTACCGGGGCCAGGTAGCCTGACTACCGGGCCTCGTATTTTATTACAAATACAGCAATATTCCCTTTTTTCCTCCCGCCTTTTCGTTTCGCCTGAAAACAGCGCGGTAATTCCCCCTCTCAAGTCCTGATTGATTCTGCCGATAACAGCTTATATTAGCGTTTTCCTAGGAGCATTCCGTGGCCATCACCCCTACAATTTCATCCGTTGGCATCGCCGCCGGCGCCAGCGGCCTGGACGTGAACGCCATCATCGACAAGCTGATGGCGGCCGAAGCCGTGCCACTGAATACCTTTGACAAGAAAACAGCGTCCTACCAGGCCAAGCTCAGCGCGCTGGGAACGCTCAGCGGTTCCGTCAGCAGTTTTCAGAGTTCGCTGTCGGCACTGACCAACTCGAATAACTTCCGCGCCGTCAGTGCCACGCCATCGGACCCGCTGGTGTTGTCGGCCAGCGCTGGCGCCAAGGCAGTGGCCGGCAGCTACAACATTAATGTTTCCCAGCTGGCCCAGGCCCAGACACTCACGTCCGGCGGCATGGCCAGCAAACTGTCGACCATCGGCAGCGGCGCCAAGACCACGGTGTCCTTCCAGCTTGGCGCACTCGCCGGCGGCACATTTGGTGTAACAGGCACGGCACTGGGCGGCAGCACCCTGCTCACGGGCGTCAGCAACGGCTCGCTGATTATCAATGGCACGGCCATCCCGACCGATGCCAGCACCAAGAGCGCGCGTGCGCTGGCCGACGCCATCAACGCCAAGAGCAGCACCACGGGCGTGACGGCCACTGCCCAGCCGACGGCCAGCAGCGCCAGCATGTTCACCGGTTTCGGCAACATTGCCACCGGCGCGGACGGCACGTATTCACTGTCGGTTGGCGGCATCGAGATCGTTACGCAAGGCAACGGCGTTGCCGCAGGCAGCGGCATCACGGCCGCTTCGCTCGATACGACACTGGCGGGCCCGAATGCCGTCTCGAACGCGCTGGCCGCCGCGAATATCACCGTCACAGGCACGGCAGCTGGCGGCAATCTGCAATTTACGCGCGCCGATGGTTCCAATATCAATATCGAGGAAGTGGTCACGGGCAGCACCATGGGCGGCATCGGCCATGCCTCCAATGCCGCCAACAGCGGTTCGAACGTGACGATTGCCAGTTCGATCACCCTGGCTTCGGGCAATGCCAGCCCCATCACCATCGCCGGCAGCAATCCAGCGGCAGCCGGACTGACGGCAGGTTCGGGCGGCGCCTATATGAATACGGGCTTCACGCAGGATGGCACGCAAGCCACTGGTTCGGTGGTGATCGACTCCACCAACAACACCTTGCAGGGCATACGCGACGCCATCAACAACGCCAGTCTCGGCGTGACCGCCAGCATCGTTTCCGATGGCAGCGACAAGCCGTATCACTTGGTGCTCAGCTCGACAAAGACGGGCGCCAATTCAGCCATGAAGATCACACTCAGCGGCAGTGATGGCCAGCCCGCCGACAGCGCCTTGAGCGGTTTGCTGGCCTACGATGTGGCTGGCGCACAAAACTTGAAACAGAACAGCGCGGCCCAGAACACCATGTTCAGCGTCAACGGCATCGCCATCACCAGCAGTTCGAACAGCGTCGATACGGCGATCGAAGGCGTCACCTTGGGCATTACCAAAATAGGCACGTCCAGCCTGTCGGTGGCCAAAGATACAACAACGGTCAAAACCAGCATCACCGCCTTCGTCAAGGCCTACAACGATCTGAACACCGCGATCGGCAAAATGACGGCGTATAACCCCGATACCAAGACTGGCGGGGTTCTGCTCGGCGACTCCACCGTGCAATCGATCCAGACCCAGTTGCGTCGGCAGCTGGGCGTGCCGATTACAGGCCTGGGCAGCAGCATGAACACCTTGAGCCAGGTGGGTATCTCCTTTCAGAAGGATGGCAACCTGACTCTGGATACAAGCAAACTCGACAAGGCGATCAGCGCGAACTTCAGCGACATCGCCGGCCTGTTCTCGGCCATCGGCAAGGCCAGCGACAGCAACGTCGCGTTTACCAGCTCGACCGCGGCCACCAAGCCCGGGACCTATGACCTGACCATCACCACCATGGCCAGCCAGGGTTCGCTCACATCGGATGCTGCGATACCGGCCAGCACCACGATTGCCAGCGATACCACCTGGAATGTCACCGTGAACGATACGGAACCCTCGGCCGCGAAGAACACGGCCAAGGTGACGATCCCGGCCGGCACCTACACCCCGACGCAGCTGGCATCACTGGTGCAATCGTCAATCAACGGCATCAAAGCTTTCTCGGACAATGGCACCACGGTTTCCGCCGCGATCGATGGCACCGGCAAACTGGTCCTTTCCTCAAGTCGCTATGGTTCCGTCTCCAACCTCGCCGTGAGCAGCGACACCGGGACTGGCATTGGAACCCTGTTTGGCACAGCCAAACCCGTCAAAGGCAGCGACGTGGCCGGTACGCTGGGCGGGCAACCGGTCGTCGGCTCGGGCCAGACTCTGACGGGCGCCCCGGGCTCGCCAGCCGAAGGCTTGAAAATTGAAGTCACCGGAGGCGTCATCGGCTCGCGCGGCACGGTCAGCTTTTCGCAAGGGTATGCCTACCAATTGAACAACCTGGCGACTTCCTTCCTGGGCACGGATGGCATGATCACCGGACGTACGAACGGCATCAATGAAACCCTGAAGTCAGTGGCGGCGCAGCGCGACAAATTCAGCGCAAAATTGACCGAAATCGAAGCACGCTACCGCGCCCAATACACGCGCCTCGACGTTACGCTAAGCAAATTGCAGTCCACGCAAACTTATTTGACCCAGCAGTTGGCTTCCATCGCCGCCAACCGTTAAGCGCTATCATCAGGAGAAATATATGTTTGGAACCCAACAACGCGGCGTCAACGCCTATGCCAAGGTCGGCCTGGAAACGGGCATCGGCTCGGCCTCGCCGCACAAGCTGATCGTCATGCTGTACGACGGCGCCCTGGTGGCCGTGCTCAGCGCGCAGATGCACATGAATTCAGGCAACATCCCGGAAAAGGGCAAATCCATCTCGAAAGCCATCCAGATCATCGACAATGGCTTGCGCGCCAGCCTGGACAAGGAAGTGGGCGGCCAGATCGCCGAAGGCCTCGACGCCCTGTATGAATACATGAGCGCGCGTCTGCTGGCGGCCAACATCCGCAACGATCTTGGCATGCTGGAGGAAGTACAGCGCCTGCTGACCGACCTGCGCGAAACCTGGAACGCCATCGGCGCCACGCCGGCCGCCATTCCCGGCGCCGATTTAAAACGTATGCCCAGCCTTGCGAGCGCCTGATCCATGATGACCCACCAAGAAGTCCTGACCACCTACGAAGCCATGCAGACCCTGACGGGCCGGATGGTGACCGCCGCCACCAACGCCGACTGGGACGAGCTCGAAGCGCTGGAACAGCGCATCAGCGCGCATGTGGCCACGCTGAAGGCGAACGAAGAAAAAGTCGTGCTGGAGACCGCCGGCCGCCAGCGCAAGGTCGCCCTGATCAAGCAGATCCTGGAAGACGACCGCAAGATCCGCGACCTGACCATGCCGTGGATGGCGCAATTGTCCAAGCTGATCAACAGCACGGGCACCGAGCGGCGCCTGGCCAACGCCTACGGCGTCTAAACGCCCACGGGGCAAGGCGAGCTATCATGTTGCCGAAGATGGATGCGATCGGCATGACGCCCCTGACCCCGGTCAAGCCCACGCGGGCTGCCGATGCCGTCGCCGACCCGCGCCAGGCCGAGTTCCAGCGCTCGCTGCAGGGACTGATCGGCAAATCCATGCAGGGACAAGTGCTGGCCCGCATGGGCGACGGCAGCTTTCTCGTGCGCGTGGCCGGCACGCCGGCCCGCATGCAGCTGCCCGCGGGCGCCCAGGCGGGCACGGAAATCCCGCTGACCTTGATTGGCATCAATCCCCGCCCTTCTTTTCAAATCGGCAATAACCGCGACCAGCCCGCCAGCGCCCTGCTGACATATGCGGACGCGGAAGCCGAGCCCGAGGCTGCCGACCTGCGCGGCCCCCAGGCCGGCGCCGCCCAGGCCGGCACGCGCGCCAGCAGCACGGCGGCCACCCTGCTCAGCCGCGCACCGCTGACGCCAGCCAATCTGCTGCCCGCCCTGGCCGGCGACACGCCTGCGCCGGAGCTGAGCACCACCGCGCGCGCCATCAGCACAGTGCTCAGCCAGGCGGAAAGCGTGCCCGGCGCGCCCCTGTCCCTGGTCGGCAAGACGCCGCTGATGGCCTCGCCAAACGCCGCCCCGGCCCAGGTGGCCCAGAAACTGCAGGATGCCGTCGGCAGCAGCGGCCTGTTCTATGAATCGCATGTGGCCGAATGGGCCGAGGGCAAGCGGCCGCTGGCCTCGCTGTTGCTGGAACCGCAAATGCAGAAGGCGGCTCAGGGCGAGACGGCCAGGACGGGCACCGACCTGGCATCGGCGCAACTGATCAATTTGCAGCTGCATACGCACGAACAGGCGCGCGTGCAATGGCAGGGCGAAGCCTGGCCCGGCCAAAAGATGCAGTGGGATATCAGCCGCGATGCGCCGGAAGGACAGCAGCACGAGAGCCGTGACGCCGACGAGGAAGCGACGGCCTGGCGCAGCAATGTGCGCTTCCAGTTCCCCCTGCTGGGCGACCTGGCCGCGCACGTGGTGTTGCAGGGCGGCAGCGTGGCCATCCAGCTGCAAGCGGGCAGCGAAGGCAGCGCCGACACCTTGCGCCAGCATGCGGCGCGGCTGGAAGCGTCGCTGGCCGCGGCCGGATGGCCATTGTCATCGTTGACGATCGCCGGCAAGCCGCAGGCGGCGGCTGGAGAAGACGATGCTTGACGACACCAAGCGCAAGGTGCCGCAGACAGCCGTCGCCCTCGCTTACCAGAGCGGCACGCCGGCGCCCAAGGTGGTGGCCAAGGGCAGCGGCCTGATCGCGGACCAGATCATCAGCACGGCGCGCGAACACGGCGTGTTCGTGCATGAGTCGAAGGAATTGGTGGCGCTGCTGATGGATGTCGACCTGGACCGCCAGATTCCGCCCGGCCTGTATCGGGCGATTGCGGAACTGCTGGCCTGGTTATATCATATTGAATCTGCGAATGGCGGGCCGATTCCGCCGCCGCCCGACACCAGCGTCAACCTCACCGATACATAGACAGGCATCAATGCAAGCACATATTATGGATTCCGGCCTCGAAAACTGGCACGATTTTGAAGTGGAATCGCGGCGGGAAATCATTGCCTTGCTGCGCGGCATCAGCGAAAAGAACCAGCTGATCCGCATGCTGATCCACGGTGAGTCCGATGTGTGCGTCACGTCCATCCTGGAAGTCGATGCCGACCACAACACCGTCATCCTCGACCGTTCCGTGAACGCCGACCAGAACCGGCGCATGGTGGCCGCCACCGGTATTTCGTTTGAAACCTCGCTCGACAAGATACGCATCCTGTTTGCCAGCGCCCTCGTGGAAGAGTGCAACCATGGCGGCACGCCCGCCCTGAAAATTGCCATTCCAGAAACATTGATCCGCCTGCAGCGGCGCGAGTATTACCGCATGACGACGCCCGTGAGCAATCCCGTGCGCGTCTCAATTCCCCTGCCGCCCTCGCTGGGCGGCGCCGACACCCTGTTTCCGCTGGCCGACATCAGCTGCGGCGGCATCGCCATCCTCGACAATAAACTGATGCTGGGCGAAACCATCGGCAGGGACTATCCCGGTTGCCGCATCGACCTGCCCGATGTCGGCATCGTCACCGCGACTTTGCAAATTCGCAATTCGCTGGACATGACCCTGCTGAACAACAAGCTGAACCGCCGCCTCGGCTGCCAGTTCGTCGACCTGCCGCGCAGCATGCTGGCGCACGTGCAGCGCTATATCACGCGCCTTGAACGAGAACGCAATGCGCGCATGGCGGGGCTGGGTTAATTCAATCCAGAGTCAAAGCTTAACGTTTCGCAAAAGCGTAGCGAGCGGCGATGATTTGCGGCCGAGACGCGCAGCTGTGCTGTAGCACAGCGAGCATCGCAGGCCGCAAAGCGCGCCGCGCAGTAGCTTTGGCTTTGGCGATACGTTAAACTTGCATATTCATGATCTCATGATATGCAGCAACTAATTTATTCCTTACCTGCACCGTCGCCTGGAATTCGATGCTCGACTTTTGCATCGATACCATCACGTCCGACAGGCTGACCTTTTCGTCACCCATGGTAAAGCGCTGGCCCAGCGCCGACGAAGCCTGTTGCGCGCCGCTCACGGAATCCAGTGCGCTCTTGAAGGCATCGGCAAAATTCACCTTCGCCGCCGGCATCTCGGTCTGGATCGCCGGTATTTTCGCCTCCGGCCGCGTGGCCGCCGACTTCAGTTGCGCGATCATCGCCTCGATCCTGCTGCTATCGATACCGCCTGTTTTCACTTCGCCTCCCGATTCTGGTGTGCTTCATAACTGTTCCATGCCTGTTGCACCCAGAGAACAAAACCCTGGCTTGCAAGGCAACGACGGGTACAATAACTTCCGTCACATGTTGCCAGGGTTCCACAATACCAGCGCCAACGCCAGCCGCTCGGCCGAGCAGGCGGCAAAAGCGCCTTCTATTTGGACGATTGAAGCGCGTGACAGTGGCGGATAATTCTGCATATCGCCCCCTCCTCCAGTGGAAGCGGCCCCCACTCACTACCCAACATACGCGCCCCGGAAGGCAATCATGGCTGTAGCCGAAGAAATCGATGTGAACCGCATACCACCGGAACCGGCGCCTGGCCGCTCGCCCGTGGAGTCCGTGCAAGCTTTCGCCAAGACGCCGATGGGCAAGAATTTCCTGCGCGGTCTGGGCGTGGCGGCACTGGTTGCCATCGGCGTGGCCCTGTACATGTGGAACCAGCCGCCCGAGTACAAGGTCCTGTTTTCCAACTACACGGACCGCGACGGCGGCGCCATCACCGCATCGCTGGACCAGCTGGGCATCAAGCACAAGTTTTCCGAAGGCGGCGGCGCCATTCTCGTGCCGTCCGAGCAAGTCCATGACGCGCGCCTGAAACTGGCCGCGCAAGGCTTGCCGAAGGGCGGCAACGTGGGCTTCGAGCTGATGGAAAACCAGAAGCTCGGTGTCTCGCAATTCCTCGAACAGGTCAATTTCCAGCGCGCGCTCGAGGGCGAACTGGCGAAATCGATCGAATCCGTGTCCGCCGTCGATACGGCGCGTGTCCACCTGGCGCTGCCCAAACCGTCCGTTTTCGTGCGCGAACAGCAAAAACCGACGGCTTCCGTGCTGCTGAACCTGCACCCGGGCCGCGGCCTGGACCAGCTGCAGGTGAGCGCCATCGTGCACCTGGTGGCGTCGAGCGTGCCGGAATTGCTGCCAATCAATGTCACCGTGGTCGACCAGGCCGGCACCCTGCTGTCGAACCAGGAAAAGGACAAGGACCGCGCCAACGGCATCAAGAGCCTGGACCCGAACCAGCTGAAATACGTGCAGCAATTGCAGCAAAGCGTGATCAAGCAGGTCGAATCGATCTTGCTGCCCATCGTCGGCGAAGGCAATGTGCGCGCCGAAGCGACGGCCGATGTCGATTTCTCGCAAAGCGAACAGGCGGCCGAAACTTACAAGCCGAACTCGCCGCCGGAAGCGTCCACCATCCGCAGCCAGCAAACGAGCGAATCGACGGGCGCCGGCAATGCCAACCCGTCCGGCGTGCCGGGCGCGCTGTCGAACCAGCCGCCAGGCGTGGCGACGGCGCCATTGACGGCCGAGGCGCCGGGCGCCCCGGCTGGCGCGCCGACGGCGCCGACACAGAAGGAATCGACGACCAATTATGAAGTGGACAAGACTGTGCGCTACGAGCAGAAATCCATGGGCGGCCTGCGCCGCCTGTCGGTGGCCGTCGTCGTCAACTACCGCCGCAGCTTCGACAAGGATGGCAAGGTCACGGTCAAGCCGATTTCCCCTGCCGAAATGGTCCAGATCAACAATCTGGTCAAGGAAGCGATGGGCTACAACAAGGAGCGCGGCGACAGCTTCAGCGTGGCCAACTCGCCGTTCGACGGCATCGACCGCGCGCCGGAAGGCAAGCTCGAGTGGTGGCGCGACCCGGCCAACTTGCCGCTGGCCAAGGAACTGGCGAAATTCCTCATCACGGCCCTGATCCTGCTGTACATCTTCATCAAGATCGTGCGCCCGATGCTGCGCCCCGTGATGCGCAAGATCGACGATTTCGGCGCTCCGCCGCCCGTCATCGAGCCGGAACTGGCCAAGGAGGGCGAAGAAAACGAAGTCCTGCTCAGCGAAGCGGAGCTGGAAGAACTGGAAGAAGATACTGCGCGCGGTTATCGCGAAAACCTGGCGATGGCCAGAAAACTGGCGCAGGAAGACCCGCGCGTGGTGGCCAACGTAATCAAAGCATGGATAGGCAATAATGACTGAGACAACGGGACTGCAAAAAGCATCGATCCTGATGCTGGCACTGGGCGAGAGCGAAGCGGCCGAGGTCATGAAATTCCTCGGCCCGCGCGAAGTGCTGAAACTGGGCGCCGCCATGGCCACCATGAAGGGCATCGCGCACGAGCAGGTGGTCGAGGTGCTCGGCGACTTCCGCGCGCAGACGGAACTCAATTCCACCGTCGGCCTCGATTCGGACGAATATATCCGGCAAGTGCTGACCAAGGCGCTGGGCGACGACAAGGCGTCCGTGCTGCTGTCGCGCATCCTGGGCGGCAAGGATGCCTCCGGCATCGAATCGCTGAAATGGATGGATTCGCAATCCGTGTCCGAGCTGATCCGCAACGAACACCCGCAGATCATCGCCACCATCCTCGTCCACCTGGAACGCGACCAGGCCTGCGAAATCCTCGGCCACTTCACGGACCGCCTGCGCAACGACGTGGTCTTGCGCATCGCCACCCTGGACGGCGTGCAGCCGGCCGCCTTGCGCGAACTCAACGACGTGCTGACGAAACTGCTGTCGGGTAACGAAAACATCAAGAAATCGTCGCTGGGCGGCGTGCGCGCGGCAGCCGAAATCCTGAACTTCATGAGCGGCGAGCAGGAAGGCTCCGTCATGGACAATATCAAGAACTACGACAACGACATGGCGCAAAAGATCATGGACGAAATGTTCGTGTTCGACAACGTGATCGATATCGACGACCGCGGCATCCAGCTGCTGCTGCGCGAAGTGCAGTCGGAAATGCTGATCATCGCCCTGAAGGGCGCCTCGCAGGAACTGCGCGACAAGATCTTCAAGAACATGTCGCAGCGCGCCGGCGAGATGATGCGCGAAGACCTCGAGTCGAAAGGCCCCGTGCGCCTGTCGGAAGTGGAATCGCAGCAGAAACAGATCCTGCAGATCGTGCGCCGCCTGGCGGACGAGGGGCAGATTGTCTTAGGCGGAAAAGGCGAGGATTCGTTTGTCTAATTTGATTCCCAAAGAGCAGCAAACCGCGTACCAGCGCTGGGAAATGACCTCGTTTGGCGACGAGCGCCCCAGCGTGGTGGCGGCGCGCAAGCTGCTCGAACCCGATCCCGAACCGGAATTCGATCCATTTGCCGAGCTGCACGAGGAAGAGCCGGCCCCGCCGCTCGAATACCCGACGCAGGAAGAACTCGACGCCATCCGCGAGGAAGCGCGCGCCACGGCCTTCGAGGAAGGCCGCGCTGCCGGCTATGCGGAAGGCCACGCGGCCGGGCATGCCGACGGCCATGCCGAATCGTATGCACAAGGCAAGGCTGCCTCGGCCGTGGAACTGGCGCACTTGCAAACCATCGCCGTCGATTTCGGCACGGCCGTGCACCAGGCCGACGAACTGATCGCCAACGACGTGATGGAACTGGCCCTGCAGCTGGCCAAGGGCATGCTCAAGACCGCCTTGCCCGTGCGCCCCGAACTGATGCTGCCGATGGTGCGCGAAGCCATCGAATACTTGCCTGTGCTGCAACAACCGGCCTTGCTGATGCTCAATCCCGAAGACGCGCAAGTAGTACGCGACGGTATCGGCGATGAACTCGACAAAGGTGGCTGGCGCGTCATCGAAGACCCGTCCGTGGAACGCGGCGGTTGCAAGATCGACACGGCCAGCAACCAGATCGACGCGCAGGCATCCACCCGCTGGCAGCGCCTGACGCATGCGCTGGGCAAAGACCTGGACTGGCTGGCGCCGTGAGCGAGCCCGTCAAAGGCCCCACGGCCCATGCGGCGCGCTGGCGCGCCTACCTGAGCGATTGTTCGGCCGTGGTCGGCTTTGTCGAACCGATGCAAATTTCAGGCCGCGTCACGCGCGTGGCCGGCCTGGTGATGGAAGCCGTGGGCTTGCGCCTGGCCGTCGGCGCCGCCTGTACCGTGCCGCTGCCCAATGGCGGCCGGGTCGAGGCGGAAGTGGTGGGTTTTGAAGGCGACCGCCTGTTTTTGATGCCGCAAAGCGACGTCGAGGGCATCGTGCCCGGCACGCGCGTGTTTTCCGTCGAGCCGGCCATCCCCCGCCCCGGCAGCGTGGCGCACCCGCGCCGCCGCCCCAGCGACCGCGCGCGCCATCTGCCCGTGGGGCCGCAACTGCTGGGCCGCGTGCTCGACGGCGCGGGCCGTCCGCTCGACCAGCTGGGCCCGCTGCACACGACCGACAGCGCCCCCATCAACGTACGCCCCGCCAATCCCCTGGGCCGCGCGCCCATCGTCGATACGCTCGACGTGGGCGTGCGCTCGATCAACGCGATGCTGACCGTGGGCCGCGGCCAGCGCATGGGCCTGTTCGCCGGTTCCGGCGTCGGCAAGAGCGTGCTGCTGGGCATGATGGCCCGCTACACGGAAGCGGACGTGATCGTCGTCGGCCTGATCGGCGAACGGGGCCGCGAAGTAAAGGAATTCATCGAGCAAATCCTCGGCCCCGAAGGCCTGGCCCGTTCCGTCGTCGTGGCCGCGCCGGCCGACACGCCGCCGCTGATGCGCCTGCAAGGGGCCGCATATGCGACGGCGATTGCCGAACATTTCCGCGATCAGGGGCAAAATGTGCTGTTGATCATGGATTCGCTGACCCGCTACGCCATGGCGCAGCGCGAAATCGCCCTGGCCATCGGCGAGCCGCCCGCCACCAAGGGCTATCCGCCATCCGTCTTCGCCAAGCTGCCCGTGCTGGTGGAACGGGCCGGCAATGGCGAGGAAGGCGGCGGCTCGATCACGGCCTTCTACACCGTGCTGACCGAGGGCGACGACCAGCAGGACCCGATCGCCGACTCGGCGCGCGCCATCCTGGACGGGCATATCGTGCTCAACCGCCGCCTGGCCGAAGCGGGCCATTATCCGGCCATCGACATCGAGCAATCGATTTCGCGTGCCGCCCACTCGATCACCACGCACGAGCACCAGCAGCAGGCGCGCAAGCTGAAACAGCTGTATTCGCGCTACGAGCGCAGCCGCGACCTGATCAGCGTGGGCGCCTACAGCGCCGGCACCGACCCCGTGCTGGACCAGGCCATCGCCCTGCATGAAAAGATCGAGGCGTTTTTGCAACAGCAAATCACGGAGCGGGTCAGCATGGATGAGAGCTTGGGGCAACTTACCGCTCTATTCGACTGATTAGGACTTGCATAGCGGGAATATAATCAGCCATGGCTTCTCCTTCCCAACTTGCTACCCTGATCGACCTTGCCCAGCGCGAAACGGACGATTGCGCCAAGCGCCTGGGCGCGGCCCTGAAAGCGCTCGACGATTGCCGCCAGAAGCTCGACATGCTGTCCGGCTACCGCGACGACTATGCCAAGCGCTTCGAGGCGAGCATGAGCAACGGCATCACGCCCATGGCTTACCGCAACTTCCAGGCCTTCATGGTCAAGCTCGACAGCGCCATCCTGGGCCAGCAGCAAGTGGTCGAGCATGCGCAGGCGCGCAGCGAGAATGAAAAGATGCGCTGGCAGCTGGCCGAACGCAAGCGCATGTCGTACACCACTCTGAACAACCGGGCGCAGGAACAGGCGCTGAAGCTGGAAAACAAGCGCGACCAGAAAGCAATGGATGAGCACGCGGCGAGACAAGCCTATTACAAACGCTAAGCAACACTGAGGCAGCATCATGCAAACCCAGCCAACACCGATTTCCCAGATCATCTCGCCAAACGCCACGCCCGGTGCCGCCAACCGCAGCCAGCCGTCCACCAGCGGCGCGGCGGGCGACTTCCAGCGCACCCTGAACCGCCAGATCGAGCAACGCCAGGCCAGCCGTAATATGGCGCAAGCGCCAGCGCCGGCGCCGGCACGTCCCGCCAGCCCTGCGGCCGCGCCAGCACCCGCGACGCCGGCGCCCGCCAATGAAGCGAAGCCGGCGCAAGCGGGCACCGAACAGGCGGCCAGCAGCGAGCAGCCGCCCGCACCAGCTATCGAGGCGGCGCCCCCCGCCAACGGCGACAGTGACAGCGCCACGGCAGAGGCCAGCGTGCCCGCCGTTCCCGCGACAACAGTCACGCCGCCAGCCGATCCGGCCGCCGAGATGCTGGCCCTCGTGGGCAGCATCCAGCTGGCCATCCAACCGCCGGCGGCAGCCGCCAAGGCCGTGCCGGAACTGCCGGCGCGCGCCAGCGTCAAGGCCGACGGCAAGGGCCTGGCAACCGGGCCGTTACTGGCAGCCGGCCAGGGCAGCGGCAAGGCCGCCGCCACCGTCATCGCGCAAGCGGACAGCGGCGACTTTGCCGACAGCCTGGGCCAGGCCCAGGGCAAGGCAGCCGGCACACCAGGCGCCGGCGTGCCGGCAGGCAAGGCCGAACCAGGCAAGCTGGCCGTCGACGCCCAGTTGGCGGCCACCGCCAGGGCGGGCGCCGCCGTAGCCGAACCCATCCTCAAGGAAACGCCTGCCGACCTGAGCCGCCTTGCGGCCCAGTTGCAGCCGGGCGCGCTGCAGCAGGCCGCGGCCGCCGTGGCCGTGCCGGCCGACAAGCTGACGGGCCGGGTCGGCTCGCCGGCCTGGGACCAGCAACTGGGGCAGAAAGTCGTGTGGATGGCGGCCGGCGGCGACCAGAGCGCCACCCTGACCCTGAATCCGCCCGATCTGGGGCCCGTGCAGGTGGTCCTGACGGTCACCAATGACCAGGCCGATGCCGCCTTCATGTCGGCCCAGCCGGAAGTACGCCAGGCGCTGGAAGCGGCCATGCCGCGCCTGCGCGAAATGATGAGCGAAGCGGGCATCGCCTTCGGCAGCGCCACCGTCTCGGCCGGCACGCCGGAACAGCAAAACCATGGCGAGCGCGCCGCCTCGGGCGAACGCCGTGGCAATGGTCAGGGTGGCGGCACCTCCGGCGGCGAGATCGCCATCGCGCCGGCAGCTGGCGGCCGCAGCCGACCCAGCCTGAGTGCCGTGGATACCTTTGCCTGACGACAATTCGTCGTCCGCAGGCCACAGGCGCGCGCCTCGGCATAACTTTTCGTATAAAAACAGCGAGTTGAGGGCGCTTCCGCCCTCTTTTCACTGCATCCTTCTGCGCAGAATTTGCCGATAATGACATAATGGCGTCGTGATCCACTTCCATGCACCCGAGTACCATTGAAAGCAAATCCAAAAATGAAAGCAGATCCGAAAGCAGATGCAGGCCTGGCCCCCGCCGGCGCCTCGAAAAAGAAGCTTCTGATCATCGTGCTGGCCTCGGTGCTGGTGGCCGGCGGCATCGGCGGCGGTGCCGCCTGGTACTTCTTGCATGGCAAGGCCGATAAAGAAGAAGCGGCGCCGAGCAAGAAAAAACACGCCGCTTCCAAGGCAGGTCCGCCCGTTTTCGTCCCCGTCGATGCCTTCACCGTCAACTTGCAGCCGGAAAATGGCGAGCAATATCTGCAGATCGCGTTTACCCTGCAGGTGGGCAGTCCGGAAGAAATGGATAGCATCAAGCTGAACATGCCGAAAGTGCGCAGCCGCTTGTTGCTGCTGCTGTCCGGCAAGAAGGCGTCCGAACTCAATACCGTGGAAGGCAAGCAGCAGCTGGCGGCCGAAATCATCAATCAGGTGAACCAGCCGTTCGAGGACAAAGGGCCGGAACAGGACGTGACGGACGTATTATTTACCGCATTCATCATTCAATAAGCAGCCATGGCCGATAATTTCCTCTCCCAGGAAGAAGTCGATGCCCTTCTGAAGGGCGTCAACGGAGACCAGGACGACGCGCAGACGCCGGAAGATGTCACGGGAGTTCGTACCTACAACCTGGCAACCCAGGAGCGCATCGTGCGCGGCCGGATGCCGACGTTGGAAATTATCAACGAGCGTTTCGCCCGGCTGCTGCGCGTGGGCCTGTTCAACTTCCTGCGCCGCAGCGCCGAAGTGTCGGTCGGCTCCGTGCGCGTCTCGAAGTACAGCGAATTCATCCGTAATCTGGTGGTGCCGACCAATCTGAACCTGGTGCACATGAAGCCGCTGCGCGGCACGGCCCTGATGGTCTTCGATCCGGGCCTCGTCTTCCTGCTGGTCGACAACCTGTTCGGCGGCGACGGACGCTTCCATACCCGCGTCGAAGGGCGCGACTTTACGCAGACGGAGCAGCGCATCATCCTGCGCATCCTCGATATCGTCTTCGAGGCCTATACCAAGTCGTGGGAGCCGGTCTTCCCCGTCGAATTCGAATATATACGTTCAGAAATGAACACGCAGTTCGCCAACATCGCCACGCCGAACGAGGTGGTGGTGGCGTCTACGTTTACGGTGGAACTGGGCTCCGTTTCCGGACAAATCCACTTCTGCATGCCGTATTCGATGATCGAGCCGATCCGCGATTCGCTGACCTCGAGCCTGCAGGGCGAGGCGCTGGAAGTGGACAAGCGCTGGATCCGCCTGATGACGCAGCAGATCCAGATCGCCGAAGTCGAGCTGGTGGCCTCGCTGGGCACGGCGCGCGTGTCGTTCGACGAGATTTTGAACATGAAGGTGGGAGACATCATCCCCCTGAATATTCCCGAACTGATCGCCGCCACCGTCGATGGCGTGCCCGTGATGGATTGCACGTATGGCGTGTTGAACGGACAATATGCGCTGAAAGTCGAAAAGTTGCTGGCGAATGCCGACAATATGAATAACCATTAAGAAATACCCGGATCGCGCTGCGGTCCGTATCTGTACAACAGGAGAAACACATGTCTGACAACCAAGACGACCAAAGCGCGGAAGACGATTGGGGCGCGGCCATTGCCGAGCAGGCCAAGGCGGAAGCCGAAGCGCTGCAGAACCAGGCCGCCACTACGGCCAGCGCGGCGAGCGCCGCCGTGTTCAAGGACTTTTCCAAGCAGGCATCGAAGTCGGAAACACACAACGATATCGATTTCATCCTCGATATTCCCGTGCAGCTGACGGTCGAACTGGGCCGCACCAAGATCGCCATCAAGAACCTGCTGCAACTGGCGCAGGGTTCCGTGGTCGAGCTCGACGGCCTGGCCGGCGAACCGATGGACGTGCTGGTCAACGGCTGCCTGATCGCCCAGGGCGAAGTGGTGGTGGTCAATGACAAGTTCGGCATCCGCCTGACCGACATCATCACGCCTTCCGAACGCATCCGAAAATTGAATAAATGAAGCCTGGCCTGTTGATTTCCACCGTGCTGCCGCTCCTGGCGGCATGCAGCATTGTCCACGCGGAACCGGCAGCCGCGTCGGCGCCGGCGGCCAGCGCCGCCAGCGCTTCCGTCGCGGCAGCAAGCGAGACACCGCCCGTTGCCGCAGCAACGGTGCCGGCCACCTCGCCTGCCGCCGCCCTGCCCGCCATGCCGGCGGGCGCGCCCATGACGATGGCGCCGACAAGCTCGGCCGGCAGCCTGCTGCAAACCATCTTCGCGCTCGTATTCGTGCTGGCCCTGCTGATCGGCCTGGCCTGGTTCATGAAACGCTATGGCCCCAAGGTCATGGGCGGCAACAACAAGATGCGCGTCGTCAGCTCGCTCAACCTGGGCGGACGCGAACGCATCGTCCTCGTCGAAGTGGCCGACCAGTGGATCGTCGTCGGCGCCTCGCCCGGCAGGATCAACGCGCTGGCCACCATGCCGCGCCAGGAAGGCGAGTTGCCGCAACTGGCAACGGCGCAAAACGGCCCCGCGGCCGCCAATTTTTCCGAGTGGCTGAAACAGACCATCGAAAAACGCAATGGGAAATAAGCAGCAGATGGCGTGGTCCACCTTGAAGACTCCCCTGACCTGGCTGCTGGCGGCCGCCGCCCTGGCCCTGCCGCTGTGGGCGCTGGCCGAACCGGGCATCCCGGCCTTCAACAGCACGCCGGCGCCGGGCGGCGGCCAGAATTACTCGCTGCCGGTGCAGACGCTCATCCTGATGACGTCGCTCACCTTCCTGCCGGCGGCCCTCTTGATGATGACCTGCTTTACGCGCATCATCATCGTGCTGTCCCTGCTGCGCCAGGCCATCGGCACGCAATCGGCGCCACCGAACCAGGTGCTGGTGGGGCTGGCCCTGTTTTTGACCCTGTTCGTCATGGGCCCCGTGTTCGACAAGATCTACACGGATGCGTATCAACCGTATCAGGAAAACAAGATCAGCATGCAGCAGGCGATGGACAAAGGCGTCGATCCCCTGAAAACCTTCATGCTCAAGCAGACGCGCCAGGCCGACCTGGCCCTGTTCGCCAAGATGTCGCGCTCGGCGGCCCTGCAAGGCCCGGAAGACGTGCCGCTGCGCATCCTCGTGCCCGCCTTCGTCACCAGCGAACTGAAGACGGCGTTCCAGATCGGCTTTGCCATCTTCATCCCGTTTCTGATCATCGACATGGTGGTCGCCAGCGTGCTGATGTCGATGGGGATGATGATGATGTCGCCGGCGACGATCTCGCTGCCGTTCAAGCTGATGCTGTTCGTGCTCGTCGACGGCTGGCAGTTGCTGCTGGGCTCGCTGTCCCAGAGTTTTTACTAGGGGAAGTACGATGACACCCGAAAGCGTCATGACCCTGGGCCGCCATGCGATGGAAATCACCCTGATGGTGGCCGCGCCCATGCTGCTCGTCGCCCTCATCATCGGCTTGATCGTCAGTATTTTCCAGGCGGCCACGCAGATCAACGAGGCGACCCTGTCCTTCATTCCCAAGCTGGTCGGCATCTTCGTCGCCATCGTCGTGGCCGGCCCGTGGATGCTGTCCGTCATGCTCGACTACATGCGCCAGGTGTTCACGGGCATCCCGAACCTGGTCGGCTAGTGCAGCGATTGTTGCCATGCTGACCCTGTCGAGCATCGAACTGAACACGTGGATCGCAGCACTGCTGTGGCCACTTAGCCGCATCCTCGGCCTGATCGCGGCCGCCCCCCTGTTCGGCAACGCGGCCGTGCCGGCCACCGTCAAGGTGACCCTGGGCGCGCTGCTGGCCATGATCATCGCCCCCACCGTGCCGGCCTTGCCTGCCATCAACCCGATGTCCCTGCCCGGCCTGCTGATCCTCACGCAAGAGATGCTGGTGGGGCTGGCCATGGGCTTTTCCATCCGCATCGTGTTTTCCGCCATCGAAATGGCCGGTGAACTCAGCAGCCTCACCATGGGCCTGGGCTTCGCCTCATTCTTCGATCCGCAAACCAAGGGCAGGTCGTCCGCCATCAGCCAGTTCCTCGTCATGCTGGCCACCTTGATGTTTTTGACCGTCAACGGCCATCTGGTCTTGCTGGCGGCGCTGGCGGAAAGCTTCGTCAGCCTGCCGATTTCGTCGAGTCCCATCAGCGGCGGCGGTTTCCAGCAATTGGCGGCCTGGGGCGGGGAAATCTTCCGTTCCGGCCTGCAAATTTCGCTACCCATCATCGCCGCCCTGCTGCTGACCAACGTGGCGCTGGGCATCTTGACGCGGGCCGCGCCGCAGCTGAACATTTTCGGTATCGGTTTCCCCGTCACCCTGGGCGTGGGCTTGCTGGTGATCGGCATGGTCCTGCCCTACCTGGCCACGCCGTTCCAGAACATGTTCCTGCGCGGCATAGAAACGGCACGGCTGCTGCCGCGCGGCTTTGCCACGCGCGACCGGCCACCGCCGCCCGCGCCGCCGCATCCCCTGCGCCCGGCAGCGCCGACGCCGCTGCCGCCCGCGCGCTGATCAGGGCTGCCAGCCCAGCGCGTGGCGCAGCAGCAAGGCGGACAGCACGAACATCGTCACGCCGATCAAGCCATCGAGCACTTGCCAGGCCCGGGGCCGCGCAAACCACGGCGCCAGCCAGCGCGCGCCATAGCCCAACGATGCAAACCACAGCAGGCTGGCCGCGCTGGCGCCGGCGATGAAGCAGCCACGCAGCGCGCCCGGCTGCTGGGCGCCGATGCTTCCCACCAACAATACCGTATCCAGATAGACATGGGGATTGAGCAAGGTAAATGCGGCCGCCTGGGCCAGGATGGCGCCCAGCGCCAGCCCGGCACCGCCTTCGGCCGCGCGCAGCTGCTGCGGCCGGCGCGCGCGCCGCAGCGCTTGCCAACCGTAGACGGCCAGGAAAACGGCGCCGCCCAATGCCAGCGCGCTGGCCAGCAAGGGGCGCTGTCCCAGCGCATGGGCCATGCCCAGGACGCCGGCGGCAATCAGGGCCGCGTCTGCCAGCGCGCAAAACAGCACGATGGCGCCCACATGTTCGCGGCGCAAGCCTTGCCGCAAGACAAAGGCATTTTGCGAGCCGATGGCAACGATGAGTCCCAGGCCCAGGGTCAAGCCCTGGAGAAAGACGGAAAAAACGAGTGGGGTGGTGGCGGTCGAAAGTGTCATGCGGCGATCTTGCCAGCCGCACACAATGAAGGCAAACTACCTTTACTGCAGCAAGTTAAGGAAAACTTCATTCATGCTCGATTATGCCGCCCTTGCCGCCCTGGCCGCCGTCCTCCGCGAAGGCAGTTTCGAGCGCGCCGCGCGCGCCTTGCACGTAACGCCATCGGCCATTTCGCAGCGCATCCGCCTGCTGGAAGAGCGCGTCGGCTGCGCGCTGGTGATACGCGACCAGCCCTGCCGCGCCACGGAAACGGGACGGCGCCTGTGCCAGCACGTGGACCAGGTGCAGCTGCTCGAACAGGATTTGCAGGGCACCTTGCCGGCGCTGGCGCAGACAGCACTGGGCGTGTCGCGCGCCAGCGTGCCCGTCGCCGTGAATGCCGACAGCCTGGCCACCTGGCTGACGCCCGCCATCGCCGCCTTTGCGGCCGGGCACCCGGTGCTGCTGCAAGTGGCCGTCGACGACCAGGATCATACGGCCGAATGGCTGCGCAGCGGCGCCGTGCTGGCCGCCGTCAGCGCCACGGCCCGGCCCGCATCGGGCTGCAACAGCCGCCCGCTGGGCGCCATGCGCTACCTGGCCGCCGCCAGTCCCGCCTTCCTGCAGCGCTATTTTGCCCACGGCGTCGGTGCCGCCAGCCTGGCGCTGGCACCCAGCCTCGTCTTCAATGCCAAGGACGAACTGCAGGCGCACTGGGTACGGCGCCTGTGCCACCGGCACGTGGAGCTGCCGCGCCATGCCCTGCCTTCGTCGCATGCCTTCGTCACGGCCGCCCTGGCCGGCATGGGCTGGGGCTTGCACCCGCAGGCGCTGATCCAGCCGCATCTTGACAATGGCAGCCTGGTCGAACTGCTGCCGGATACCCCGCTCGATATCGCCCTGTACTGGCATACGGCGCGCGCCGCCTCCGGCCTGCTCGACGGCTTGAGCGCAGCCATCGTGGCCGCCGCCCGCACGGGCCTGCTGCCGCCCTGACGGACCGCCTCAATGCTGGTCGCTGCTGAATGCGAAGCGCCGGCGCCGCAGGTCGACGTTCAGGCGCAACTGGTGATGTTTGACCAGGTAGCGCACGCCGACGAAGGCTGCCGCCAGGCCCGACAGGGCACCGATGCCCAACGCCCAGCGCGGGCCGAAGGTGTCGGCCACCCAGCCCACGATGGGCGCGCCCAGCGGCGTGCCGCCTGCCGAGATCGCCAAAAGGATGGCCATCACGCGGCCCCGCATGGCGGGCGCCGTCGACAGTTGCACGCTGCTGTTGACGCTGGTGGTAAACGTTTGCGCGGCGATGCCGATGACCACCAGCATCATGCCGAACAGCCAGTAATTGGGCATCACGGCGGCCAGCGCGCAGGCCAGCCCGAACAGCGCGGCCGCCCCCAGCAGCAGCGCCAGCGTCGGCTGGCCGCGCCCCGCCGCCAGCAGGGCGCCGGCCACGGAGCCGCATGCCATCACGGAGCTGAGCACGCCATACTGGCCGGCGCCCGCATGGAAAGCCGTCACGGACATGGTCGAGAGGAAAATCGGGAAGTTCAGGCCAAAGGTGCCGATCAGGAACAGCATCAGCAGGATGGCCATCAGGTCGGGCCGCTGGCGCACGTAGCGGAAACCCTCGCCCAGGCTGGCGCGCGTGGCCTTGACGCGCGGCGCACGGCGCAGCAGTTCCACGCGCAGCAGCAACAGCGAACCGATCACGGCGGCAAAACTGACGGCGTTGATGATGAAGACCCAGCCGCTGCCGACGCTGCTGATCAACAAGCCGGCGACGGCCGGGCCCAGCATGCGCGCCGCATTGAACGAGGTGGAGTTAAGCGCCACGGCGTTCGTCAGATCTTCCTCGCCGACGATTTCAGCCACGAAAGTCTGGCGCACGGGCGAATCGAAGGCCGTCACGCAGCCCAGCAGGAAAGCAAACACATACACGTGCGACAGTTGTACCAGGCCGCTGATGCACAACATCCCGAGTCCCAGCGCCAGCAAGCCCATGGCCGCCTGCGTGCACAGCAGCAGTTTCCTGCGGTCGAGCAGGTCGGCCGCCATGCCCGTCAGGGGCAGCAACAGCAGTTGCGGGCCGAATTGCAAGGCCATGACGATGCCGACGGCGCTGGCATTGTGCTGCGTCAATTCGCTCAGCACCAGCCAATCCTGCGCCGTGCGCTGCATCCACGTGCCGATATTCGACACGAGGGCGCCGCCGGCCCAGATACGGTAATTGGGAATGCGTAGCGAACGGAATGTGTTGTTCATCTGGGCGTGCGGGCTCCTTGCCGGGGTCGTGGTGAAAAATTCAGCGGATCACTCCGCCAAGCGTTTGAGTAAGGCCACCGCCTTGTCGAGCTCAGTGACTTCGGCCGGCGTGAGCCGGGTTTCGATAGTGCGCGCCAGCCAGTCTTCGCGTGCGGCGCGGCTCGCCGCGATCCAGGCGCGGCAGCTGTCCGTCAGGGTCAATAGCGTCTGCCGGCCATCGAGCGGGTCGGGCGACCCCGTCACCATCCGCGCTTGCGTCAAGGCTTGCACGGTGGCGGCCATGGACTGGGGCCGCATGCCTTCGGCGCGCGCCAGGCTGCTGACGGTGGCGGGGCCGTCGCGCTCGAGACGGCTGAGCACGGATGCCTGCGACATGCTGACGTCCCCCAGGTGCGCCTCTTCGCGCAGGCGGCGGCGCAATTTGCCGACCAGGATGCGCAATTCGCCGGCCAGTTGCAGAACTTGTTCGTGGTCTTCTTGCGCGGTGGTCATGGTGGCCGTGTGGTGTATCAACAGACTCCACTATAACAGATATGCAGTTAGACTGCACAGTTTTCCTGCACATATTATCAGAACAGCCAGATTCCGCGCGCAAAAAAGCCGGGGCGGGAGATGCACTCCCTGCCCCGGCTTGCCGGCCCATCCCGCGATGCCGGTGCGTCAGCTGATGTAATTGAACAGCGACAAGCCCGAGATCGAAGTGAACGATTTTTGCGCCGCCTGCAGGGTCACTTGCTGCTGGCTGAAGGTGGAAATGGCTTTCACCATGTCCAGGTCTTGCAGGTCCGACAAGGTGGTGGCGTACTGGATGTCGAGATCGTCGCCGGCGCTGTCGAGGTAATCGAGTTCCTTCATGCGGGAACCGACATCGGCGCGCACGGACAGCACATTGTCATAGGCCGTGTCGAGGATGTTGTGCGCGGCGTTCAAGCCGTTCGTCAGGCGCGCCTGGCCCGCATCGCCGCTGCCAGGCTGGCGCAGCACGCCGATCAGGTTTTTCACGGTGGTAAACAACGATTCCTTGGCGCTCGGCTCCAGGGTAAAGCTGTCCAGGTCGGCCGGCTTGCCCGTGATGTTCACTTGCTGGCCGTCGAAGGTGATGGCGTCGCCTGCCTTGTAGGGGATGGGCACGGCAGGATTGGGCACCGTCTGGCCCAGGGTGGCGTCGGTGACGGTATAGGTGGTGACGGCGTCCGTTCCCGTGCCAGTGACCTTGAAGTCGATCGAATACTTGTGCCCCGTCAATGCCGACGGGTCCGTCACCGTGCCGCCCGAAATCACGCCCGAGCCGCCGCGCGTGAAGTTGGCGGTAGCGGCGGCCGTCGTGAACTTGCCGTTGCCCGTCAGGTTGTTTTCAAACACGGTGGCGCCGGAATCGCTGGTGGCCAGGTAGCGCGCCGAACCCACCTGCAGTTCGCGCTGTCCCTGGTCGCCCACATAGCTGGCGCCCGTCGGCGTCTGGCTGAATGGCTGGGTCGTGGATTTGTAGCCGGAAAACAGGTAGCCGCCCGCGCCGTCGGCCGTATTCGCGATGCCCAGCAAGTCGGTCAGCCGGCCTTCCAGCTCCCTCGCCAGGGTATCGCGGTCGACATCCTTCAGGGAAGGGTTACCGGCCTTGAGCACCAGGTCCTTCACGTCGGCGATCAGCGAGGTGGTGCTGGCCAGCGCCAGCTCTTCCTGCGACAGGAAGTTCTTCGCATTCGAACGGTTCGTCACGAACTGGGTGTTGATCGATTGCGACTGCGTCACTTCCAGCGCGCGCGCCGAGGCGATCGGATCGTCGGCCGGCGTCAGGTTGCGGCGGTTCGACGACAGCTGCATCTGCGTACGGTTCAAGGCGCCCTGCAGATTGTTCAGCTGCGAGCTGCCCTGGTCATAAATCATTCGTGTGCTGATGCGCATGATGCTGCCCTTCCAGAAAGCCGCCGCGCGCTACGTCGCGGCAAAAATTGATTAACGTCCCAGGCCGATGACCACGTCGAACAGGGTGCTGGCGATCTGCATGACCTTGCCGCACGCCTGGTAGGACTGCTGGTAACGCAGCAGGTTGGCCGCCTCTTCATCGAGGTTGACGCCGGAAACGGCCTGCTGCTGGGTGCTGACCTGCTGCAGCAAGGCCAGGCTGGCCAGGCCGCTCACCTGCACTTCGCGCGTCTTGTTGCCCACGAAGCTGACGGTTTGCGCATACGAACCCTGGAACGTGGCATTGCCGCCATCGAGGATATTCTTCGTCTGCAAGCCCGCCAGCAGCGCGGCATTGCGGTTGTCGCCCACGCCGCCCGTATTGGGCTTGATGACGAAGGTATCGCCCTGCGCCGGCGTGCCCGTCATGCTGACATTGATGCCGCCAAAGCTGAAGTTGTCGCCTTCCGTGTAGGGGATGTTCGCCGTGCCGGCCGGATAGGTCGTGGTCGCGCCATTCAAGCCCTTGACCGTCACCGCCTGGCCTGCCGGGAAACCCGTCAGCGAGGTGGTCGCCTTGTCATACGTCAAGGTCAGGGGACCGGTCAGGGCATTGCCCGGCGTCAGGTAGGCCTTGTCGACGGAGCCGGCGCTGAGCTTGCCGGAACCCGTATTGGCCACCGGCGCCGAGGTGGCGATCGGCGCGGCGGCCGCGATCTTGTTGCGGTCGGTGATCAGCACGTTCAAGCCGGCCGCGCCATTCGCCGTCGGCTTGATGACGTAGTTGTCGCCTTGGGCGGCCGTGCCCGAGATCGAGAAATCGACGCCGTCGATGGTTTGCGGCCCCGTTTGCGGATACGGATTGATGATGGTGTGCGTGCCGTCGGATTCGCGCGTTACCACATAGTTGCTGCCGTCGTATTTCAGGCTGTAATCGCTGGCCGTCAGCTTGGTCGGGTCGCTGACCTTGGCCGACAGCACCGTGGTGCTGCTGGCGTTGTTGCCGCGGTCGGCACCGATCACGGGGTCGGGTATCTTGAAAAAATCGCCGCCCATGGCGCCATTCAAGTCCTGGCCCAGCTTGTGCTGGTCGTTGAAGGTGCTGGCCAGCGCGATGGCGACCTTGCCCAGCGAGTTCTGGACATTGTCCAGCGTACCGCTGCGAAATTCCAGCAAGCCGCCCAGCGAACCGCCGGTCAGGGAACTGTCCGGCAGCACGGTGACGGTGCTGCCCGTGACATAGCCCACCTCAATGCGGTTCGGGTCCGTCCGCGAAGGCGTGGCCGCCAGTTCGAAGCTGCGGTCCGCCACCACCAGGGGCTGGCCGGCGCCGATGGAAATGGTGACGGTATTGTTGGCGGCGGGCTGCACCGTCGCCTTCACATATTTGTTCAATTCCGTGATCAGCTGGTCGCGCTGGTCCAGCAGATCGTTGGGCTGGTTGCTGGCATCGACCGACAACTGGGAAATCGACTTGTTCAGCTCGGCGAGCTGCTTGGCATAGGTATTGATCACCGTCACATTCGACGTGATCTGCGAATTGACGCCGTCACCGATCTCCGTCAGGCGCGCGCTCAGACCCTGAAAGCGCGAAGCGAGCGAGCCGGCGCTCGACAGCAGCGCCTGGCGCGACGCGACCGACGAGGGATTCGAGCTGAAATCCTGCACGCCCTTGAAAAAATCCTGCATGGCGGGCGACAGACCGGCCGTGGGATCGGCCAGCAGATTGTCGATCTGGCTGATCTGCGTGTAATACGTGTCGAGCGCACTGGTCGCGCTTTGCGCGGAATTGACCTGAGTGGCCATGAAGCTGTCGTACTGGCGCTTGATCTGCGACACTTCCGTGCCCGTGCCGACAAAGCCATAGCCGGCATAGTTGGACTGCGACGTCTGCTGCAGCACCACCTGGCGGCTGTAGCCGGCCACGTTGGCGTTGGTGATGTTATGCCCGGTCGTCGACAGGCCCACCTGCGCTGCAAGCAAACCGCTCTTACCGATGCTGAGTAGATTCGAAGTCATGGTGTCTTATTGGTTACCGTCAAATGTATTTACGGCAGCCGCGGCGAAAACTTGAAGCGGGCGGCTTGCGCAGGGGACAGGCGGGGAATTAGCCGACCAGCGAATTTTTAATAATTTTTGTCAATTTGGCAGCGTAATTCGGGTCCGTCGCGTAGCCGGCCTTTTGCAAGCCCTGGGCAAACGTGCTGGCGTCGCCCGCGCTGGCCAGCACTTTTTCGTAGCGCTTGTTGTTGGTAATCAACTGCGCATAATCCTTGAAGCTGTCCGCGTAGCTGTCGTAGGCGCGGAATTTTTCCACCTTGCGCTGCGCCTTGCCATTTACATATTCCGTGGTGACGGCTTCCGTGACCTTGCCCTTCCAGTCGCTCGACGCCTTGATGCCGAACAGGTTGTGGCTGCTGCTGCCGTCGCGGCTGATGATTTCGCGCTTGCCCCAGCCCGTTTCCAGCGCCGCCTGGCCCAGCATGAACTTGGCCGGGATGCCGGTGGCGCGGCTCGCCTCTTCCGCATGCACGCCCAGCTTTTCCTGGAAGGCGCGCACGTGCGGCGCCTGCGTGGCGTTGGCCTTGTCGCTCAGGGTCTTGCCGGTGCCGGCGGCGCTGCCTGCACCCTCGGTCAGCGCGCCCTGCTGCTGGCGGAACGCGGCCAGGGCCTGCGCCATGCTCGACGAACGGGGCGACGGCGCTTCGGCGCCGTCGGCGGCCAGCGCCTGGTTCGACGACGACAATTGACGGATCAGCACGTCCGCCAGGCCCGTGCCCCGCTTGGCCAGGTTCTGGCTCGTCTGCTGGTCCAGCATCGAGGTGTACATCTTGCTCTGCTGGCTATCCATGATGCCGTCCTGCGGCGTGGCCTCGCGCATGCTTTTCATCATCATGTTGATGAACATGGCTTCGAATTGCGTGGCCGCCTCTTTCAGGGCGGCGGGGTCCTTCGCCTTGGCGGACTGGCGCAAGCCATCCATGCCCTTGACGTCATAGGCGGCGGTATTGCTGAGGTCGGTTTGGCTGATCATGGCGTGTCCATCAAATGATTTCGAGTTCGGCGCGCAGCGAACCTGCCGCCTTCATCGCCTGCAGGATGGCCAGCAAGTCTTGCGGCGAGGCGCCAATGGCATTCAAGGCCTTGACCACGTCGGACAGCGAAGCGCCGCCCTTGACCAGCATCACCTTGCCCGGTTCCTTCTTGATATCGATCTGCGCCGTCTGCGTGACCACCGTGCGTCCGCCCGACAGCGGCGCCGGCTGGCTCACCTGCGGCTCGACATTGATGGTGACGGACAGGTTGCCATGCGAAATGGCGCACGTTTCCAGCGTCACGGACTGGTTCATCACGACGGAACCGGTGCGCGCATTCATGATGACCTTGGCCGCCAGGCGGGCCGGATTGACTTCGATGCTTTCCAGCTGGCCCAGGAAGGACACGCGCTGGTCGCTGCCGCCCGGCGACTGCACCTGGATCACGCGCCCGTCCAGCGCGGCGGCCGTGCCGGCGCCGTAGCGGCTGTTGATGGCGTCGACCACGCGGCTGGCCGTGGCGAAATCGGTGGCGTTCAATTCCAGGCGTATCGTGTTGTTGGCGCCCAGCACCGAAGGCACGGTACGCTCGACCGTGGCGCCGCCCGAAATGCGGCCCACGCTCAGGTGATTGATGACGACGGAGCTGCCGGCCGCCTGCGCGCCCACGCCGCCCACCAGCACGTTGCCCTGCGCCATGCCGTACACCTGGCCGTCGGCGCCCTTCAATGGCGTCATCAATAAAGTGCCGCCGCGCAAACTTTTCGCATTGCCCATCGACGAGACCGTCACGTCGAGCAGCTGGCCCGGTTGGGCAAACGCGGGCAAGGCCGTCGTCACCATCACGGCGGCCACGTTTTTCAGCTGCAAACTGGTGCCTTGCGGCAAGTTAATGCCCTGCTGCTGCAGCATCGCCGCCACGCTCTGGATGGTGAATGGCGTTTGCGTGGTCTGGTCGCCGCTGCCGTCGAGGCCGACGACGAGGCCATAGCCCATCAGCTGATTCTGGCGCACGCCGGCGATGCTGGCCAGGTCCTTGATGCGCTCGGCCTGCGCCACGGGCGCCAGCAGGGAGATGGCCAGGCCGAAAACAGCGGCAAAGCGGGGGAAAGTAAAAGTGGCCATGATCAGAACGGCAGCAGGCTGAGGAAGAAGCGCGACGCCATCGAGGCCATTTCGGCGCGGTCGATCTGACTGTTGGTACGGTATTCGACGCGCGCGTCGGCCACCTGGGTCGATGGCACGACGTTGCCCGTGCCGATGGTATCGGGATTGACCATGCCCGAGAAGCGGATGAATTCCGTGCCCTTGTTCATGGCGATCTGTTTCTCGCCGGCCACGATCAGATTACCGTTCGGCAGCACTTCAATCACCGTCACGCCGATCGTGCCGGAAAAGGTATTGCTGGCGGACTGGTTGTCGCCGTCCGCAAACTTGGTGGCGCCATTCGCCGAGACGGTGCCGCCCAGACGGCCCTGCAGCATGCCTGGCGTGGAAAAGCCCACGCTGCCCGACTTGTTGCCGGAACTGGCGCCCGCCTTGACGGCATTCGTGCGCTCGGTGATGGCGATCGTCATGGTGTCGCCCACGTGGCGCGCGCGGCGGTCTTCGAAGGCGGGACGATAAGTCGACGGCTGGTAGATGGAACCATTGCTGACGACCACGGGTTCGGGCATCGGCGCGCGCGTGGTGGTCGGGTACTGCACGATCGAGGTGGGCGTGATGGCGCAGCCGGACAGCAGGACTGCGGACAACAGGGCGATGATGGGGTATTGCATGACGAACCTCCGCTGCCATCCGGCGGCGGATGGCATGACGACTATGAAAATTAAAGTTGCGACAATTTCTGCAGCATTTGATCGGACGTGGTGATGGCCTTGCTGTTGATCTCGTAAGCGCGCTGCGTCTGGATCATGTTGACCATTTCCTCGGCCACGTTGACGTTCGACGTTTCGATATAGCCCTGCATCAGCACGCCGGCGCCGTTGGTGCCCGGGGTGTTGGTCTGCGCCACGCCGGAGGCGCCCGTTTCCATGTACAGGTTTTCGCCCTTCGATTCCAGGCCGGCCGGATTGACGAAGGTGGTCAGCTGCAGCGAGCCGATTTGCGATGGCGCAACAGTGTCGGGCAAGGTGACGGAGACGGTGCCGTCGCGCGCCACGGTCAGGCTCAGCGCATTGGTCGGCACGGTGATGGCGGGCTGGATGACGAAACCTTCGGAAGTGACGAGCTGGCCGTTGGCATCGGTCTGGAAGGAGCCGTCACGCGTGTAGGCGGTGGCGCCGTCCGGCAGCAGCACCTGGAAAAAGCCCGTGCCGTTGACCATCACATCGCGTGAATTGCCCGACGCCTGGGGATTGCCCTGCGTATGGATGCGTTCGGTAGCCACGGTGCGTACGCCCGTGCCGATCTGCAGGCCCGATGGCAGTTGGGTCTGCTGCGACGATTGCGCGCCCGGCTGGCGCACATTTTGATACAGCAAGTCTTCAAACACGGCGCGCGACTTCTTGAAGCCCGTGGTGCTGACGTTGGCCAGGTTATTGGCGATCACGTCCATCTGCGTCTGCTGCGCTTCCAGGCCGGTCTTGGCTATCCAAAGGGAACGAATCATGATTTTTCTCCAATAACGGCGCTAAGTAATTCTCGGGAAATTAGTGTGAATTTATGACAAACAGAACCGGATGCTATGCAAGGCGATCGCTGCGACGCAGTGCGAGCACTGCTAGCAGCGAGCAACGCCGCAGAGCGTCGGTTATGGAAGTCAGAAATCACAATAATTTATTGGGGGTTACTTAATCAGCCCTGTAGACTATTTCTATGTGACCATTATGCCGTGGTCCCCATCAATTCAAAGCGAGGATCTGGGTGGCTTTCGCCGCGTTATTCTCGGCATTCTTCAACAAGCTCATTTGCGTTTCGAACTGGCGCGCCAGAGCGATCATGCTGACCATGGAGTCGACGGGGCTGACATTGCTGCCTTCCAGGGCACCGGTGGTCAGCTTGACGGCCTGGTCGGCCTGCGCCACCGTGCCATCCTTCAGACGGAACAGGCCGTCGTCGCCGCGCACCAGTTGCTGCTCGGGCGGGTTGACCAGCTTGATGCGTCCCAGCACCGTCGACGGGCCTGGCGGCACGTCCGTGGATATCGTGCCCACCGTACCGTCGCTGGCGATGGCCACCGTCACGCCGGGCGGAATGGCCATGGGGCCCGTATCGCCCTGCACCATCAGGCCCGACTGCGTCTGCAGCATGCCGTTTTCATTGAGCTTCAGGGCGCCGTTGCGCGTATAGGCTTCGGAACCGTCGGCCGACTGCACCGCGATCCAGCCGCCGTTTTCCACGGCCACGTCGAGCGCGCGGCCCGTGTGCTGCATCGGGCCTTGCGTGAAGTCGGAACCGACCGTCGAATCGACGACGAAGGCACGCGTCGGCATCATGCCGTCGGCCACCACGGGCACGGCGCGGAACGAGTCGAGCTGAGCGCGGAAACCCGTGCTGGTGGCGTTCGCCAGGTTGTTCGCCGTGGTCGCCTGCTTGTCCAGGATGTGCTTGGCGCCGGAGCCGGCGGTGTAGATGAGACGGTCCATTTTTTATTTCTCCTGTTGCCTTCAACCCAAGGCAGAAAGCTGGGGTCAGACCCGGCGGGTCTGACCCCGGTACTATTAACGCAGGTTGACGAGTGTTTGCATGACGGAATCCTGCGTCTTGATGGTCTGCGCATTCGCCTGGTAGGCGCGCTGGGCCGTGATCATGTTGACCAGTTCCGCCGTCAGGTCCACGTTCGACACTTCCACGGCCGAGGCGCGCAAGTCGCCCAGGCCGCCCGAGCTCGGCTCGCCCGTCATCGGGCTGCCCGAGGTCGAGCTTTCCGCCCAGGCATTGTTGCCCAGCGGCTCAAGGCCATTCGGATTGGAAAACTTGGTCAGTACCACCTGGCCCAGGTCGCGCGTCTTGCCGTTGTTGTACTGGCCCTGGATCACGCCATCGGAACCCACGACGAAACGGTCCAGCTGGCCAGCCGCATAGCCATCGGCCACGGTGCGCTTTTCGCTGGTGGACGAACTGAGCTGGGTCGAATTGGTGAAGTCGACCTTGATCGCCAGATTCGCGTTCGCGCCCGTGGCGGGGAAGACGGGCAGGTTGACCGTCACCGGCAGGGTTTGCGGCGGCGTCAGGGCCAGCATGGCGGCCTTGTCCAGGCTCCCGACGCTGTTGAACACCAGCGACGCCGACTTCACGGCGGGCACTTCCGTCACCGCGGAGATCCTGCTGTCGATCTGGTCCGGCGTGAGGCTGGAATTGACGCCGTTGGGCACGGCGCTGCCATAGGTGGCGCTGATGGCGGCAAGCTGGGCCGGGCTGGCGCCGGCCGCGGCGGCGGCGGTGCGTATGGCGACACCGGCCGCATTGCCATAGGCAACGGCGGCGGCCGTGATATTGGCGGGCACCAGCGGCACGGCCGTGACGGCGGCCTGATAGGCGGCGCGCGCGGCCAGCGAGGCGGCATCGGTTTGCGCAGCGGCGACCACTTTCGCGCTGGTGATTTCCTTGCCGTCAGTGGCCGTGTAGACATCCCAGGTATTGGTACCCGTCTTGACGTAGAAATTGGACATGGTGTGGGAGTTGCCCAGCGAATCGTAGACGGGCACGGGGAATTGCTTGGTCCACGACTTTTGCTCGCCCACGGTGAACGGCACCACGGTCGGCATGGCCGAATTGGAATCGAGGTTGACCTGGGTATCGACCTTGGTGGTCGCCTGCGGCGCCATGTCGGACGGGTCGATCTGCAGCGGCACGGTGGCGCCGGCCAGGATCTTGCCGTTCACATCGGCCGGATAACCCGTCAGCTGGGCTTTCTGGGCATTGACGATGAAACCGTTCTTGTCGACCTGGAACTGGCCGTTGCGCGAGTACTGGATGGCGCCGTTCACGCTGGTGCGGAAGAAACCGCCGCCGTTGATGGCGATGTCGAGCGGATTGGACGAACTTTCCAGGTTACCCTGGTTGAACAACTGCGCCACCTGCGACACGGACACGCCGATACCGGGCTGGTTGCCGCCCACGCCATACAGCGAGTTGGCATAGATGTCGGCGAACTGCGCCTGCGATTGCTTGAAACCCACGGTGGCCGAGTTGGCGATGTTGTTACCGATGACGTCCAGCGATTTGGCGGCGCCGTTCAAGCCGCTCAGGCCTTGTTGGAAAGACATTGTGTTCTCCTGGTAGAAAATAGGGGTAGAGGGTCTACGCTACAAATGAGCGGCTTACAAAATCTGTTTCACATCGGCCATGGTGATACTGCCCACGCCCGGCACATTCAACTTCACGCCGCCGGCGCCCGTCGACACGCTGGCGACCGAACCGAACATCAGCGCCGCCGCATCGGTCAGCTTGGCGCCGCCCCGCTTGGCTTCCACCGAGAACGTATAGGCGCCGTCAGGCAGCACGATGTTCTTGCCGTCCTTGTCGAGCTCTGCCGTGGAGCCGTTCCAGCCCAGCGGCAAGGTACCCGCGTCCTGCGGGCCCAGGTCGATGGAATGGACTTCCTTGCCCGTACTGTTGTAGATGGTGACCTTGACGCTGTCGGCCGGCGTCGCCAGGTCCACGCCCAGCAGGGCCGCGCTCTTGCTCAGGTTAATGCTCTTGCCTGCAGTCAAGACGCCGTGGCCGATGATATTGGCCGCCTGCATGGATTCGGCTTGCTGGTAGCTGGTCTTGAGCGTTTCCAGCGTGGTATTGAGCTTGTTGACGCCCGTCACCGTGGACAGCTGGGCCAACTGGCTGGTCAGCTGCGCATTGTCCAGCGGGTTCATCGGATCCTGGTTTTGCAGCTGGGTCACCAGCAGGGTCAGGAATTTGTTCGTTTCTTCCTCGACGCTGCCCTTCGCGGCCGTGGTCTTCTTCGGATTCATCGTCGCCATCAGGTCGGTGGTGACGGTTTTGCTCGTATCGATGGTTGCCATAATGGTCAGTCAGCCTTATTGGCCGATGGTGAGGGTTTTCAGGAGCAGCGACTTGGCCGCGTTCATGGTTTCCACGTTGGTCTGGTACGAGCGCGAGGCCGACAGCATGTTGACCATCTCGTCGACCGTATTCACGTTGGGCATGGTGACGTAGCCCTTCTCGTCGGCCAGCGGATTCTTCGGGTCGTAGACCAGCTTCATCGGCGACGGATCTTCGATCACCTTCTGCACCTTGACGGCCGTGGCGCCATTGGCCATGGGCACGGCTTCGAACACCACCTGCTTGGCGCGGTAGGCTTCGCCCGTGGCGCTGGTGGCGCTGTCGGCATTGGCCAGGTTGCTGGCCACCGTGTTCAGGCGCTGCGCCTGGGCGCTCATGGCCGAACCGGAAACATTGAAAATATTAAATAGCGACATGATTATTGTCCTCCCTGGATGGCCGTCAGCATGCCCTTGATCTGCGAGTTGAGGAACGTTACGGCCGCCTCGTAGCGGATGGCGTTATCGGCAAAGGCATTGCGCTCGAGGTCCATGTCGACCGTGTTGCCATCGACGGCGCCCTGGGCCGGCGCGCGGTACAGCAGCGGCGTGCCGTCGGCCAGGGTCTCGACCTTGCCGCCCGTGCTGCCACCCACGGCGGCGGCGACGCCCTTGCCCGGCATATGCTGCGGCGCCGTGCCCTTCAGGGCCGGCTGCACGCCATCCTTGCGTGCCATCGCTCCCTTCAGCGCGCTGGCGAAATCGACGTCGCGTGCCTTGTAGTTGGGCGTGTCGGCATTGGCGATATTCGAGGCGAGCAATTCCTGGCGCGTCGAGCGCAGGCTCAGCGCCGTCTCGTTGAAGCGCATGTAATCGTCGAGTTTCCCTATCATGTCAGGCTCCGGAAAGATCTGCCACTGGCGCCCGAGATGGCGGAAGGATGGCGGTATAGTGATGACAGGAAACATAGTACGGCGCCCGCCGGCAAGACCATCGCCGGATCAGACCGTACTTTTACCCCTTAATCGTCGCTTCAAACGGGGCGGCGCGCACTATCATGGCACTATTCCAGAGGCCTATACCATGAAAACACCGCTTGCTTTCTTCTTCGCTCTTGCCGCCCTGCCACTGCTGGCGCAGGCGCAAAACGCCGGCCGGCAGACGCCGGAAGCGCTGCGCAACAGCGTGGAACAATTCCTGCAAGTGCAAAGCAACGGCTTGCCGGGCAAGGTGACGGTCACCGTCGGCGCCGTCGATCCGCGCCTGAACCTGGCCGCCTGCCCCGCGCCGCAAGCCTTCATGGCGCCAGGCGCGCGCGCCTGGGGCAAGACGACCGTGGGCGTGCGCTGCACGGCCCCCTCCAACTGGACCATCTATCTGCAGGCGAACGTGGCCGTCGTGGGCGACTATGTGGCCAGCGCCGTGCCGCTGGCGCAAGGGCAAGCCATCGATGCCAGCCAGCTGGTGACGATGCAGGGCGACCTGGCAGCATTGCCGGCAGGCATCGCCACAGACATGGCCCAGGTCGTGGGCGCCAGCACGAATATTTCCTTGCCGCCAGGCACGCCGATGCGCCTCGACACCCTGCGCCGCAAGCCGGTGGTGATGCAGGGCCAGCTGGTGCGCGTCGTTTCCAGCGGCAACGGTTTCCAAGTGGCATCAGAAGGACGCGCCATCGGCAGCGCCGGCGACGGTCAGACGGTACAGGTACGCACGCAGAGCGGCCAGCAGATCAGCGGCGTGGCGCGGGCTGGCGGCATGGTGGAGGTCGCCTTTTAAACTCGGATGGACAGCGATATTGTGGTCTGGTGCACTAAAGTTTCGGAAGAAGGTGCCGATAAAGACACATATCCCGGAGTTTTTTGACTTCGACCAGACGAGGATCACGCTGTGAAAATTACCGATAACACCATTAAAAGCAATCCCGGCCTGCCGGTGGCGCCCGCGAATACCTCGGGCGCCCGGAATGCCGAGAAAGCCCAGGCAACACCGACAACGTCGGACAATGTACGCCTGTCGCCGCAAGGACAGGCATTAGCGGCCAGTGCAACTGCCGGCAGCGGCGCCGTGTTCGACACGAAGAAAGTCGAACGCATCAAGCTGGCGATCGCCGACGGCCAGTTCCAGGTCAACTCTGAAAAAGTGGCGGACGGTCTCCTCGACACGGTCAAGGACTTGCTGCACTCACGAAATAGATAGGTTACCTCATGCAATCAGTGACTCCGTTTTCCAGCCTGCGCGACGAGCAACAGCTCATGACCACATTGCTGGCATTGATGAAAGAAGAACAGCGGCATCTGGTTGCGGCTGACATCGATGCAATCACGGAGCTCACGGCCCGCAAGACGGCGCTCGTCGGACAATTGAGCCAGCTGGCGGCGCAACGCCACCAGGCGCTGGCGGCGGCGGGCTTCACGGCCGCCGAAGCGGGCATGGAAGACTGGCTGGTCAGCACCAGCGATGCCGAGGCGGCGCCCCTGTGGAAAGCCCTGCTCGAGACGACGCGCGAAGCGAAGGAACAGAACCGGCTGAACAGCCTGCTGGTCAACAAACACATGCTGCACACGCAAGGCGCCCTGAACGCCATGCGCCCCACTGCCCAAAGCGGCAATTTCTACGGCCCCAGCGGCCAACCGATGGCAAACACGGCCAGCCGGCGCGTCGTCATCGGCTAAGCGCCTCCCGTCTTCCCCCAGCGCAGGTAACAGCAGCGACAGGCACAGCAATAAGCCATTGCTGCACGCCTGACGCCGTCCCGAACAGCGGCCCCATATCACGACCATCCTGCACATCACCGCCGCGCCGCCCCTCCAGGGAGGCTGCGGCGGAGCCGGCATGCCCGCACTCCCGCCACAACGCCGCACGCAGAAACAACAGCGCCCCCCCCCCTTCACGCCCACACATTTGAGCATGCTCAAACTTGAGGGGAATGATGACTATATGCTAATCCCTAGCATACGCCGCACCAATACATGGTGGGACTTTCCTCGCCGACACGAACATCATTCCCGCAGGCATAGCTAATCCATTGCACGCGTCCGGCTTGCGCTTTTGCGCTGCGCCATGACGCACACCACTTCAACTGCAAGTACACAGGAGCATGATATGAACTCTCTCTCAGTAACCAAGGCTGGCGCGGCGCTGCTGCTCGGCTGCACCCTGCTGGCGCCAGCCGCGCAGGCCGAGACGCAAGCCGTGTTCTACAACCATCTCGTATCGACGGCCGTGGTGGCCACGCCGCTGCTGGCGCAAGACACCTTGTTCGTCGACACCTTCACGACAGAGCGCGGCTCGCTGCTGCAAACGACCACGTTTACGGTCGGCAGCGGCGTGCAATCGTTCACGGGCAACGCCGCCTGGCTGGTCACGGGCGCCAGTGAATTCGGTCCCCGCCTGACTGGCGTCAACATCGACTTGTTCGACGCCAGCAACAACCTGGTGCAATCGGATACGTTCACGGGCGTACTGGGCAGCTTCGCCCATTCCACCTTCAACGGCCTGCTGGGACCTGGCACCTATACCCTCGTAGCAAGCGGCCTCGGCGTGCGTGATTCCGTGCTGGACATTTCCATCACTACGGCCGTGCCCGAACCGGAAACCTACGGCATGCTGCTGGTGGGACTGGGTCTGATCGGGTATAGCGTACGGCGCCGCAAGACGGCTGCCTGACCCGCACCCGGCGCCTGCAAGCACTGCCGTAGCTGGCAGACCTGGCGCCGGTGCGGCGACGCCATGCACGGACTGGCCTATGCACGGACTGGCTTATGCACGGGCCAGCCTGTGCAGGGGCTGGTCTACGCACTCAACCGTGCGTGGGCCGGCCCGTATGCTGACGGAATTTCGCGGCGATGCCATTCGCCTTGATCAGGGCGGCGGCCTGCTGCTCGGGTGTCAACTCGTTTTGCAGCCAGTGCCAGTAGCTGTCCTGGTAGGGATTCGTGGTGCCGGGCGTGAGGATGTCGTCGTAGACCATGCGCAGGGCCAGCAGGTAGCCATACGCTTGCGGCGCGTCTTTCTGCACCACGTCGCCATCGCGCAGGTAGGCCATCATCAGGGTCGACACGCTGGTCAGTTCCGCCTCATCCGCCTGCGCCGTCAGCTGGGCGATGGCTTGCCGCTTCCATGCCTGCACCAGCGGATCATCGGGACGGTTGCGCAGCGCGCTGCGGTCGCCGAACGGACCTTCCGACAGGAACAGGGTAGCCGCGCCCGGTACGCCGCCTTGCGCGGCAGTGGCCAGGTAGCCGAGGCGGTCCTCGCGCTGGCGCTGCGTCAGACCCGCGCACAGCTGCTGCTGGGCGGTTTTTTCTTCCACCGTCATCTCGCGCCCCAACTCGAATTCCATCCCCGGCAAGCGGTTTTCGCGCTGGAAGACGATGCAGTCGTCGATCAGGTTGTAGGCCGCATACGCGTCCTCCGGCTTGCCGCTGGCGCCCAGGCGTTCGAGCCGCTGTGCCAGGGACACGACAACGGGCGCGGCATCGGCGACCGGGGTGGCGTCGATATTCAAATACGACGCCAGGCTGCGTCCCGCCGGCGCGCTGGCGGCAGCGGTGGCGCCAGTGTCCGGCGCGCCGCCATCGGGTGCGGGCCAGTACACGAGCGCCAGCACTGCCGCGATGGCAGCGACGATGGCGATACCGCTCAGTTTGCTGTTCATATGAGGTGGCGCATAAAAGGAAATGCACGTTACCACAGGCGCACGGCAGCAGGCCGCACGCCTCCGCACGCTCAGCCGCCGGCCTTTTTCGGCTGGTGGCCCAGCTTGGCCAGCGCCGCCATCACCGTTTCGACATGGTCGCCCTGCACTTCGATCACGCCATCCTTGACCGTGCCGCCCGAGCCGCATTGCGTGCGCAGCTGCTTGCCCAGCAGGGCCAGCGCGATGGCGTCCAGCGCCAAGCCCTTGACCACGGTCACGCTCTTGCCGCCCCGGCCCTTGGTCTGGCGCGACACGCGCACCACGCCATCGCCCGCCGGCGCCGTCCTGGCTTGCGCCTTGCACGCGCATTGCGCCAGCGGCTGGCGGCAGGCGGGACACATGCGGCCCGTTTCAGTGGAATAGACGAGACCGCCCAGGGAGCTGCTTTTCATGATGGAGAGATAATAGGTAGAAATAAAGGAAAGATGGCCGCGCTTGTAGCAAGCGGCGGCGTTCAGTTGGCGGGAACCGGTGCCGGCGCCACAGGCGCCGTCGGCACTTCCGTCACCGTTTCCGGGATGCCCGAGAGGATCGTCACGGCGACCCGGCGGTTGCGCGCGCGCCCTTCCGGGGTTTCGTTGGGCGCCACGGGGATATTGTCGGCGTGGCCCACCGCCGTCAGGCGCGACGCCTGCACGCCGCTGGCGATGAACAGGCGCACCACGGCGCTGGCGCGCGCGGCCGACAATTCCCAGTTCGAGGCAAAATTGGAATTGCTGATCGGCTGCACGTCCGTATGCCCTTCCACCTGCACGTCGTGCGTGTCATCCTTGAGCAGCACGGCGACGGCGCGCAGGGCCTGGTCCGATTCCGCCGTCAGGCGCGCCGCGCCCGGGTCGAACAGCACGCTGGCATTGATTTCCACGCTCACGCCGCGGCTCGTCTGCGTGACCCGCACCTTGCCTTCCTTGACCAGCGGCGCCAGCGTGGATGTGAGGTCCTGCGCCAGGCGCGTCATGTGCTCGCGCTCGCGGCGGATCGCTTCCGTGCGGCGTTTCAGGGCAGGGTTCGGCAGCGGGATCGCCTGCGGCGCTTCCATGATGATGGGCGGCGCGCCCTTTTCCAGGCTGAAGGCCTGGCCGATGGCATTCTGGAAGACGCGGTACTTGCCCTCGTTGACTTGCGAAATCGCGTACATCACGACGAAGAACGCGAACAGCAAGGTGATGAAGTCGGCGTACGAAATCAGCCAGCGGTCCTGGTTGTCCGGTTCCTCGTCATACTTCCTGCGCGCGCGCCGCATCATGATCAGTGCTCGTGCAGCAGGCTGGACACGCGCTCTTCGATGATGCGCGTATGGTCGCCCGTGGCGATGTCGTACAGCACGGCGGCCGTGATTTCATACTGCAGCACGCGGCGCGAGACGATGGCCTTGAGCTTGTTCGCCACCGGCAGGAACAGCAGATTGGCCAGGCCCACGCCATAAATCGTCGAGACGAAGGCCACGGCGATGCCACTGCCCAGTTTGCTCGGGTCGGTGAGGTTTTCCATCACGTGGATCAGGCCCAGCACGGCGCCCAGGATGCCGATGGTGGGCGAATAGCCGGCCGCCGATTCCCACACCTTGACGGCCTGGCGCTCGGCCATTTCATAGGCGGAAATTTCCACGTCGAGCAGCTGGCGCAGCTTGTCGGGCGCGATGCCATCGACGATCATGCGCAAGCCCTTGGCGTTGAAGCGGTCGGCCGTGTTTTCCATCAGGCGCTCGAGCGCCAGCGGGCCGTCGCGGCGCGCCGTCAGGCTCCATTGCCCGATATCGCGCGCCAGCGCGGCACGCGTATCGGCGGGCGGCAGGAAGACCCAGCGCAGCATTTCCAGGCCGCGCACGAAAGTGCGCAGCCGCGTCTGCAGCAGCACGGCGCCAAAGGTGCCGATGATGACGATGGCAAAGGCGGCCGGCTGCAGCAGGGAGGCCATCTTGCCGCCTTCCAGTGCCTGGCCGACCAACAGGCCGGCCAGCGCCAGCGCCAGCCCGATTACGCTGGACCAGTCCACGCCTGCTCCCTCAAGGTTGCGCGCAGGCGCGCGACGGCCTGGGTATGCAGCTGCGAGACGCGCGATTCGGATACGCCCATCACCGCGCCGATCTCCTTCAGGTTCAGCTCTTCTTCGTAATACAGGCCCATGAGTATTTTCTCGCGTGGTGGCAGCGCGTCGATGGCATCGATCACGGATTGCCGGAAATCGGTATCGAGCAGGGAACGCAAGGGGTCGCTGTCCTCGTCCACGCAGTGGCGGTCGAGGAAGCTGTCATTGCCGTCCGGGTCATGAAAGTCTTCGTAATACACGAGCTGGTGGCCGCCGCCGTCGCCCAGCATTTCCTGGTAGTCGGCCAGCGACATCTTGAGCAGCTTCGCCACTTCCGATTCCGTCGGCGGATGGCCGAGGCGCTGCTGCAAGGTGCTCATCGCCTCCTCGATCTTGCGCATGTTCTGGCGCATGCTGCGCGGCAGCCAGTCGCTGGTGCGCAATTCGTCGAGCATGGCGCCGCGGATACGCAGCACGGCATAGGTCTCGAACTGCGCGCCATGCGTCTCTTCATAGCGGCTAATGGCATCGAGCAGGCCGATCATGCCGGCCTGGATCAGGTCATCGACCTCGACCGAAGGCGGCAATTTCGCCTTCATATGGTGCGCCAGACGCTTCACCAGCGGAATGTGCTCCGTCAGCAAATAGTCCTTGTTCGATTTCCCTTTGACCGTGTACATAGGCTGCTTATTGTTTTCTCATCTTATCTGGTGCTGCGGTTCGATTCAGGCGCTGAACTGGTGCGGGCTCCCCGTCTGGTACAAGGTGCCGCCAAGCACCGGCGCCGCCGAACGGGCCAGCCGCTCGGCCAGTCCGCGAAACGCCACCGAGGCGCCCGCCAGCGGAAACGCATCGACCACGCTGCGGCCCAGGCGCGCCGCGCGGTGCAGATATTCATCGGCAGGCACCGAACCCATCGAGGTCAGCTTCACGGCCAGGTAGCGGCTCGCCGCCTGTGCCATATTATCGTATACCACTTTTGCCTCGGATTCGGAAGCGCCCGTGACGAGAATGCCGAACGGACGGCGTCCCAGTTCCTGGCTCAGGCGCTTGATCAGGCAGTACGCCGCCTTGATCGAGGTGGCGCTGGTCGACACTTGCACCACGATATCCGACGAGGCCATCAAGGGCACGGGGAAGCAATCGCCCTCGTCGGCCACGACGCCGTCGACCAGCACGATGCCGCTCTGGCGCGCCAGCACCTCGAAAGTCTTGCCCAGGCGGCGCAATTCGTCCTCGCCCGCATAGTCCATGCTGTCCATCAGGTGGTTGCGCGCGCCCAGGCTGGCCACGCCGAAGCCTTGCGGCACCTGATGGATGACCTGGTTCAGGCCGCACTGCTGGCGCGCCACGTCGCGCAGGCTGGCGCCGTGCGCCAGTCCCAGGCGTGCAGCCACGCCATCGCTGCCGCCGCTGGCGTCAAGCAGCAGCACATCATTGCCGCCATAGGCGAGCGAAGCGCCCAGGTTGACCAGCATGGCGCCCTTGTCGTCCTGCGGCGTGGCCGAGAGGAACGTCATGACGCGCGGCTGCGGGCCGGCCAGCATGCGGCGCAAGCCTTCGGCCTGGTCGAAATCGAAATTAGCCAAGGTGCACCCCGCGCGCTTCATTGTTGCGGGCGGCCGCCTGCGCCATCAGGAGCGGCAGTTCGGCGTCGGAAAACTGCGTGGCCGCCGAGTCGCGCTTGAGCTTGAAGGCGCGGTCGATCAGGTAGCCGCGGTCGGCCAGGTACAGGTCTTCCGGCACGCGCTGGCCGTTCGACACATAAAACAGGTTCAGCTTCTGGCGGATCACCACGTCGAGCACGTTGCCGATCGACGCCGCTTCATCGAGCTTGGTCATGATGCAGCCGGCCAGGCCGCTGCCTTGATACGCGCGCACCACTTCGTTCAGCGTTTCCTGCGTCGCCGTCGAGTTCAGGCACAGCAAACGCTTCACGTCGGCGCCGGCGCCCGACAGCATGGCCACCTGTTCCGTCACCATCTGGTCGCGCTGGCTCACGCCCACGGTATCGATCAGCACCGTGTGCTTGTTCTTGAGTTCCTTCAGGGCGATGCGCAAGTCCGCTTCGTCCTTCACCGAATGCACCATCACGCCGAGGATCTTGCCGTAGATGCGCAGCTGTTCGTGCGCGCCGATACGGTAGGCGTCCGTGGTGATCAGGGCCAGCTTTTCCGGGCCGTGGCGCATCACGCAGCGGGCCGCCAGCTTGGCCGTGCTGGTGGTCTTGCCGACACCGGTCGGGCCGACCAGCGCGAACACGCCGCCCTGCTCCAGCATGGCGTCTTCATTGGTGACCGTGTTCAGGTTGCGGCTCAGGACGGTCTTGATCCAGCGCATGCTTTGCGCACCGTCGAGGCCGGCGGGCAGCTTGTCGATCAGGTAGCGCGCCAGGCTGGCCGAGAAGCCGGCCGCCAGCATTTCGCGCAGCACGACGGCTTTTTGCGGCTCGCGCTGCTGCGTCGAACCCCACGAAATTTCCGCCAGCTGGGTTTCCATCATGCCGCGCATGGCGCGGATTTCATTCATCATGCCGCTCATCTCGGCGGCGGCGTTTTCCTTGACGTGCGCCAGCGCGCTGGCCATCATCTGCTGCATGCGGGCCATGTCCACTGGCTCGCCGGCTGCCTGGCGCGGCGCGGCAGGACGCGGTGCGGCCGGGCGCTGGGCCGGGGCGGCCGGACGCTGCGGCGTGGCGAACTGGGTCTGCAACTGGGGACGGGGCTGGGCCATTTCGGACGCGGCCGGCGGCGAGGCCAGCGAAGCGGCATCGTCATTGGCCAGCGCGAGGATTTCCACCACGCCATCGGTCTGGCGGTTCGACAGGATCACGGCGTCGGGACCCAATGCTTCGCGCACCTTGCGCAGCGCATCGCGCGACGAGGCGCCCGTAAATTTCTTCACATTCATGACCGGCCTCCCAAGGCGGGGGGGGCGCAATATTGGCTGAACTGTGTGACCATCATCGACTCCTGTTGCTTGGGTGCTGTCTTCCACATGGACACAGATCACCCGGACAGTTTCTATTATTAGCGATGCTTGCAGGAAATGATCGAAGGAACAGGACGGGAAAGTACCCGTTATTCAGTTTGCCGGCAGGAAATTGATGTTTATTTGACCAAAAGCAAGGGCTGAGAAGCTGGGGTCAGACCCCCACTAACGCTAACGCAAAGCTCCGCGCTAACGCTGGAGGGGGTCTGACCCCGGTACTAATGCTGTCGACTATTGCGCCCCCACCAGCGCCGTGACGCGGATCGTCTTGGTTTCCGGCACTTCCGCATGCGACAGCACTTTGAGCTGCGGCAAGGCGCGGCGCAGGAAGCGCGACAGCAGGGCGCGCAGCGGCGCCGGCACCAGCAGCACGGGCGTCAGGCCCAGCGCTTCCTGCTGCTGCGCGGCCAGGCCCGCCTGGTGGGCGATGGTATCGGCCAGGCCCGGCTCGATGCCGGCGCCGTCGCCGCCATTGCCCATCGCCTGCATCAGCAGGCGCTCCAGGCGGCTGTCGAGGGTCATCACGGACAACTCGGCCGCACCGGGGAACAGCTGCTGCACGATGGCGCGGCCCAGCGAGACGCGCACCAGCGCCGTCAGGTCGTTCGGGTCTTGCGTATGGACCGTATGCTCGGCCAGGGTTTCGATGATGGTGCGCATGTCGCGGATGTGCACGCCCTCGGCCAGCAGGTTCTGCAGCACTTTCTGCAGGGTCGACAGCGACAGCATCTTCGGCACCAGGTCTTCCACCAGGCGCGGCGCATCCTTGCCCAGGTGGTCGAGCAGCGACTGCACTTCCGCGCGGCCCAGCAGCTCGGACGCATGCGAGGTGATCAGGTGATTCAAGTGCGTGGCCACCACGGTGCCCGCATCGACGACCGTGTAGCCCATCGATTGGGCCTGGTCGCGCAGGCTGGCGTCGATCCAGGTGGCAGGCAAGCCGAACGCGGGGTCGCTCGTGGCCAGGCCCGGCAAGGTGCCGCTGGCCATGCCGGGATTGATCGCCAGGAACTGGCCGTTGAACGCTTCGCCCACGCCCACTTCCACGCCCTTGAGGGTGATGCGGTAGGCGGACGGCTTCAATTCCAAGTTGTCGCGGATATGCACGGGCGGCGCCAGAAAGCCCACTTCCTGGGCAAATTTCTTGCGGATGCCTTTGATGCGCTTGAGCAATTCGCCGCCCTGCGTCTTGTCGACCAGGGGGATCAAACGGTAGCCCACTTCCAGGCCCAGGGTGTCGACGGGCATGATGTCTTGCCAGCTGGCTTCTTCCTGCTCGGGCGCCACCGTGGCTGGCGGCGCTTCGGCCGGCTTTTCGGCCGCCGCTTTTTCCTGCGTGCGTTTCTTGCTGATCAAATAGGCGGAGCCGGCCAGCAATGACGCCAGCAGGATGAAGACCATGTTCGGCATGCCGGGAATCAGGCCCATGCCGCCGATGATGCCGGCGGTAATGTACAGCACTTGCGGTTTCGCAAACAATTGCCCCACCAACTGGGTGCCGATGTCCTGTTCGCTGGCCACGCGCGAGACGACGATACCGGCCGCCGTGGAAATGATCAGCGAAGGAATCTGCGCCACCAGACCGTCACCGATGGCCAGCAGCGTGTAGTTCTTCAGCGCATCGGCAAAGCCCATGTCATGCTGCAGCAAGCCCACCAGCAGGCCGCCGACGATATTGATGACGGTCACCATGATGCCGGCGATGGCGTCGCCGCGCACGTATTTGCTGGCGCCGTCCATGGCGCCGTAGAATTCCGCTTCCTGCGCCACTTCCGTGCGGCGGCGGCGCGCTTCGTCTTCGCCGATCAGGCCGGCGTTCAGGTCGGCATCGATGGCCATCTGCTTACCAGGCATGGCGTCCAGCGCGAAGCGGGCGCCCACCTCGGCGATACGGCCCGCACCCTTGGTCACGACGGTAAAGTTGATGATCGTCAAAATGATAAACACCACGATACCGACCGTGTAGTTGCCGCCAATCAAGAAGTGACCGAACGCTTCGATCACCTTACCGGCCGCGTCGGCGCCCGTGTGGCCTTCCGTCAGCACGACGCGCGTGGACGCCACGTTCAGCGACAGGCGCAGCATGGTCGACACGAGCAGGATGGTCGGGAAGGCCATGAAGTCGAGCGGCTTGACCGTGTACAGCGCCGTCAGCAGCACGATGATGGACAGCGCGATATTAAAGCTGAAGAAAATGTCGAGGATGAAGGCAGGCAGCGGCAACACCATCATCGCCAGCAGCATGATGATGATGATCGGCGCGGCGACACCCTTGCTGGCGTTGTTGCCCATTCCGCTGAGCCAGGCTGGCAATCTCAGGCCGTTCATGGTGTACTTCCTTTATTCTTGTCTGCCGCGTCTGCCGCGGGTTTGGTCTGCGATGCGGGGTCGAGCGGATCGAGCTCGGGCGGCACGTCGAGTTTTTTCGGCTTGTCGGGGCGCTCGCCATGGCCGTTGCCGTAGCTGCGCAGCTGGAACACGTAGGCCAGTACTTCGGCCACGGCGCCATACAGCGCCTCGGGAATCTCGTCGCCGATGTCCGTGTGCTTGTACAGCGCGCGCGCCAGGGCTGGCGCTTCCAGGATGGCGACCTTGTGTTCGCCCGCCAGTTCGCGGATCTTCGCCGCCACTTCGTCGATACCCTTGGCCACCACCTGCGGCGCGCCGCGCGAATTCTCGCCATACTTCAAGGCCACCGCGTAGTGGGTAGGATTGGTCACCACCACGTCAGCCGTCGGCACGTCGGCCATCATGCGGCGGCGCGACATTTCATGCTGCATCTGGCGTATCTTCGCCTTGATCTGCGGATTGCCGTCCGACTCCTTCGCCTCTTGCTTGACTTCCTGCAAGGACATTTTCATCTTGTTGGCGTAATGCCACATCTGGTACGGACCATCGATGGCGGCGATCAGGCCCAGCGCGCCGACGATCAGCAGGAAGGCCGTGATCAGCAGGCTGATCAGATGGGCCGAACCGGCGCGCAGGGATTCCACCGACAGGCCCAGCACGGCATCCTTTTGATGCTGCATCACCATCCAGGCGACGACGCCGACGACGAGGGTCTTGGCGATGGCCTTGAGCAGCTCCACCAGCGCATTCTTCGAAAACATATTGCCCAGGCCGCGAATCGGGTTGAGCTTGCCAAAATTGGGGGTGAACGCCTTGGAACTGAACAGCCAGCCGCCCACCAGCACGGGCGACGCGAGGGCGACGAGCATGATGGCCGCGGCGTACGGCAGGCAGGTCAGCAGAACGGAACCCACGTCGTAGCCGATGCGCAACATCATCGCGTCGGGATTGAGGATTTGCTCCCGGTCCAGGGTCAGCCCGGAAACCATGACAGCCGTCAGCCGCCGCACGATGGCGTCGCCGGCAAACCACAGACAGCAGCCGGACGCCATCAACACCGTAAACGTGGCCACTTCACGCGATCGCGGAACGTCGCCTTCCTCACGCGCCTGCTCGAGGCGCTTCGGTGACGCGGCTTCGGTCTTTTCTGCGTCGCTGTCTTCCGACATCAATCAACTCCGGTGAAGTCCTGCAGCCTGGCTAGGCGCAATACGGACTGGGCATGACGCATTATCGGTTCAAGCGGGCGCGCGCCATCGGCGGAACAGGGGGGCAAATCCCCTGTATTTCCTTTACTCTCCAGTAACCTTAGCGGGACTTGCGCGCCTCGGCCTGTTTCACGGTCTGCTCGATCGCGCCAAACAGCGACTTGCCGTCATCACCCAGCATTTCCAAACGAACAACATCACCAAACAGCAAGTACGGCGTGCTGGCGACGCCATCGGCGATCATCTCCTGGTTACGTCGCTCAACGATGCTGGAAAATCCCTTCTTGATCTCCTTGTTGGCGACGCCGCCCGCGCTGACCACACTGCCGGCGCGCACGTTGCGCGTCTGGCACAGATGGGCGAGCAATTGCGGGTAATTGAATGCCATGTCGGCGCCCGCGTGGGGCTGGCCCGTCAACTTGCCGTTCAGGCTGCAACGCAGCGCGTAGTGCACTTTGCCGCCGCGCCAGGCGTCGCCCAGTTCGTCTGGCGTGACGGCGACGGGCGAGCACGCCATGGCCGGCTTCGCCTGCAGGAAGCCGTAGCCGCTCGCCTGTTCGTCCGGCGCCAGGTTGCGCAAGGTGATGTCGTTGACCAGCATCAACAGCTTGATGTTCAGGTGCGCCTGGTCCGGCGTCGAGCCCATGGCCACGTCGTCCGTGATGGCGGCGATGCCCGCTTCGTAATCGATGCCCCACTGCTCGTGCGCCAGGCAGATGTCGTCGTGGGCGCCGAGAAAATCGTCGCTGGCGCCCTGGTACAGTCGCGGCGATTCGCGCAGATTCGCGGGCACTTCAGTTCCCGCCGCCTTGCAGGCCCGCTCGATCTGCTGCAGATAAGAAGCGCCGGCCACGCGCAAACTGCTGCGCGGCAAAGGCGCCATGCAGTTGGCGGAATCGAACTCGAAGGCGCGATGGCCGCGGCCGCTATTGATGGTCTGGTACAACAAGTCCAGCTGGGGCGCGATGAAGCTCCAGTCGTCGAGCGCCTTTTGCAGGGTCGAGGCGATGCCGTCGGCCAGATGGGCCGTTTTCAGGTCGCGCGAGACGACAGCCAGCTGGCCATCGCGCGTGCCATCGTTCAGGGTTGCTAATTTCATGTAGGGAAAACTTCGTCAAATGCAGGCAATTGAAGGCTAAAGACGCCAAAAAGCCGGGATATTCCCGGCTTTGACGGTCAGAAGAGTTTTACGCGAGGAGAGCGATCTGCTCGGGCGTCAGGTAGCACCACTCGCCTTCCGCAATGCCCAGCGATTCCAGGGTCAGGCTGCCGATGGCGGAACGGTGCAGCGCGCTGCAATGGTTGCCGGCGGCGGCCAGCATGCGCTTGACCTGGTGGTATTTGCCTTGTTCGAGCACGATTTCCAGCTGGTGCTCGCCGCGCTTGACGCAGACGAGGGCCGCCAGCGGGGCCGGTTCGTCGTGCAATTGCACGCCAGCCAGCAGCAGGGCCACCAGTTCATCGGTCACGGGCTCTTGCGTCGTGGCCTGGTAAATTTTCGGAACATGACGCTTCGGCGACGATTGCGCATGGATAAAGGGGCCATCGTCGGACATCAGCAGCATGCCCGTCGTATCGTGGTCGAGCCGGCCGACGGGCTGGACTTCGCGCCAGGTAAACTGTTCCGGCAGCAGGGTCAGCACGCCGGGATGATGGCTGGGTTTGCGCGAGCATTCGAAGTTGGCGGGCTTATTCAGCGCCAGGTACAGGTGGGCGCGGTACACCCACTCTTCTTCGAACACGTGCAGCACCAGGCCGTCGGTCTCGACGGTGGTGCGGTAATTGGTCTGGGTGACGCCATCGATGACGACATCGCCATCTTCGATAAGGGAACGGCAATATTTACGGGTGCCAAAACCCTGCGATTGCAGGATGCGGTCTAGGGATAATTTACTCATGGGCGTGACTTTACCAGAAGCGGCTGGCAGCGTGAAGCGGCCCTGTACCAGGCCGCCGAGGTCGCACCAGCCTTGCGCAGGCACAGATGAGCTGAAGTGCAAGGTGAGATTTCGATATAAATGGTCAATTCCTTTGAGAAATATCAAGCGCTTGGAATATCGCATTGATAGACTGAAACTTCGTTAGGAATCCGCCTAACGAGCTTTAGGAATAATAACCAGGCAACGACTCACAAGGACATTGTATGAAGCATACCGATACCATCGCCTTAGAAGGCAGCATCGCCGACATGCGCCAGCGCATCGCTACGGAACAGGCGGCCATGCACAAGGTCAGACTCGGCGTGGCGCGCTGGAGCAACACCCCTGCGCAGCAGGACGGGAACGCAACGCCGTCACCAGCAAGCCAGACGCACTGGCATGCCGAGGCCCAATGCCATTTCATGTGCTGGCTGGAGCTGGGCGGTTTTGCACAAACGGATGCGGAAACCGAGAACGTGCCGGCGCCCGCCATGGCGGACACGCCGCCTGACATCAGTTCCGGCGCCAACGCCAGCACCGTCGCAACGCCGGCCCGGCAGGCAAGTAGCGTGCCCGCGCACTGCAACGGCTGCGCCGTCTGAAACCGGCCCATTCAACCAGCCATGCCCTGCCCTCGCATGCCTGCCTTGCCAGCACGCCCAGACACCACATCCGGCAACACCGGTCCATCCGGCACGAAAGAGGAACAAAAGGAAACGGCGGCATTGCGCCGCCGTTCCCAAGCCCCATCGGGACTTTAGTGAGGAATGTAAATTCACTCAAAACCACATCTGCGATGCGGCGAGTAGTTCCAAGACTTGCCAATCAAGTTAGTACTGACAACATAGTTGATATATCGCCCCTCCTTGAAAAGAACTACGCTTTCACTATAGCCCAAGCAGCCCCATTTTCAAGCCAATTTACCACCTTATTGAAAATCATTCTCGACTGGCTTGCCTGCCAGCCAAGTGTGATGTCCTCAGCGCAACGCCGGTTGTGACTGCTGCACGGCCGCCTTCATGGCGCCCGCGCCCATGGCGGCGCCAAACTTTTTGAGCACGCGCTCCGGCAAGCCTTCATGTTGCGTGTAGTCGACGATGTCTTCCGCCTTGACGACGTCGCGCGCCACGCTGTCGACCGTGCCGAAATCGTCGGCCAGGCCCATTTCCACGGCTTTCGCCCCCGTCCAGTACAGGCCCGAGAAGGTATCGGCCGTTTCCTTCAGGCGCTTGCCGCGTCCCGCCCGCACCACCTCGATGAATTGCTGGTGGATTTCATTGAGCATGCCTTGCGCATACGCCTTGTGCTTTTCCGTCAGGGGGCTGAACGGGTCCATGAAGCCCTTGTTCTCGCCCGCCGTCAGCAGGCGGCGCTCGACGCCGACCTTTTCCATCACGCCCGTAAAGCCGAATCCATCCATCAGCACGCCGATCGAGCCGACCACGCTGGCCTTGTTGACGTAGATGCGGTCGGCGGCGGCCGCGATGTAATAGCCGCCCGAGGCACACATTTCATCGACCACCACATACAAGGGCTTGTCCGGATAGCCCTTGCGCAAGCGCTGCATCTCGTCGACGATCATGCCGGCCTGCACAGGACTGCCGCCCGGACTATTAATATGCAGCACCACGGCCACGGAGCCGCTATCGGAAAACGCCTTGTCCAGCGCGGGGATGACGACGGCGGCCGAGCCGCTGCCTTCGGACTCGATGGCGCCGCTGATGTCGATCAGGGCCGTATGGCGGCCCAGGGTCTCGCTGTCGTCGGCCGTGTTGTAGTCATAAAACACCCACAGCGCAAAGAGCACGATCAGCAGGCCGAAGACCTTGAAGAAGATGCTCCAGCGGCGGTGCGCGCGCTGCTCTTGCAAAGTGGCAAATACCAGCTTTTCCAGCACGTCGCGCTCCCAGTTGCCCGCAGGGGCGCCGTGGCCGGCGGCTGGCGCGCTGCTGTCCAGCTTGTCATTCGTGTTTTCGCTCATGGTTCACTTTGTTTAAATTGCAATAATGCCTGCACCGGGCTTCAGGCCGGCAGCGGCTGGACATACTCGTCGGGCTGCCAATACAGCTGGCCGTCGCGCTCGGTCACGGGTATCGGACGCAAGCGGCCGCCCTTGCAGGGGCCGCCCGCGCAGTAGCCGCTCTCCGGCACATAGATGGCGCCATGCGTCGAACACATCAGGTACAAGCCGCTGGACTCGAAAAACTCGCCTTCGGCCCAGTCCAGCTCGATGGGCACATGGGCGCAGCGGTTCAGGTAGCCATACGCCTTGCCGCCGTGGCGCACGACAAAGCCCGTGGTCGTTTCGCCGCCGGCCGAGACGGGAAAGCGCACGCCCTTGCCGCCATCGGCCACGGCGTCGGCCGCACAAATGAACACATCGACAACGTCGCTCATCATGCGTGCTCGCTCAGCCATTGGTGCAGATCGGCCACCGTGGCGGCCGAATACAGCGGATGGCAAGCCTGCAACTGCGCCACCGGATGCGCTCCATACTCTACGGCAATACCCGCCGCACCTGCATTGCTTGCCATCAACAAATCATGGCTGGTGTCGCCGATCATCACGGTGCGGCGCATGTCCTGGCCCAGTTCGCGCGTCAGCTCCTGCAGCATGGCCGGATGGGGCTTGGAAAACGTTTCATCGGCGCAGCGCGTCGCATCGAACAGCGACAGCAGCTTGACGGCATTCAGCGAACGGTTCAGGCCGACACGGCTCTTGCCCGTGGCGACGGCGAGAAAGTACGCTTGCTGCGAGAGTTCCAGCAGCATCTCGTGTACGCCGGGAAACAGGGTCAGCTCATGGTCGCGCGACAGATAGTGATAGCGGTAGCGCTCGGCCATGCGCGCATGGTATTTCGGCTCCACGTCGGGCATCACCAGCTGCATCGCTTCCTGCAAACCCAGGCCGATCACATGCGAGGCCAGCAACTCGGTGGGAATGGGCAAGCCCAGGTCTTTGGCCGATGCCTGGATGCACTTGACGATGGTCGAGGTACTGTCTATCAGGGTACCGTCCCAATCGAAGACGATCAGATCAAATTGCTTTCTTGCCATGTTTCCCGACGGCATAGCCGCCGGCTCCTTGAGAATGAATGATGGCGACTGACTACCTTGTGAGTAGTGTCGCGCGCACGCGGTAGATCGTTAAGTAACTCCCAATTATCGTGCGGCAACGGCCAATGGTTTGCCCAAGCTTACCAAGAAACGCTCGCATTCGGCAGCCAGCGGCGCGTTCAGGGTCATCGTCTTGCCCGTTTCAGGGTGTGTAAACGTGATCTGGTGCGCGTGCAGGAACATGCGCTTCAGGGCGCCGCGCGTGCTGTCGGCTTTCAACAGGGCACGGTTGAGGGCAAAGTCGCCATATTTATCGTCGCCGGCGATGGGGAAACCGGACGACGACAGGTGCACGCGGATCTGGTGCGTGCGTCCCGTCTTCAATTCCGCTTCCAGCAAGGCGAAGTTGTGATATTTATGCAACAGTGAAAACACCGTGTGCGACGCCAGGCCATCGGCCTGCACGGCCACCCGGCGCTCGCCTTCGGCCGTCGTATATTTATGCAGCGGCAACTTGATATGCTGGCGCGCATTCTTCCAGTCGCCGGCCACCAGCACCAGGTAGCGCTTGTCGGTAAGGCCGTCGCGCATCTGCTCGTGCAGGTTGGTCAGCGCCGTGCGTTTCTTTGCCAGCAACAGCAAGCCGGACGTGTCGCGGTCCAGGCGGTGCACCAGTTCCAGGAACTTGGCGTCGGGGCGCGAGGCGCGCAATTGCTCGATCACGCCGAACGATACGCCCGAGCCGCCATGCACGGCCACGCCGGCCGGCTTGTCGATGACGAGCAGCTGCGCATCTTCGAAGATGATCTTGAATTCGGCGGCCGGCGCGCCCGTGGGCGCCTTTTCGGCCACGCGCACGGGTGGAATGCGCACCACGTCGCCGGCGGCGAGGCGGTACAGCTGATCGATACGGCCTTTATTCACGCGCACCTCTCCCGATCGCAAGATCCGGTAGATGTGGCTTTTAGGCACTCCCTTGCACACTCTTAATAAGTAGTTGTCGATGCGCTGGCCTGCTTCTTCCTCGGCGATCGTTACGAATTGGGCTTGCGGCTGAACCGGGGGTGTTGAAGGGGGAACAACATCATTTTGACTCTTCATTTACTATGTCTTCCCAGAAATCTCTCTAAGTCCTTCATTTTGAATATATAATTGTTTTTGCTGCGGCCCTGGCTGCTGCGAGTGTAAGAATAAAAGCACATTTTACACAGGGGCGTCTCCACCGGCCTCGCCAAATTGCAAATTCGGTGGAAAAAAATGTATATGCACCATCCCTGCGCGAATCAAGGTTGCACCGTAGTTGTAATCGGATAACGCGTGGAGATGCTGAAGTGAGTGTGGGATTATAAGGATAAGTACCCGTTAGCGCGACTTATCGAGTCGGGCTCGCGGGTTGATGAAGTTGATAACGCTTGCCGTTTTCGCCAAACCCGTATGCGGTCACCTGAGGTTGTCGATGAATAGGCTGAGGCCAAGCCTCGCCATCGCGATCCCTGTAATGAGCCGGCTTACGATTTGGCTCTGAATTTGCTGACCACTTGCATTCTCTGCCCCCGATGCAGTTCATTCTCATCCGGGCTGTTACAGATGAGTTGCAAGTGTCCCGTGCACTCGGCATGACGATTGACCTCACCGCGCCTGTTGCGGCCGTAACGTATACCTCGTACGCGTTGTTGCTCCGCACGCCTGGGCATTTCCCCCGCCAGCACTCCCGTTCTCGCATATATCCCTGTACTTCGCCGCTTCCCCGGAAGCGGCTTTGAGATGGCCTACGGGTCGCGGAGTTATAAAAATGAAACGCATGTTGTTTAATGCCACGCAGCAAGAAGAACTGCGCGTAGCGATTGTCGACGGACAAAAACTGATCGACATCGATATCGAGACAGCCGGGCGCGAACAGCGCAAATCCAACATCTACAAGGGCGTGATCACGCGCATCGAGCCATCGCTCGAAGCGTGCTTCGTCAGCTATGGCGAAGACCGCCACGGCTTCCTGCCTTTCAAGGAAGTTGCCCGCACGTATTTCCGCGAAGGCGTCGACGTCCGTAACGCCTCCGTCAAGGAAGCGCTGCGCGAAGGCCAGGAAATCATGGTGCAAGTGGAAAAGGAAGAGCGCGGCAACAAGGGCGCCGCCCTGACCTCGTTCGTCTCGCTGGCCGGCCGTTACCTGGTATTGATGCCGAACAACCCGCGTGGCGGTGGCGTATCGCGCCGCGTGGAAGGGGAAGAGCGCCAGGAATTGCGCGAAACCATGGATAAACTGGACTTGCCTGCTGGCATGTCCGTGATCGCCCGCACCGCCGGCATCGGCCGCAACGTCGATGAACTGCAGTGGGACTTGAATTACCTGATGCAACTGTGGCGCGCCATCGAAGGCGCCGGCAAGTCGGCCAACGGCGCCTTCCTGATCTACCAGGAATCGTCGCTCGTCATCCGCGCCATCCGCGACTACTTCCAGCCCGACATCGGCGAGATCCTGATCGACACCGACGAGATCTACGACCAGGCGCACCAGTTCATGAGCCACGTGATGCCCGACATGGTGCACCGCGTAAAACGCTACAGCGACGACGTGCCGCTGTTCTCGCGCTTCCAGATCGAGCATCAGATCGAAACGGCCTACAGCCGCACCGTGCCGCTGCCATCGGGCGGCGCCATCGTCATCGACCACACGGAAGCACTGGTCTCCGTCGACGTCAACTCGGCCCGCGCCACGCGCGGCTCGGACATCGAGACGACCGCCTTCAACACCAACTGCGAAGCGGCCGAAGAAGTGGCCCGCCAGCTGCGTTTGCGCGATTTGGGCGGCTTGATCGTCATCGACTTCATCGACATGGAAGTGGCGAAAAATCAACGCGAAGTGGAACAGCGCCTCAAGGATGCGCTGCACCATGACCGTGCCCGTGTACAAATGGGCAAGATTTCCCGCTTCGGCCTGATGGAACTGTCGCGCCAGCGCCTGCGCCCTTCGCTGTCCGAAGGCTCGCACGTGACGTGCCCGCGCTGCTCCGGCACCGGCCACATCCGCGACACGGAATCGTCCGCCCTGCAGGTGCTGCGCATCATCCAGGAAGAGGCGATGAAGGAAAACTCGGCCACCATCCACGTGCAGGTGCCCGTGGACGTGGGCGCCTTCCTGCTGAACGAAAAGCGCGGCGAAGTGCTGAAAATCGAGAACCGTCACCGCATCGCCGTGATCCTGATCCCGAACAAGCATCTGGAAACGCCGCACTACAAGCTCGAACGCATCAAGCACGACGATCCGCGTCTGGAAGACAGCCAGGCCAGCTACAACCTGGCCGAAAGCGCTGAAACCGATATGGCGTACAGCAAGCGTCAGAAGGAAGAAGCCAAGCCGCGCCAGGAAGCCGTCGTCAAGACGATCACCCCTGACCAGCCGGCACCGCTGGTCGAGCGCAAGCCCGTCGAAGCAAAACCGGCCCCGGTGGCCGCGCCTGCCGCGCCGCAAGGCCTGATCGCCAAGATCATCAGCTTCTTCACCGGCGCCCCGGCACCGGTGGCGCCAGCACCCGCCCCTGTCGCACCGGCCAAGCCGGCCGGCACGGACCGTGGCGACCGCAACAGCCGTGGCCCGCGTGGCCTTGGTCGTAACGGCAAGCCTGGCCGCGAAGAGCGCGAACCTGGCCAGGGCCGCCCAGCCCAGGACGACGCGGCGAAAGAAGCGGAAGCACTGGAAAAGGCGGCCCGTCCGCCACGCCCGCCGCGTCCGCCACGCGAACCGCGCGAAGCCCGCGAGAACGGCGATACGGCAGCGGCACCACGCGAACGGGGCGAGCGTCCTGAGCGCGCGGAACGTCCCGAACGCGCAGAGCGCCCGGAACGCGCCGAGCGTCCGCCACGCCAGCCACGCGAAGGCCGCGAACCACGCGCCGACAAGGCTGTTGTTGCTGAAGTGAAAGCTGAAGAACTGGCCCTGGTTGGCGCCAGCGCCAGCGCGGTGAATGTCGTCGTGGCGTCGAACGGCCCGGACGCTGATGCAGCACCAACGAGCTTGCTGAAAGCGCCGGCAAATGCCGGCCCTGAAGGCGAAGAGACGGAAACCGACGTGGAAGGCGAAGAACCGCGCCGCCGCCGCCGTCGTGGTGGCCGCAACCGCAACCGCCGCGACCGCGAAACGGGCGAGCTGATCGAATCGGCAAACGGCGAAAACGAAGGCCAGGACACGCCAGTGATCAGCTTTACGGTCGCTCCTGCGCCGGAAGCCGCAACGGATGCTGCGCCGGTCGCCGTCGTGGCTGCCGCCGCGGTCGTCGCCGTCGCTGCGCCGGTGGAAGCTGCCGTCGTGGAAGTGGCCGAAGTGGTGGAAGTGGTAGAAGTGGCCAAGGTGGTGGACATCGCCAAGGTCGAAGAAGCCGCTCCTGCCGCTGAAGCCGCGCCAGTTGCTGCACCGGTCGTAGCGCAAGCCCCTGTCGAAGTGGCTGCAGCGCAAGCTGAACCAGCCGCTGCCGAGCCAGCGCCAGCTGCCGAGTACAGCTTTGCCGAGAAAGCGGAAGCCGCCCCGGCACCGGCGCCAGCGGAAGTCATCGTCGAAGCGGCACCGGTCGTGGAAACGGCAGCTGCCGTGGAAACCGTCGCCGTGGCTGAAGAAGTTCCAGCAGCAGCGCCAGTCGCCGAAGCGGCGCCGGCCGTGGCGCAAGCCGCACCGGTAGTTGCCGAAGCTGCTCCTGCTCCGGCACCAGCACCTGTCGTTGCTCCTGCACCGACGCCTGTCGCTGCTCCAGCTTCCGCACCGGCTCCATCGCCGGTGCCTGCGCCGCTGGACCTGGACGCAGTGCTCGGTTCGGCCGGCCTGACCCTGGCTGCCACCGATCCGGAAAAACTGCGCCTGGCGCAGGAAGCGGCCGCCAAGGCAGTCGCTCCCGTGCGCAAGCCGCGCGAACGCAAGCCATTGCCGCCGCAATCGGATGAGCCGTTGATCCAGGTCAACACGCAACGTCCATAAGCGCGCCGGGTTCGCCCAGCCGCCAATGATGAAAGGGGGAGCTCAGGCTTCCCCTTTTTTACGTCCCCACCTTTGCCAGCCAGCCGCCATGCACGAGAACGCCAACCTTCCCTCTCCCGCCCCCGTCAGCCTGCGCAGCGCCTTCTGGTACTGGCTCAAGCTGGGCTGCGTCAGCTTTGGCGGCCCGGCCGGCCAGATCGCCATGATGCATGCGGAACTGGTGGAAAAGCGGCGCTGGATTTCGGAGCAGCGTTTCCTGCACGCCCTCAATTACTGCATGCTGCTGCCGGGGCCGGAAGCGACCCAGCTGGCCATCTACATCGGCTGGCTGATGCACCGCACGCGCGGCGCCCTGGTGGCGGGCCTGCTGTTTTTGCTGCCCTCGCTGCTGGTGCTGATCGCCCTGTCATGGCTCTACATGGCGTATGGCAACGTGGGCGCCATCGCCGGCATCCTGTACGGCATCAAGCCGGCCGTCGTCGCCATCGTGCTGGCGGCCGCCTGGCGCCTGGGCCGGCGCACCTTGCGCAGTCCCAGCCTGATCGCCATCGCGGCGGCGGCATTTGTCGCCATCGCCGCGCTACGGCTGCCATTTCCGCTGATCGTGCTCGCCGCCGCCCTGCTGGGCATGGCGGGCGGCCGCTGGCTGCCGGGCCATTTTCATGCCAGCGGTACCTCGCATGGCGGTGCGGCTCGCTACGGCGCCGCCCTGATCGATGACGACACGCCCACGCCGGACCACGCGCGCTTCCGCTGGCCGCGCCTGCTTGGCACGGCCGCCGTGGGCCTGGCGCTGGCCTTCTTCGCCTGGCTGGGCCTGGCGCTGGCGGGCGGGGCGGACCAGCCGCTGGCGCAGATGGGCGTGTTTTTCAGCAAGGCCGCGCTGCTCACGTTCGGCGGCGCGTACGCCGTGCTGCCCTATCTGGTGCAGGGCGCCGCCGACCACTACCACTGGATCACGAGCGCGCAGATGATGGATGGCCTGGCGCTGGGCGAGACGACGCCCGGCCCCCTGATCATGATCGTCGCCTTCATCGGCTTTGTCGGCGGCTGGAGCCATGCCGTGACGGGAGAACAGCTGTGGCTGGCGGGCATATGCGGCGCGTTCGTCGCCAGCTGGTTTACTTTCCTGCCCTCGTTTATCTTCATTTTGGCCGGTGCGCCCCTGGTGGAAGCGTCGCGCGGCAATTTGCGCCTGAGCGCGCCGTTGACGGCCATCTCGGCGGCCGTGGTGGGCGTCATCGCCAGCCTGGCCCTGTTCTTTGGCCGCCATGTGTTCTGGCAAACAAATCCGCTGCCCCACTGGGACTGGCTGGCGATGATCATCGCGCTGGCAGCCGGCGTGGCGCTGATCAGGTTTCAAGCGGGAACCATCAAATTGCTGCTGGTCTGCGCCGCCATCGGCCTGGCGCGTGCCTGGCTGGCTTGAACACGGAAGCGTCGCGCCAGACAATCATCGCATCCCGCCGGCATCAACAGAATCTCCACCAACAAGCGCGGAGGATATTATTTCCTTATTATTAATAATCAGGATTTGATGCAGGTTAATTTAATTGGCGGCATATATATACCATTAATAAATAGAATATTTATTTCAGCAATTGAGTATCTCCCCATTCTCACGCCAGCAACCAGACCTGGACCCGGCAGGCATGGCGCCACGCTCTGCGCGGCTGCGCCCGACCTGCGAGCACAGCCACACCGTGATCGATTTGTCACCCCCCCCCCGACATATCATTCTCAAATAAATAAATGTGGCATATATGCAACAAATGAAAAATTGATTATTTGAATGAGTGCGACGTCATATACTTACTCGAAAGCAAATTACTGTTTCACCGTCATTAACCCGGCAGTTTCCTCGAGAATATCCATTAATGCGCGCTCAACAATTACATCATCCCATGCCCACTTCCGCGATCAGGACACTCATGCTCGGCTGCGCCAGCTTATGGCTGCTGAGCGCTTGCTCGACACTCGACGTCGGCACGGCCAAGCTTTCCACGGCAGAGGTCCGCGCCACGCTGCAGGACGACAAGGCGGCCCTGGCGCGCGACGTGGAGGCGCTGAACGGCCCCCTGACCCTCGATGGCGCCATCGCCCGCGCCATCAAATACAACGCCGAACGCCGCTACAAGGCCATGGAGGAAGCCGTGGCCATGGGCACCTTCGAGGCAGGGCAGTTCGACATGCTGCCCAAGCTGATCGCCTCGGCCGGCTACCGCGACCGCAACAATGACCTGATCACGCGCAGCGTCGATTCCGTCACGGGCGCGCCGTCGCTGGCCAATCCCTACATCTCGTCCAGCCGCCAGGTGCTGAGCACGGAACTGGGCATTTCCTGGAGCCTGCTCGATTTCGGCCAGAGCTACTACGCGGCGCGGCAGAATGCGGACCGCGTGATGATCGCCGGCGAGCGCCGCCGCAAAGCCCTGCACAACCTGATACTCGACGTGCGCACCGCCTACTGGCGCGTGGTGGCGGCGCAGAAGCTGGTGCCCCTGCTGCGCAGCACCATCGCCGAATCGGAAGCGGCCCTGAAGGATGCGCGCACGGCGGAGAGCGACCGCATCCGTTCGCCACTGGAACCGTTGCGCTACCAGCGCCAGCTGCTGGAAAACCTGCGCCTGCTGGAAACCATCGAGCAGGAACTGTCGACGGCGCGCGTGGAACTGGCGGCCCTGACCGCCCTGCCGCTGAGCAGCGGCTATAGCGTGGTCGAAGCGGGCGGCGACGTCAACACGGCCTGGCTGAACCAGCCGATCGAAAAAATGGAAGAAGTGGCGCTGCTGCGCAATCCCGACCTGCGCGAAGGCATCTACAACGCCCGCATCGCCCAGCAGGAAACCCGGCGCGCCATGCTCAAGCTGTTCCCCGGCCTGTCCTTCAACTATGGCGTCAAGCACAGCAACGACGATTACCTGATCCACCAGAACTGGAACGAGGCCGGCGCGCAGATCTCGTTCAACCTGCTGGGCCTGTTATCGGCGCCGGCGCAGATGCGCCTGGCCGACGCGGGCGTGAGCCTGGCCAACCAGCGCCGCATGGCCATGCAGATGGCTGTGCTGAGCCAGCTTCATATTGCTCGTCAGCAATACGCCAACACGGCCCGCCAGTATGAGCGCGCCGACGCCATCGCCGAAGTGGACGGACGTATCGCCCAGCACATCGCCAATCAGGCCGAGGCGCAGAAACAGTCGGCGCTGGACCGCATTTCGCAGCAAAGCACGGCCGTCCTGTCGCAGCTGCGCCGCTACCAGGCACTGTCGAACGCGCAGGCCGCCGCATCGCGCCTGCAAGCGACCCTGGGCATGGAACCGGTGGTCAACGGCTCGTCCGACATGCCGCTGGCCGAACTGACGGCGGCCGTCGCGCAATCGCTGCAGACCTGGAACCAGGCCCAGCTGCCATCGCCTGAGGACCGTCCATGAAGTTGGTCGCACCCGCAATACGCATGACCCTGGCCGGCGCGCTGGCCCTGACCTTGCAGCACGCCGCGCTGGCCGCCGCGCCGCAGCCGGCCAGCGCCGGCGCCACGCTGGAAACGCGGGAAATCCGCGCCCAGCTGGCGCCGCGCCGCTACACCACCCTGGCCGCCGAGATCGGCGCCAAGATCAACCGCCTGCCGCTGCCGGAAGGCGCGGCCTTCAAGCAGGGACAGTTGCTGGTGCAGTTCGACTGCGTGCTGCAGCAGGCGCAGCTGGCCAAGGCGGAAGCGGCGCGGATGGCGGCCGAGACCAACTGGCAGGGCAACCAGAAACTCGCCGACCTCAATTCCGTGGGCAAGGTCGAACTCGACATTTCCAGGGCCGAAGCGCTCAAGGCGCAGGCCGAAGTGGCCGCCAACCGGGCATTGCTGGGCAAATGCCAGATCGTCGCGCCGTTCGCCGGCCGCATCGCCGAGCAGAAGGCGCGCGAACAGCAGTACGTGCAGCCGGGCCAGGCCCTGCTGGAAATTCTGGACGACAGCACCCTGGTGCTGGAATTCATCATTCCATCTCGCTGGATGAGCTGGGTGCGCAACGGCACGCCCTTCCAGGTCAGCATCGACGAAACGGGCAAGAGCTATCCGGCCAAGGTGCAGCGCATCGGCGCCCGCGTCGACCCCGTCAGCCAGTCCGTCAAGCTGAGCGCCGTCATCGACGGGCGCTTCGGCGAGCTGGTGGCCGGCATGAGCGGCAAGGTGCTGATGCAGCCGCCGGCAAAATGATTTTTTCACCCTGCTTAGACCAAAAGGAGAGCCCATGAAATCTCGTCCGCACCGCGTCGCCCGCTGCCTGACGCTCGCTGCCGTCGCCGCAGCCGCAGCCAGCTGGAGCACAGCCAGCTATGCCTGCCCCGCCGAACCCTATGTTTCCAGCATCTGCGTGATGGCCTGGACCCGCAATGACCTGTACGGCTACTTGCCGGCCAACGGCCAGTCCCTCAACGTCAACCAGAATGCCGCGCTGTACTCGCTGCTGGGCACGACCTATGGCGGCAGCGGCAACACCACCTTCAACCTGCCGGACCTGCGCGGCCGCACCGTGATCGGTGCCGGCACCGTCGACGCCAACACCAGCTACACGGTGGGCCAGAAGGTAGGCACCGTCAGCGCCACCCTGACCATGGCCAATCTGCCGGCCCATGCGCACACCTTGCCGGCGGTCGACTTGAGCAAGGTCAGCGGCTCGGTCAACCTGGCTCAGACGACCGGCACGCCCACCACCATTTCGATGGCGCCCGTCACCTACACCGCCAATACCAGTGCGCTGACACTGACGCTGAAAGCCAGCAGCGCCGCGGGTGCGTCGGCCACGCCGCTGGCCGGCGGCGTGCCGGGAGCGGTAAATACCCCGGTGGCGAAGCTGTATAACACCAGCGCACCCGACGTGGTCATGGGCGGCGGCTCCCTGGGCGGCAGCATTACCGTCACCTCCGCCGGCTCGCCTGCCATTACGCTGGCCGGTACCGCCCCGGTGACGCTGAACGGCTCCCTGCCGGCAGCCGTCAGCGGCCCTGCAGGCACGGGCGCCGCGTTCAGCATCATGCAGCCGTCCATGGCCATGTATTACTACATCGCCTCCGTCGGCATCTACCCGCAGTCGAACTGACGGACCTCGCCACCTAACCTTGTGTTGCGCGGCCGCCTCCGAGCGGAGCGGCCGCCGAAATCATCATGCAGCCATACCGCCTCTTTCAAGTCTTGCTGTCCCTGACGCTGCTGGCGGCGCCGGGCGCGCGCGCCGGGCGGCCGGCCGACCATGCCCTGCCGCTGCAAGCCGCATATGCCTTGCTGGCCAAGGGCGACTATGCCAGCGCCTACCCGGCCTTCCTGCGCCACGCGGAGAACAATCCCCTCGCCCAGTTCACCCTGGCCCAGTTCCACCAGAATGGCTGGGGCCGGCCAGCCGACCCCGACGCCGCCTGCGCGTGGTTCGGCAAGGCCGCCCAGGGCAAGATACCGACGGCCCTGCATTTCGCCGGCGACTGCCTGATGCGCACTCCGGACGCGCCAGGCAATGCCGCCGCCGCGCTGTCCAGCTACCTGGCCGCCGCCGCGAACGGCCACCTCATTTCACTGTGCTCGGCCAGCGAATTTTATGTCCGCGGCCGCTACGTCGCCCGGGACGTGCCGCACGGCCTGGCGCTGTGCGCCCAGGCGGCGCAGGCCGGTTCGCCGCCGGCCATGCTGAAACTGGCCAATTACCTGCGCAACGACCGCGACGTGCCGCACGACGCGGCCATGGCGCGCCACTGGTACCGCATGGCGGCGGAACGCCAGGTCGACGAGGCGCGCTACCAGCTGGCCATCATGCAAGCGCAGGGAGAAGGCGGCGAAGCCGAGGGCGAGGCGGCGCTGCTTGCCCTGGAAGAACTGGCGAGCAAGGGCTACGTCCCCGCCTACCTGCCCACGGCGACGCTGTACGCCCATCTGCCGCCCGACGCCGATACGGGCGCGCCCGGCGCCGCCAACCTGGCCAAGACCTATCTGTGGGCCAGCGCCGCCCGCAGCCGCCTGAGCGAGCCCGCCCTGCAAGACCAGGCGCGGCAGCTGCAAGACCAGGTGCTGGCCATCATGCCGCCCGAATGGCGGCCGGCGCTCGACCGCAAGATCGACGCCCACCTCGCCCAATTCGCCGCCCCAGGCACGCCGTTCAAGCGCGCCAGTCACGTATCACCAGGAGCCTGACATGAACCATCCCCTCTTCCCTGCCGCGGCAACGACTTCCGTGCGCCGTCCGCTGCGCCGCGCCTCGCAACTGCTGCCGCTGGAGCAGCGCTTCATGTTCGACGGCGCCGTGGCCGACGCCGCCCACGCGGCGCAGGCGCACGAAAGCGCACCGCTGCCGCTGCCGCCAGCCGTCACGGTGCGCGCGGCCGAGCCGGCCAAGGACCAGGGCAAGAAGGAAGTGGTGCTGATCGACACCTCGGTGGCCAACTACAAGAGCCTGGAGGCGGGCGTGCGCGCCGGCGTCGGCATCGTCGAATTCGACGGCAGCCGTGACGGCCTGGCGCAGATCGCGCAATGGGCGGCCAGCCAGAGCGGAATCGACGCGATCCACATCCTGTCGCATGGATCCGAAGGCACCATCAATCTCGGCACCGCGCGCCTGACCGATGCCTCCCTGTCGTCGGCTGCCGTCCAATCGGAACTGGCGCAGCTGGGCCAGGCCCTGAGCGCCGACGGCGACTTGCTGCTGTATGGCTGCGATGTCGCCGCCGGCGGCCATAACGCGCTGATCGCCGACCTGGCGCGCATCACGGGCGCCGATGTCGCGGCGTCGCGCGACGCCACCGGCGCGGCAGCCATCGGCGGCAACTGGACGCTCGAAGCGCATGCCGGCAAGATCGACACCAAAGCGCTGGACATCGCCGACTACCAGGGCCTGCTCACACAGGTCAGCTTCTCCGGCAGCGACGCCGACTACAGCTCGACCACCGTGGTCAAACAGGTTAACGGCCAAAACGTCACGTTTTACGGCGGCGCCAGCGCCGGCGGCCTGGGCATTGACGGCACCTATGGCACCGACGGGCTGTATGCCTACCAGGGGCCCACCAATGAAGTCAGGCTGACGGTCACCATCGCTTCCGGCTACACCTTCGACATCAGCTCGTTCGATGTCGGCGTCCTGACCGGCTCGCTGACGATCAACTTAACGTATGGCAACAACACCACAGACACGCTCACCGTGAACTCGCTGGCCAACGGCTGGCAGACCCTGCTCAATTCCGGCCTGAGCAAACCGATCAACGACGTCAAGCAGGTGGTGTTCAGTTCCGGCGATTTCGGTCTGTTCCAGAATTTCGACATCACCGACGTCAAGGCTATTTCGCACCCGCCCACGGTCACGGTCAGCAGCGCCAGCCTGTCGGACGACACCGGCACCAGCGGCAGCGACTTCATCACCAAGACCGCCGCGCAAATCATCAGCGGCACGCTGTCGACCACGCTGAGCACGGGCGAAAAGGTCCAGGTGTCATATGACAACGGCAGCAGCTGGAGCGACGCGACCACCTACACGATCGGCTCCAGCAGCTGGAGCACCGTCACCACGCTGGCCGGCAGCAGCACCTTCCAGGCCCGGGTCACCAACGCCGACGGCTCCAGCACCGCCTACACGCACAGCTACACGCTCGACACCACGGCGCCGACCACGTCCTTCACCGGCATCTCCTTGTCGGACGACACCGGCATCAACAGTACCGACTTCATCACCAAGACGCCAGGCCAGACCATCACCGCCACGCTCAGCGGCGCGCCGGCCGGCACCGACGTGGTCTGGGGGTCGCTGGACGGCGGCAGCAGCTGGACCAACATCACGAGCAAGGTGTCCGGCACCACGCTGACCTGGAACGGCGCCACCCTGGGCGCAGGCAGCAACGCCATCATGTTCAAGGTGACCGACGCGGCGGGCAACGACAGTTCGCTGAGCTTCCAGAACTACACGCTCGATACCACCGCGCCCACCACCAGCGTGGCCACGGTCAGCTTTTCGGCCGATACCGGCACGTCGCCGACCGACTTCATCACCAAAACGGCGGCGCAGACCATCAGCGGCACCCTGTCGGCCAACCTGGCCAGCGGCGAGAGCGTGCTCGTCTCGCTCGACAACGGCACCACCTGGGCCGCCGCCAGCGCCACCGTGGGCCAGAACACCTGGTCGCTGGCCCGCACGCTCAGCGCCAGCAGCACGCTGAAGGTCAAGGTCAGCGACACGGCCGGCAACGACGGCGCCGTGCTGTCGCAAGCCTATACCTTCGACACCGGTTCGCCGACGATCACCTTCAACGGCCTGGGGCTGTCGGCCGACACGGGCGCCAGCGCCAGCGACTTCATCACCAAGACGGCGGCGCAGACCATCGGCGCCACCCTGAGCACCACCTTGGCCGCCGGCGACATCGTCTACGGCTCGCTGGACAACGGCGGCAGCTGGACCGACATCACCAGCAAGGTCAGCGGCACGAGCCTGAGCTGGAACGGCGTCACCTTGGCCGGCAGCGACACGCTGCAGCTGAAGGTCGTCGACGCCGCCGGCAACACCGGCAGCGTCAAGACCCAGGCCTACATGTTCGATACCAGCACGCCGGCCACGCCCGGCACACCGGTGCTGGCCACGGCCAGCGACACCGGCGTGCAGAACAACGACAGCATCACCAGCGACACCACGCCGACGCTGAGCGGCACGGCCGAGAACGGCAGCACCGTCACCGTGTTCGACGGCGCCACGCTGCTGGGCACCGTCACCGCCGGCGCCGGCGGCTGGACGCTGACCACCGGCGCGCTGGCCGAAGGCTCCCACACCATCACGGTCGTGTCCACCGACACCGCCGGCAACGCCTCGGCCGCCTCGGCCGCGCTGACGATCGAGGTCGACACCACCGCCCCGGCCGTCGCCACGGTGGCGGTGCCGGCCAACGGCACCTACTACAGCGGCGGCGCGCTGGACTTCACGGTCAACTTCGACGAGGCCGTCCTTGTCGACACCACCGGCGGCACGCCGCGCATCGCCCTCGTGGTCGGCGCCACTACCCGCTACGCCGACTACGTGTCCGGCTCCGGCACCAGCGCGCTGCTGTTCCGCTACACCGTGCCCAGCGGCGACATTGACGCCAACGGCATCACGGTCGGCGCACTGTCGACCCACGGCGGCACGCTGCGCGATACGGCCGGCAACGACGCCGTGGTCACGCTCAACAGCGTCGGCAGCACGGCCGGCGTCAATGTCGACGGCAGCAACCCCAGCGTCACCGGCGTCGGCGCCAGCACCGCCGACGGCGCCTACGGCGCCGGCCAGACCATCACCATCACGGTCGATTTCTCCACCGCGGTCAACGTCGATACCACGGGCGGCACGCCGACCCTGGCGCTCGACGGCGGCGGCCAGGCCACCTATGCCGGCGGCTCGGGCACCAGCACGCTGACGTTCAGCTACACGGTCGGCGCCGGCCAGAACAGCGCCGATCTCGACTACAGCTCGAGCGCCGCGCTGGTGCTCAACGGCGCCACCATCGTCGATGCCGGCGGCGCCAACCAGCCGGCCGACGTCACGCTGGCCACGCCGGGCACGGCCGGCTCGCTGGGCGCCAACAAGGACCTCGTCATCGACTCCGCCGCGCCGACCAACACCGTGGCCAACGCCACCTTCTCGGCCGACACCGGCACTTCCGGCACCGACTTCATCACCAGGACCGCGGCCCAGACCATCAGCGGCACGCTGGCGGCCAACCTGGCGGCCGGCGAGTACGTCTACGTCTCGCTCGACAACGGCGGCAGCTGGAACCTGGCCACGGCCAGCACCGGCGCCAACACCTGGTCGCTGGCCGGCCAGACGCTGTCGGGCAGCGGTACCCTGAAGGTGCGCGTCACCGACGCCGCCGGCAACAACGGCACCGCCTACGCGCAAGCCTATGTGCTCGACACCACGGCGCCGACCACCAGCTTCAGCGGCATCGCGCTGTCGGCCGACACCGGCGCCAGCAGCACCGACCTGATCACCAACACCGCGGCGCAGACCATCAGCGCCACCCTCAGCGGCGCGCCGGCCGCCGGCGACATCGTCTACGGCTCGCTCGACAACGGCGCCACCTGGACCGACATCACCAGCAAGGTGTCCGGCACCACGCTGACCTGGACCGGCGTCACCCTGGCCGCCAGCGACACCTTGAAGCTGCGCGTCACCGACGCGGCCGGCAACAATGGCGCCGCCACCGGCACGGCCTACGTGCTCGACACGAGCGCCCCCGCTACCAGCGTGGCTGGCATCGCCTTGTCCGCCGACAGCGGCGCCTCGCCCACCGATTTCATCACCAACGTGGCGGCGCAAACCGTCAGCGGCACCCTGTCGGCCAACCTGGCCAGCGGCGAGCGCGTGCTCGTCTCGCTCGACAACGGCGCCACCTGGGCCACCGCCGCCGCCACCGTCGGCCAGAACACCTGGTCGCTGGCCGGCCAGACCCTGACCTCCAGCAACACCCTGCTGGTCAAGGTGGCCGATACGGCCGGTAACGACGGCGTCGTGGCGAGCCAGGCGTATATCTATGACACGGCAGCCGGCGTGCCCACCGTGGCCACCTTGGCGACGATGAGCACCACGCCCGTGCTGAGCGGCTCGGCGACGCTGTCGGCGGGCGAAACCATGACCGTCTCCGTCGGCGGCGCCACCTATGCCGTCGTTCCCGCGGCGGGCGCCTGGAGCCTGGACCTGGCCACCGCCGTACCGCTCAGCGGCACGCTGACGCTGGCCCTGAACCAGCGCTACGAGGTGGTGGCGAGCGTCACCGACCTGGCCGGCAACGTCGCCAGCGACAGCAGCAATGGCGAACTCACCATCGGCACGCTCCTGACCCCGCCCACGACCGGCATCACCGGCACCACGCTGTCGGCCGACACGGGCGCCAGCGACAGCGACTTCATCACCAACGTGGCCGCGCAAACGATCAGCGGCACGCTGTCCGCGCCGCTGGCCGCCGGCCAGCGCGTCGAAGTCTCGCTCGACGGCGGCGCCAGCTGGCGCAGCGCGGCGGCTACCGGCGGCGCGACGGCGTGGTCGATCAATGTCACGCTGGGCGGCAGCGGCACCCTCATGGCGCGCGTCAGCAACGACGCCGGCAACGGTCCCGCCTTCGCGCAAGCGTATGTGCTCGACACCGTCGCCCCCGTCGCCACGGCCACCTCGGCCACGCTATCGGGCGAGAATGTGCTTGGCGGCAACCTCTCGGCGCCGCTGGCGGCGGGCGAATCGGTACTCGTCTCGCGCGATGGCGGCGCCAGCTGGCAGGTGGCTGGCGTGGCCGGCAACAGCTGGTCGCTGGCCGGCGTCGCCGCCGGCCAGGTGCAAGTGGTGGTGCGCGATACGGCCGGCAACAACGGCGCCATCCTGGCGGCGCAAGTGAGCATACCTGTGAAGCCGCCCGTGGTGGTGGTGCCGCCCGTGGTGCCTCCCGTGGTGGCGCCGCCCGTGCGCGTGCTGCCGGAAGCCCCCGCGCCGGCGGACAAGGTTGCCGAAAAGGCCCCCGCCAGCGCTGCCGCCGGAGCCCTTCCCGGCGTGCTGGCGCCGGACACGCTGGCGCTGTTCAGCCCGAGCAGCGGCGCCAACGGCGGCCGAGCGGCCGACGTTGCCAGGAACCCGCTGGCCCCCGTCAGCATCGCCGCCCTGACCAACCCCGCCATGCTGCTGACGGCCTTCACGCCGACCGGCTTGCCGGAACTGCCGTCGCGCAGCGATGCGCTGCTCTCGCAGGTGCCGATCGGTGACAAGGCGTTCAACAGCGGCGAACGCATCGCGGTGCAACTGGCGCCCGACACCTTCGTGCAGTCCGGCGGCGGCACGCCGTTCCAGCTCAGCGCGCAGCAGACCGACGGCAGGCCCCTGCCTGCCTGGCTCAGGTTCGACAGCCGCGCGGCGCGCTTCGAGGGAACGGCGCCGCCGGGCTTCGAAGGCACGCTGCACTTCACGGTCACGGCGCGCGACGCCCAGGGACGCGTCGCCGTGCAGACCTTCAAGATCGTCATCACCAGGGATGGCCAGGTCATCAAGACCTCGGCGCGCGACGCCGGCCCGGCCGACCCCGTGGGACGTCCCGGCCTGAGTGCGCAACTGGGCGCCGTGCGCGGCGCGGGCGCCGAGCGCCTGGCGGCGTTGTCGCGTAGCGCGGCGGCGGCGAAAGCGCATGCATGAACGACGCGGTGGCATTTGATCCCCTGCTGACCTTGCTCGAACTGGCCCAGCGCGCACGCGCCGCGGCCAGCGCCAATGAACTGGCCTTCCTGCTGGTGAACGACAGCCGCGCGCTGGCGCCGTACCGCCAGGCGGCGCTGTGGTTCGACGCCGGCGGCGTGCACACCCTGTCCGGCGTGGTGGAAGTGGAAGCCAACGCCCCGTATGCCCAGTGGCTCGGGCAGCTGTGCCGGGCGCTGGCAGAGCGCCATGCGGACGCCGCGCCGCTGGCCGTCGAGGCGGCGCAACTGCCGCCCGCCATCGCCGCCGCCTGGGACGAATGGCTGCCCGTGGCCGTCACCTGGGTGCCGCTGCGCGCCACGGGCCGCGCCGGCGGGCAGGCGGGCCTGCTGCTGGCCGGCGACGCGCCGCTGCAGCCCGGGCAGCTGGCCCTGCTCACCGAATGGGCCGATATCTGGCAGCATGCGTGGCGCGCCAGGCAAGGTCCCGCGCGCTGGTCGCCGGCGGCGCTGCCGGCGCGGCTGCGCCTGTGGTGGCAGGGCGATGGACAAGGCCAGCGCTGGCGCCGCCGGCTGGGCGCCGCGCTGGCAGTGCTGGCGGTGCTGCTGTTTCCCGTGCGCCTGACGGTACTGGCGCCGGGCGAGCTGGTGGCGGCCAATCCGGCCACCATCCGCGCGCCCCTCGATGGCGTGATCGCCGAATTTTCCGTGCGCCCGAATCAGGTCGTGCGCGCCGGCCAGCCCCTGTTCTCGTTCGACCAGGCGCCCATCGGCAGCCGCCTCGACGTCGCGCGCGAAGGGCTGGCCACGGCGCAGGCCGAGTACCGGCAGACGGCGCAGATGATACTCAACGACCCGCGCGCCAAGACGCAGCTGGCCGCGCTGCTGGGCAAGATCGCCGAGAAGCAGGCGCAGGCAGCGTTCCTGGAGGGCCAGGCGCAGCGCTCGCGCGTGCTGGCGCCGCATGCCGGCATCGCCCTGTTCGACGACCCGTCGGAATGGATAGGCCGGCCCGTGCAGACGGGCGAACGCATCATGCAGGTGGCGGCCGCCGACGACGTGGAGATCGAAGCGTGGGTGCCGATCGGCGACGCCATTCCGCTGGCCGAGCGGGCCCCGCTCAAGCTGTACCTGGCCGCCGCGCCGCTGACGCCGCTCGAAGCATATGTGCGCTACATGAGCCACCGCGCCACCGCGCGCCCCGACGGCAGCTATGCCTACCGCGTGCGCGCCAGGCTGGACGGCGCCACCGGCCAGCGCATCGGCCTGAAGGGCACGGCCAAGCTGGGCGGCGAACGGGTGCCGCTGCTCTACTGGATACTGCGACGGCCGCTGGCCAGCATCCGCCAGTTCATCGCCCTGTAGAACGGAACCGCATGCACGCCTTACCCTTGCTGCGCCAGGAGCTGTCCATCCATGCCGGCCCACGCCTGCCCGACGGCCAGCCCAGCTGGACCTTGCACGACCCCGTGCGCAACCTGTTCTTCCAGCTCGACTGGCCCAGCTTCGAGATGCTGCGCCGCTGGGAGAACAACGACGCCCAGGCCCTCATCGACGACATCAACCAAAGCACCACCCTGCAACTCGATGGCGGCGCCATCGAGCGCCTGCTCGACTTCCTGCGCGAGCAGCAGCTGCTGCAGCCGCGCCAGGGCACCGCGGCGGCGATGGCGGCCACGCGCCAGCGCCAGCGCGGCAGCTGGCAGCAATGGCTGCTGCATAACTACCTGTTTTTCCGCATCCCGCTGGTGCGTCCGGACCGCTGGCTGGACTGGCTCGCGCCGCGCCTCGGGTGGCTGTTTTCGCCCGCCTTCCGCTGGCTGACGCTGGCCGCCGGCCTGCTGGGAGTGGCCGGCGCCTACCGCGACTGGGAACGCTTTTCCGCCACCCTGCTCGACACGCTGAGCTGGCATGGTGCCCTGCTGTACGGCGCCGCCATCACCTTCGCCAAAGTCTGCCATGAGATGGGCCACGCGCTGACGGCCAAGCGCTACGGCTGCCGCGTGCCGACCATGGGCCTGGCCTTCCTGGTGATGTGGCCCGTGGCGTACACGGACACCAACGAAGTGTGGAAGCTGGCGCGCCGCGAGCAGCGCCTGGCCGTGGCGGGCGCCGGCATCATGACGGAACTGATGATCGCCGCCTGGGCCACGCTGGCCTGGACCTGGCTGCCCGATGGCGGCCCCAAGCAGGTCGCCTTCCTGCTTTCGACCACCACCTGGATCACCACCGTGGCCATCAATGCCAGTCCCTTCATGCGCTTTGACGGCTACTTCCTGCTGTCCGATTACCTGGGCCTGCCCAACCTGCACAGCCGCGCATTCGCGCTGGCCCGCTGGGACTTGCGCGAACGCCTGTTCGCGCTGAACGAGCCGGCGCCGGAATCGTTTCCGCCGCGCCGGCGCGCCGGCCTGATCCTGTTCGCCTGGACCGTATGGATCTACCGGCTGGTGCTGTTTCTGGGCATCGCCGCACTCGTGTACCACTTCTTCATCAAGGCCGTCGGCATCCTGCTGTTCCTCGTCGAGATCTGCTGGTTTGTCGCGCTGCCGCTGTGGCGCGAACTGCAGGTGTGGCGCTCGCGTCGCGACGCCCTGCGGCACAGCCGCCGCGCCTGGCGCAGCGCCGGCCTGGCCGCGCTGCTTGCGCTGCTGCTGATGCTGCCATGGCCGGACCGGGTGCTGACCTCCGGCGTGCTGCAGCCGCAGGCGCGCCTGGCGCTGTATGCGCCCGCGCACGCGGCGCTTGAAGCGCTGCCGGTGGCCAATGGCCAGCGCGTCGCCGCCGGCCAGCCCCTGCTGCGCCTGTCATCGCCCGAGCTGGCGCTGCGCGAAGGCGAGACGGGCGCGCGCCAGGACTTGCTGGCATGGCAATCGGCGGCGGCGGGCCTGGACGCCGCCAGCCGCAAGGACTGGCAAGTGCTGAACGACCAGCTGGCCTACGCCAGCGCCGAGCATGCGACGGTGGGCGCGGACTTGCAGCGCTACCGGCCGCTGGCGCCGTTCGCGGGCGTGCTGGTCGACGTCGATCCCGACCTGCGGCCCGGCGAATGGCTCAAAGGGCAGGAATATCTGGGTTCGCTGGTGGGCGCCGGGCGCTGGCAGGTGGTGGCCTACGTCGACCAGGATGCCGTGCGGCGCATCGCGCGCGGCGACCGTGCCCTGTTCCTCGCCGACGGCCTGGCCGGCCCCGCCCTGCGCCTGACCGTGGCCAGCATCGACCGCGATGCCAGCCGCACCCTGAACGAGCCGGAACTGGCGGCGCTGTTCGGCGGCGACGTGCTGGTGCGCGAAAAGAACGGCGTGCTGTATCCCGAACAGGCCGTATACCGGGTGCTGCTCGATGCGGACGCCGAACTGCCGGCCAGCAGCCCTGCGTGGCGCGGCAGGGTCGCCATCGCCGGGGAATGGGAAGCGCCGGCATGGCGTTTCCTGCGCGCGGCCGCGGGCGTGGCGCGCCGCGAAGCGGGTTTCTAGCCGGCCGCCGACGACCGCGCCCCGATCGTGGTATGGTTAGCGAATCCGGCGGCCCTTATGCGGCGCCGGAATTAGAAAAACAGCAAGATTATTAGGCTCATGTCAGAAAAAATCATCATGATGACGGAGCGGCGACGGGCCGCTCCGGCCATCCCGGCCGCCCTGGAAGCGCCAACAGGCCTGCTGAACGATCAACTGGGCCGGCCCCTGCACGACTTGCGCATCTCGATCACCGACCGCTGCAATTTCCGTTGCGTGTACTGCATGCCCAAGGACGTGTTCGACAAGAACCACGTGTATCTGCCGCACACGGATTTGCTGTCGTTCGAGGAAATCACGCGCATCGCGCGCCTGTTCGTCGCGCACGGCGTGGAAAAGATCCGCCTGACGGGCGGCGAGCCGCTGCTGCGCAAGAATATCGAAAAGCTCATCGCCATGCTGGCCGCACTGCGCACGCCGTCGGGCCAGCCGCTGGACCTGACCTTGACGACCAACGGTTCCTTGCTGGCCAGAAAGGCGCAAGCCTTGAAGGATGCGGGCCTGAACCGCGTCACCGTGTCGCTCGATTCGCTCGACGACGCCACCTTCAAGCGCATGAACGACGTCGATTTCGCCGTGGCCGACGTGCTGCAAGGCATAGCTGCCGCGCATGCGGCGGGCCTGGGACCGATCAAGATCAACATGGTCGTCAAGGCCGGCATGAACGAGCAGGAAATCGTGCCCATGGCGCGCCACTTCAAGGGCACGCCCTACATCTTGCGCTTCATCGAATACATGGACGTGGGCGCCTCGAACGGCTGGAACTTGCAGGAAGTCATCCCGTCGGCCGAGGTGGTGCGCCGTATCGGCGAACACATGCCCTTGCTGCCCATCGACCCGAACTACACGGGCGAGACGGCGGCGCGCTGGCGCTACGCCGATGGCGGCGGCGAAATCGGCCTCATTTCCAGCGTCACGCAAGCGTTCTGCGCCGACTGCAGCCGCGCCCGCCTCTCGACCGAAGGCAAGCTGTACACGTGTCTGTTCGCCAGCAGCGGCCACGACTTGCGCAGCCTGCTGCGCGGCGGCCACAGTGACGCGGAAATTTCCTCGGCCGTGGCGCAGCTGTGGCGCGGCCGCGCCGACCGCTATTCGCAATTGCGCACCAGCCAGACGGATTTGACGGGCGGCGCGCTTGAGCACGGTAAAAAGAAAGTGGAAATGTCGTACATCGGCGGCTGAATCGGGCTCGGCGCACGCCCGCCGCTGCTACCATGGCACATGCACCCATTTTCCTACCTGACATGATCAACAAACACGACATTACCGGCCTGATCCTGGCCGGCGGCCTGGGCACGCGCATGGGCCAGCGCGACAAGGGCATGCTGCACCTGCATGGCCAGCCCCTGGCGCGCCACGTGCTGCAGCGCCTGGCGCCGCAAGTGGGCCAGCTGGCCGTCAGCGTCCACGCCGATGCCGGCGATTACGCGCGCTTCGGCGTGCCCGTGTGGCCGGACGCGCTGCCGGGCCAGCTGGGTCCGCTGGCAGGTTTACACAGCGGCATGCGGCACGCCGGCACGCCCTACCTGCTCACCGTGCCGTGCGATTCGCCCCTGCTGCCGCCCGGCCTGGCCGCGCGCCTGGCCGCCGGCCTGGTCGAGAACGATGCCGACCTGGCCATCGCCGTCACCGAGGAAACCGATCCGGCGACGGGATCGGCCGTGCGCCGGCCGCACCCCGTCTTCTGTCTCGTCAAGACTGCCGCCCTGCCCCAGCTCGATGCCTACCTGCGCGGCGGCGAACGCCGCATGCGCACCTGGCACGGCCCCTTGAAGCTGGCCGAAGTGCTGTTCGAGGATGGCGCCGCGTTTGGCAACATCAATACGCCGGACCAGCTGGCCGCCTTGCAGGCGCGGGGCTTGAGCGTGCCGATGGCGCAAGCCATCCTGGCCGACACCGTCGCGCCCGTGGCCGGGATCGAGGAATTGCCGCTGCCGCAGGCGTTCGAGCGCATGCTGGCGGCCGACATCATCTCGCCCATCAGCGTGCCCGCGCACGACAATTCCGCCATGGATGGCTATGCGCTGCACGGTGCCGACCTGGGCGGCGACACGCCAGTAACTTTGGCCGTGGTCGACACCATCCTGGCGGGCCGTCCCGGCACGGTCAAAGTGGGGCGCGGCCAATGCGCGCGCATCATGACGGGCGCCGTCATGCCCGACGGCTGCGACAGCGTGGTGCCGCAGGAACTGGTGCTGCAAGTCAATGAAACCAGCATCACGCTGGCGCCGGACTGCATCCGCCCCGGCGACAACCGCCGTTTCAAGGGCGAGGACTTGATGCAGGGCCAGCCGGCCTTGCTGCAAGGCAAGATACTCGGGCCGGCCGAACTGGGCTTGCTGGCCTCGCTGGGCATCGCCACCGTCCCCGTGCGCCGCCGCCTGCGCGTGGCCTTCTTTTCCACGGGCGACGAATTGCGCTCGATCGGCGAGCCGCTGGCCGCGGGCTGCATCTACGACAGCAACCGCTACACCCTGCTGGGCATGCTGACCCGCCTCGGCTGCGAGGTGCTCGACATGGGCATCGTCAAGGACAATCCGCAGGCGCTGGAAGCGGCCCTGCGCGGCGCCTGCGCCAAGGCCGACGTCATCATCACCTCGGGCGGCGTCTCCAGCGGCGCGGCCGATTTTACGCGCGACATCCTGGCCCGCCTCGGCGACGTGGCCTTCTGGCAGATCAACATGCGCCCGGGCCGCCCCATGGCCTTTGGCCGGATTGCCAGCGAGGGCGACACGGCCTTGCTGCTGGGCCTGCCCGGCAACCCTGTGGCCGTGATGGCGGCGTTTTATTTCCTCGCCCGCCCCACCCTGCTGCGCCTGATGGGCGCCGACGCGGACACGGCCAGCCTGCCCCTGCTGCAGGTGGCGGCGCAGGCACCGATCCGCAAGAAACGGGGCCGCACGGAATACCAGCGCGGCATCGTCGAGCGCGGTGCGGACGGGCGCCAGCACGTGCGCGTGACGGGCGCGCAAGGCTCGGGCATCCTGCGCTCGATGACGCAAGCCAATTGCATGATCGTGCTGCATGAGGCGCAAGGCCACGTGGCGGCCGGCGACCTCGTCGATATTGTGCTGTTCCATGGCCTGATGTAAGCAACTGCCCCTCCCCCTCTCCTTGACGGCCCGCCCTGCGCGGGCCGTTTGCATTTCCCCTTCGCAATCAATTTCCTCCTGCGCGGCACACCTGCGCCTGCCGAGATAAAAATATTAATCATTTCTCGTTAAAATAAATCAATAAACACAACACTAATTGTAATAATTTTATTTATTAGTTGATATTTAAGTTTCTTCGGTGATAACATTCGAACTCACGCAAAAGTTCAATTTTGATATTGTTTTCACGAGGAAACTAACAATGAAACACGGCCCATGGTTGGCGAGTACCTGCATGCTGGGTGCGGCAGTCCTATTCGGCATGTTGTCTCTGGCTCCCCTGCCCGCGTATGCGAAAGGCGTGGCCCGCGCCGACGTACTGGACAACTGCAACTGGAACCGTCCCGGCGTCGACCCGTTCATGGGTGACGTGGTGGCGGCCGTGGACCGCTATACGGATATCGCGCCGCCAGTGCGCGAACAATTGAAGGCGCGCATGCGCGCGCGCCAGTACGATGAGATCGTGGTGATCAGCCGCGACGCCATCCGCGGCAAGGGCAATTACAACGCGCGCATCAGCGACATGCATTTCGGCCCCGGCCGCGTCTGCCGCAACGTCACGCGTGCGGGCTGGAACGAGCAGATGCAGGAACGGGGACTCGTGTATTGCGTGCAGGGCCAGTGCATCCTGGTGCCGACGATTTGCCGCAACGTCAGCCGCATCACGCAGGCGCCCGCGTCGGCGCCGCCAGCCGCCGGCGCAGCTCCCGGTGGTGCCGCTCCCGGCGGTGCAGCACCCGTTGCCGCCGCGCCCGCCGCCCCGGAAACGGCAGGCGTGCCCCTGATCGACAATCCCGACGCCTTGCGCGGCGGCTCGTTCACGGGCGGCGCCATGCCGCCCGAGGTGGCCAGCATTCCTTTCCTGCCCTTCGATTACGTGCGTACCGCCGGCGGCATCACGCCGCCTGCCGGCATGGGCGGCGGCGGTGGTGGTGGTGGCGGAAGCGTACCGCCGGACCGGGGCAGCAGCATCATCGTGCCGCCCACCGTGATCATCCCTAGCTTGCCACCGACGGTGCCGACCGTCTTGCCGGCCGTGCCGGAACCGCAAACCTGGGGCATGCTGCTGGCGGGACTGGCGCTGACGGCCTTCGCCGCCAGAAAACGCCGGGCCGGCAAGCATGCCGCCTGATGCGTAGCCAGCCGGGTGCGGACTTGTTACTATGATGCATTCCAGACAAGGACCGCCATGCCCGATATCGATAGCCGCTTAACACGTCTCATTGCGCTGCGCGCGGAAGGCCGGCATGCGCAAGCGCTGCCGCTGCTGCAACTGCTGTTCGCCGACGCCGGACGAGTCGTGAATCCGGCAAGGTCGAGCTATTTCATCCCCATGCGGGAGTGGAAGTTTTTGGCCGAGGCCTACGCGCCGGCGTACACCGCGCTGCAGGTGGAGCGTGACGCGCAAATACGGCTGCTGCTGTCAGGCGAGCACGTTTTCGGACGCCACGACAGTAGCGTGCCGCCGGCAAGCAACGCGTTCGGGCGCGCATCGCGTTTTTCTCTTATCGTCGAAATGAACGAGACGCTGGGCGATGTCCGCTCCACCGCCGACCTGTTCGCCCGGCTGGACGTCAGCGCCCCGGAACTGGCGCGCCGGCACGCCTGGCAAGCGCTGCCGGCCGTCGTCGAAGTGGGCAATTTTGCGCTGGCGGAGCGCTACCGCTGCCCCGCACCGCTGGCACACCTCGAGACTGTCAATACTCTGGCCGCCAGCCAGCCCCTGCTTCCTGCGCCGGGCACGGCACCGCGCCTGGCGGCGGAGTTAATGAATCTGGTGAAAGACGTGCGGATCGCCACTGCCGTACTGCGCGGCCAGGGACAGGCCGCCGAGGCCGACGCGCTGTGCGCCGCCTTGCTGGCCGGCCTGGCGAATGACGCCATGCGCACGCTGGCGCAGCGCGAGCTCGATGCGCCCGGCAGCATCACCGCTGCCATCGTCAAGCGCCAGATGGATGAGGAACAACAGGCCTAGCCGGCCGCCGCGGCGAACAGGGCGGCGCTATTCGCCGTCCGCCTTACCCAGCAGCAAGGCAGCCGCCTCGCCCGGCAAGGCTTCCACGGATTTCAATTTGCGCGCCATCTGGCGGCTGCGCACTTCCGCGCTTTCGATATTCTTCGCCGCCTTTTCCAGGGTCAGCCGGGTTTGCGACAGCACGTCGCCGAACTTGCCGAATTCCGTCTTCACGGCGCCCAGCACTTGCCACACTTCGGACGAGCGCTTTTCCAGCGCCAGGGTGCGGAAACCCATCTGCAGACTGTTGAGCAAAGCCGTCAGGGTCGATGGCCCGGCAATGCTGACCCGGTGCACGCGCTGCAATTCGTCGGCCAGGCCCGGGCGGCGCAGCACTTCCGCATACAGTCCCTCGGTAGGCAGGAAGAGGATGGCGAAATCCGTCGTCAGCGGCGGCGCCAGGTATTTCTCGGCGATGGTTTTCGCTTCGCCCCGCACGGCCCGCTCCAGTTCGCGGCCGGCCAGGACCACGGCGTCCGCATCGGCCCGCTCGGCCGCCTCGACCAGGCGCTCATACTGTTCCTTGGGAAATTTCGCGTCGATGGGCATCCACACGGGCGGCCCGCCGTCGACCATGCCCGGCAACTTCAGGGCGAATTCCACGCGCGCGCCGCTGCCCGGCAACGTTTCCACGTTCTTCGCGTACTGGTCGACAGTGAGTACCTGCTCCAGCAGCATTTCCAGCTGCACTTCGCCCCAGGTGCCGCGCGTCTTGACGTTGGTGAGCACCCGCTTCAAATCGCCCACGCCCAGCGCCAGCTGCTGCATCTCGCCGAGCCCCTGGTGGACTTTTTCCAGCCGCTCCGACACTTGCTGGAACGAGGCGGAAAGGCGCGTTTCCAGCGTGGCGTGCAGTTTCTCGTCGACCGTCTTGCGCATCTCTTCCAGCCGCGCGCCATTGTCGGCCTGCAAGTCGCGGATCTTGTTCTCCAGGGTGGCGCGCACTTCCAGCATGCGCTGCGCATTCGATTCCGTCAGCTGGGCCAGGGTCTGATTGGTGCTCTCGGCGAAGCGCGCCAGGCTTTGCGCCTGCTCTTCGCGCCCGACTTTCCCCTGCGCCTGCATCTGAGTGCGCAAGCTGTCGAGCTGCTGCAGGGTCGCCGCCTGGAATTGCGCCAGGCCGGCGGCCAGGTCTTGCCGCGTGGCTTGCGCCGATGCCTGCAGCTGCAGCCGCACTTCGCGCTCGACCCGGTCGATGCGTTCCAGGCTTTGCTGCTGGTGCTGCTGCACCAGCGCCAGGGTGGTGGCGCCATCGCCGGCCGCGCCACGGGGGCGCAGCAGCAACAAGAGCAACAGGACGATGGCGGCGATGGCGGCGCCCAGCAGGCTGTAGAACTCGATTGGGCTCATGGGATCAGTCAGCTTTGTTGCGCATCCAGTCGGCCGTCTGATAGAACGATTCCATCAGGCGCACGCGCAAGGATTCTTCGATGCCCGTGTCTTCCATGGCCCAGGCCATGGCGCGCAGCCACTGGTCGCGCTCACTGGTGCCGATGGCATACGGCAAGTGACGGGCGCGCAGGCGCGGGTGGCCGAATTTCTCGATATACAAATCCGGTCCGCCCATCCAGCCCGTGAGGAAGAAATACAGCTTGTCGCGCGAGCCGTCCGTCGAGGGCGGATGCATGACGCGGATGCCGGCGAACTCGGGTTCGAGTTCCATCAAGTCATAAAAACGGTCGACCATTTCACGCAGCACGGGGGCGCCGCCGATGGTCTCGTACAGGGTGGGGGCAGTGGTATCAGTCATGGCCGCCATGATAGCGCAAGCATCGGCGCTCCATGCAGCGCCAGCGCTCCCTGCCACAATAAATGGCAATATGCTTGACTACTCAAGCTTTTATCAACTACTATGCAATTTTAAAACAGGGACAAGACGAATATGCCAACCGCCACCGACACTGATTTGCTGCGCAATACCAACTTCCGCTGGCTGCTGGGCGGCGGACTCATCTCCATGCTGGGCGACCAGTTCAGCATGCTGGCCCTGCCCTGGCTGGTGCTGAGCCTGACGGGCGATAGCCTCAGCCTCGGCATCGCCGTGGCCCTGATGGGCGCGCCGCGCGCCGTGCTCATCTTGCTGGGCGGCACCATCGCCGACCGTTATTCGCCCCGGCGCGTGCTGCTGCTGAGCAAATATGCGAACGCCGCCATCCTGCTGGCACTGGCGGGACTGCTGGTGCTGGACCTGGCCAGCCTGGCGCTCGCGTATGCGGCCGCGCTGGCGCTCGGCGTCGCGTCCGCCTTCGGCATTCCGGCCGGCACGGCCATCCTGCCGCAAGCCGTGCCTGCACCTACGTTGCAGAAAGCCAATGGCTTGCAGATGGGTGTGCGCCAGTTGTCCTTGCTGGCCGGTCCGTTACTGGCGGCGCTCGTGCTGGGTGCCCACGGTAACGGGCAGCACACCTCCATGGCGGCGCTGGCCGCCGCCTTTGCCATCGATGCGCTGACGTTTGTGTTTTCCGCGTGGACCTTGCGCCAAGTCAAGCTGCGGCCCCTGGCTGCGGCTGCGGCGCCGCAAGGCATGTGGCGCGACATGGCGGCGGGCCTGGCCATGGTGTGGCGCGACTTGCCCCTGCGCAGCTGTTATGCCTACTGGGCCGTGGTGGCATTCTTCGTCATGGGTCCGCTGCAAGTCGCCTTGCCCGTGCTGGCCAACGAGCGCCTGCACGGCGCCGCGGCGCTGGGCATGCTGATGGGCGCGCACGGCGCCGGCACCCTGGCCGGCATGCTGGCGTCCAGCCTGGGCGGCGCCTGGCTGCGCCGCCATTTCGGCGCCACCCTGCTGGCCGCCGACGCCGTCGTGGCTTGCCTGTTGATGGCGCTGGGACAAATCGGCGCGGCCTGGCACGGCGCGGCCCTGCTGGCCGTCACGGGAGTGCTGGGCGGCTATGTGCAGGTGGCCATCTTTACGTGGATACAGCGGCGCGTGGCGCCCGCCATGCTGGGCCGGGCGATGGCTGTGTTCATGGGCATCTTCCTGGGACTGGCGCCCCTGTCGGCGGCGGCCACGGGTGCGCTGCTGCGCCACGTGAGCGTGGGCGAGCTGTTCTGCGCCGGCGGCGCTCTGCTGCTGGCCGCCGCCATCGCCGCCGCCCTGTTCACGGATATTGCCCACATCGCAAGCACCGATTACGTCACCCAAGCTTAAGGAAATCACAACATGGATAAAACACAGCAAGCAGCCTTGAAAGCAGCTTACCGGCAACAAGCGCCCGCGCTGGGCATCATCGCGCTGCGCCACCTGCCCAGCGGATGCACCCTGCTCGAACGCAGCCGCAACGCGCCCGGCGCGCTGAACCGCCACCGCTTCGAACTGAACCTGGGCAAGCACCGCAACGCCCGCCTGCAGGCGGACTGGCGGCGCGACGGTGCGGCGGCTTTCCGCTTCGACATCATCGACACCGTCGATCAATCCGCCGATCCCGCCTTCGATGCGGATGCCGAACTGGACGCCCTGCTGGCGCTGCACCAGGCGCAGCTGCTGGAACAGGGACAGGCACGCTATTGAGCGGCCATGCTTTACACTTGCGCACTCACGCACTGCGCAGCAAATGAAAAGGATGTCATGACCGAACACACTCTCCCGATGCCGGACGGCGGCGGCGCGCTGGACTTTTGCCTGCGCCTGGCGCGCGCCCAGGCGCTCATCGTGCGCCGCTTCGACAGCATCCTGGGCAATCTGCACGGCCTGAGCTTCAGCGATTACCAATTGCTGTACCACTTGCAGCGGGCGCCCGGCGGACGCCTGCGCCGCATCGACCTGGCCGAGCGCCTGGCGCTGACGGCATCCGGCATCACGCGCTCGCTGATGCCGCTGGAAAAAATCGGCTTGGTGGCGCGCCAGGCCGATGCACGCGATGCGCGCGTCGGCTACGCCGCCATTACCGAGGCGGGACTGGCATTGCTGGCGCACGCGAATACGACGGCGCAGGCGCTGGGACAGGAATTGCTGGGCAATGCCAGCGCGGACCAGCTGGCGCCCCTGTCCATGCTGCTGGGCACGATCGCCGGCAACCAGCCCGCCAACGGCTGACGCGCGCTACACTAGCGCCAGCTTGCGCAGGCGCCGCGTCGAGGGCCAGCGCGCCATGCCCGTCTCGTCGCGGATGGCGGCGCAGGCGGCCAGCACTCTTGCGCACTCGTCCTCGCGCAAGCCCGCATTCAGGGTCAGGCGCACCAGCGAACGGTTCTTCGGCGTGGCCGGCGCGCAAAAGACGGCGCCGTAGATGCCGTGCCGTTCCAGCGCCTTGCGCAGGATCAAGGTATCGGGTTCGCTGCCCGCTTCCAGCGCGATGATCTGCTCGGTGCCGTCGCTGACGTTGTAGCCGAGATCCGTCAACCCCTGGCGCAGCTGCACGCTGTGGCGGTGCAGCGCGGCGCGGCGGCCATCGGCGGCGCGGATGAAGTCGAGCGCCGCATCGAACCACGCCAGCTCGTGTTCGAGCAGGCAGGAACTGAAGATGGCGGGCCGCGAGGCGGACAAAAAATAGCCCTTGAAACGGGCCGAACAGGTAATCAGCCCCGCCCGGCCCGCGAACGCCTTGGCCAGCGACGCCGTGCGGAAATGCACGCGCTCGGCCAGGCCCAGCTCCGCCACCAGCCCCGCGCCCTGCGGGCCGTGCGTGCCCAGCGAGTGCGACTCGTCGACGATCAGCATGCTGCCGCTGCGTTCGGCAATTTCCACCATGTCCAGCAGCGGCGCCACGCTGCCGTTGGTGCTGTACAGAGCATCGACGATGATGATGCCGGGGCCATGCTTGTCGAGCTGGCGCTGCAGGTGGGCGCCATCGTTGTGCAGGAAGGCGACGGGCACGGCTTGCGCCGATTGCACGCCTTCCCACAACGACGCATGCGCCTGCATGTCCAGGTACACGGGGATGCCGGGTCCGGCCAGGCTTTGCAGCAAGCCCACGTTGGCGGCCCAGCCCGACTGCGCCAGCACGCACGCCTCGCTGCCGAGAAAATCCGCCAGCTTGTGTTCCAGCCGGTGCTGGCGGCTGCCTTCCTGCAGGAACACGGACGACATCAGCATGGCGCCGCCGCCCTGCAAGACGCGCGCCTGGGCCGCCAGCAGCGCCGCCTCGCCGGCGATGTTCAGGTAATCATTGCCTGCCAGCATGATTGCACTGGCCGGCACGGCTTGCCATTCATGCAAGTGCTCGCCGCCGAGCAGCTTCTCGATGCGCTCGACATAGTGCTCATCCATGCGCGCGCGCACGAAGGCGGGCATCCTTTGCTCGGCATGGATGGCGCGGGACGGCAGAGGGGAAATAGCGTTTATCATAGGAACTCCTGATTGGTTGCGGTGGGAACTACCGCATCCAACATGCGCGAGTCATCCGGCAAGCGTTTGATACAGCTCAACAGTTGTGCCGATATTGTGCTGATACAGAGGGAACCCGCCGATCATGTTGCATTGACACGCCTCAACGAACACGCCCCTCTGATCATGATGCATGCGCAGTCCCCTTCCGGAAAACGGTGGCAAGGCAAGCTGCTCCAGCCTTTCCTGCATTTCCACGACGCCATCGAACACACGCCGGTGCGGCGCGCTCAGGTGCGCACCCTGGCGCTCATCGGTGCGCTGGGCATGCCCATGTACTACGCGCTGTGGCATTATTTCTTTCCGCAAGAATACGAATCGCCGCTGCTGCGCACCATCTCCGCCCTGCTGTTCCTGCCCGCGCTGTGGCCCGGCCGCTTCAGCAATACCTGGTTCAGCGTCTACCTGTTCCTGGGGCTGACCTTCGAACTGCCGTTTTTCTTTACATATATGTTCCTGATGAACCACGCCTCGAGCATGTGGGCGCATTCGCTGCTGGTGGCGCTGGTCGTGCTGTTTCACTTCGATACGCGCATCGCCGTGCTGGCCTACCTGAGCGGCACCCTGCTGGCTTGCCTGGCGTTTGCCGTGGCCGGCGATCCCGCCTTCCTGCTCAGCCGCGACGTCTTGCAGCAATTGCCCGTGCACTGGTTCACGATTGCCGTGCTGTCCGTCGTCAAGGTGGGCCGCAACGTGGGCGCGCAGGAGAAACTGGCCGGGCTGGCGGCCGGCCTGGGCAGCGTGGCGCACGAATTGCGCACGCCTCTCGTCAGCGTCGAGGCAAACGTGCGCGGGCTGCAGCGCGGGCTGCGGCAAAACCTGCAAGGGCAGCCGCCGGACGAGGCCAGCCGGGAAGCGCTGGCGCGCATCCAGTTCGAAGTGCGCCATATGCACCACATGATCGATCTGTTCCTGCTCAGCGCCAGCGCCGTCAACCGCAAGCTCGAAGCGAACGAGGCGGTGGCCATGCAGGACAGCGTGACGGCCGTGCTGCGCCGCTACCCATTTACCAGCACGGCCCAGCGCGACATCGTCAAGGTCGACGTGCGCGCCGATTTCACGTTTCCCGGCCAGTCCGAGCTGTGCGTGGTGATCCTGCTGAATCTGCTGCGCAATGCCTTGAAAAGCATCCACCGCGCAGGCAAGGGAAGAGTACGCATCATCATCGATGGCGCCCATCCCGTGCCGCGCCTGCTGTTCATCGATACGGGCTGCGGCATCGCGGCCAGCCGCTTGCCGCTGATCTTCGACCGCTTCTATTCTTATCCCTCGCATAACGGCAGCGGCATCGGCCTGGCCCTGTGCCGGCAAATCATGCAAGCCTGGCAGGCGCGCATTCGCTGCGTCGCGCGCGAAGGTGCCTACGCCATCTTCGTGCTGGAATTTCCCCAGCCCCTGCCCGTGCCCACGCACAACCGTTTTCCATCCATCCACCGCGCGAGGTGACGCATGCAACTGCCCGTCTACACCCATCCAACCCTGACCGTATTGATCGACGACAGCGATTCCTTCCTGAAAAGCCTGGCGTTCCAGCTCGATCCCAGCCTGGCGCGCAAGACTTTCCACGACACGAGCAGCGCGCTGCACTGGCTGCGCCAGAGTACGCAGCCGGGCGAGACGCCGCTGCACGTCAATTTCGACACGCAAAACCTGCCGCCCGACCAGTGCAACGTGGCGCTCGACATCGAACGCATCTGGCGCATCAGCGGCCAGGCGCAGCGCTTTGCCGTGCCGTCCGTGCTGGTGGTCGATTATTCGATGCCGCAGATGAATGGCCTGGAATTCTGCCAGGCCGTGCGCGACTTGCCGTGCAAGAAGATTCTATTTACGGGCGCGGCCGATGAAAAGGTGGCCGTGACGGCCTTCAACCGGGGCTTGATCGACCGCTACATCAAGAAGAGCGACGACGATGCGCTCGACATTCTGGAACAGGAAATCGTTGCCCTGCAGCGCGAATTCTTCCTGCAGCAATCGGAAACCGTGCGCGATCTGCTGATGCTGCACGACTACAGTTTCCTGCAAGATGAGGCGCTGGCCGCCGTCGTGCACGAGCTGTGCCAGCGCCACGGCTTCGTCGAGTTTTATATTTTCCCCAATCCCAGCGGCATCCTGTTCTTCACGCGCGACGGCCACGCCAAGCTGATGATCATCGAGACGGAACGCAGCCTGCACACGCAGTATGAAATGGCGCGCGACAGCGACGCGCCCGATTCATTGCTGCAGGCCCTGCTGGAAATGCGCGTGATTCCCTACTTTTCCGACGCCAACAGCGACGGCATGTACGCGGCGCAGATAGGCGAGAACTGGTTTCGCTACTGCGCCGCGCCCACCATCTGCCTGGGCGGCGTGACGTATTTCTGGGCCCTGTTCGACGTGCCGGCGCACCAGCTGGGGCAGCCGGTGATGTCCTACGCGCAATTTCTGCGCGCAGGCGCGGGCGACGGCGTCATTGTTTAGCCTTCCCTTAAGGTCTGCAGCGGCGGATGTTTCAAGACATTGCGCAAACCCAGCCAGCCGCCGGCGATCGCGCACAGGGCGCCGGCCAGCAGGCCAAAGGCCCACACGCCCGGCGCGAAGCTCCAGGCGAACTTGAACTGGTACGTCGCCAGCGCCCAGCCCATGGCCGCCGCGCCCGATGCGGCCAGCAGGCCGGCCAGCGCGCCGACGAGGGAAAACTCGATCAGCTGCGCCTGCGCCAGCTGGCGCCGCGTGGCGCCCAGGGCGCGCAGCAGGCCCGCTTCGCGCGTGCGCTCGTCCTGCGAGCCCATCAGGGCCGCATACAGCACCAGCAAGCCCGAGGACAAAGTGAAGGCAAACAGGAATTCGACGGCCGTCACCACCTGGTCCAGCACGCCCTGGATTTGTTTCAGCACGCCGCCCACGTCGACCACCGTCAAATTCGGATAGTCGCGCAGCAGGGCGTTGCCCAGGTCCGCCTGCGCCGGCGGCAGGTGGAAGGCCGTGATCCACGTCTGCGGCGTGTCCGCCATGGCGGCCGGATTGATGATGACAAAGAAATTGACGCGCATCGAGCCCCATTCCAGCTTGCGCAAGCTGGTAATGGCCGCTTCGACGCTCTGACCGGCAATGTCGAAGCGCAACTTGTCGCCCAGCTTCAGCTTCAATGTCTTGGCGATGCCCTCTTCCACCGACGCCTCCGCCGGCGCGCCGGGCTTGTCGCTGAACCACTTGCCGGCCACGAGCTTGTTTTCTTCCTGCATCGTGGCCATCGTCGACAGATTGAATTCGCGGTCGGCCAGGCCCTTGGCGCGGTCATCCTCGTACGTGCTTTCCGTGATGGCGTTGCCGTTCACGGCCACCAGGCGCCCGCGTATCATCGGATACAAAGGCGCATTAGCCACGCCCGCCTGCGCCAGGCGCGCGGCGATCGGGTCTTTCTGCTCGGGCAGGATATTGATCATGAAGCGGTTCGGCGCATCGGGCGGCGTGGCGTTGCGCCAGGCCACCATCAAGTCGCCGCGCACCACGGTCAGCAGCAGCAAGGCCATCAGGCCCAGGGCCAGCGACACCACCTGAATGACGGTGGCGCCCGGGCGGCGCTGCAATGACGTGACGGCAAAGCGCCAGCCCTGATGCCTGAAGGCGCCGCGCAGGCTTTTCAGCGACTTGATGCCCAGCCAGCCGGCCAGGCCGAACAGCGCGAAGCCGCCGAGGAAGCCGGCCGCCGTCAGCAAGGCCAGTTTCACGTCGCCCGCCTGCCACAACAGCAGCACGACGAAGGCGGCGATGCCGAGGCCGTAGGTGGCCAGGGCCAGCGCCTGCGGCGGCTCCTGCTCGCGGCGGATCACGCGGTTGTGCGGGACATTGCGCAACTGCAAAATCGGCGGCAGGGCAAAGCCCAGCAACAGCAGCATGCCGGTGGCCACGCCCTGCAGCGCGGGCAGCAGGGAGACGGGCGGCAAGTCGCTCTGCACGAGCTTGCCCAGCAACTCCAGCAGCACCAGGTGGCCGCCGAAGCCCACCAGCACGCCGATCACGCTGCCCACCAGGCCCACCAATAAAAATTCGATCACGTACATGGCCGTGACCTGGTTTTGCGTCAAGCCCAGGCAGCGCAGCATGGCGCAGGCGTCGAGGTGCCGCAGCATGAAGCGGCGCGCCGCCATGGCCACGGCGACGGCCGCCAGCATGGCCGACAGCAGGCCGACGAGCGACAGAAAACGGTCGGCGCGGTCCAGGGTCGATTGCATCTGCGGGCTGCCCGATTCCAGCGATTCGATGCGCACGCCTTTGATGGACTGCGCCTTGATCTGGCTTTCCAGCGAGGTTTGATATTGCGCAAGCTCGGCCGCCTTGGCGGGCGGCGCCGACAGCAGCAGCCTGTACGACACGCGCGAGCCGTTCTGCACCAGCGCCGTGGCGGCCAGGTCGCTCAAGGGCAGCATCACGCGGGGAGCGAAGTTGAGGAACGATGCGCCGCGGTCCGGTTCGCTGGCGATCAATTGCGTGACGGTAAAGGCCTTGTCGCCCAGGGTCAGGGTGTCGCCCAGCTTCGCGTTCAGACTGGACAGGATAGCCGCATCGACCCACACGGTGCCGGGCGCAGGCACCTGATCCGTGGGCCGCCCGACGGCATCCTGTGCTTCGCTCGGTTTGGTCGTGATTTTCAGCTTGCCCCGCTGCGGGTAGCCGGGCGAGACGGCCTTGATGGACGCCAGTTGCGACAGCGATCGCTCGCCCTCGCCCGCCTGCGCCATGCTGGGAAACGTCACCGTGTCGGCCAGGATAAAACCGCGCTTCTGCGCTTCGGCGCGCCAGGCCGCATTGACGGGCTGGTCGGCGCTGATGACGAGGTCGGCCCCCAGCAGCTGGTGCGCGTCGCGGTTCAGGCCCGCGCGCAGGCGGTCGACGAAGAAGCCGACGGCCGACAAGGCCGCCACGGCGACGATCAGCGCGACGAGCAGGAAACGCAGTTGCCCGGCGCGCCAGTCGCGGCCGGTCATTTTCAGGGAGAGGCGGAACATGGGCGGCGGGTCTTTATGCGAGTTGGTTGTGATGCGTTATTGCGCGATGCCGTGAGCGGCCGCGTGCTGCGCGAAATACGCATCGACGGTGGCAAGAAACGCGTCTTTTTGCGCCTGCGGCAGGAAGGCGGCGATGAAACCGTTGCGCGCCAAGCGTTGCGCGTGGGACAGGCCCAGCGGCAAGGCATCGAAGATGGCGTCGAAATTGTCATTCATGTAGCCGCCGAAATACGCGGGATCGTCCGAGTTCACCGTCACCAGCAGACCGGCGTCGAGCAGTTGCACCAGGTTATGGTCATGCATCTGGTCGAACACGCGCAGCTTGGTGTTCGACAGGGGGCAGACGGTGAGCGCGATCTGTTCGCGCGCCAGGCGGGCCGTCAGTTCCGCGTCTTCCAGGCAGCGCACGCCATGGTCGATGCGTTCGACTTTCAAGTCGTCAAGCGCGGTGCGGATATAGGCCGGCGGGCCTTCTTCGCCCGCGTGGGCCACCAGGTGCAGGCCCAGCTCGCGGCAACGGGCAAACACGCGCGAGAATTTCTCGGGCGGATTGCCCACTTCCGACGAGTCGAGGCCGATGCCGATGAACTTGTCGCGGTGCGGCAGCGCGTCTTCCAGGGTCTCGAACGCCTCTGCCTCGCTCAGGTGGCGCAGGAAGCACAGGATCAGGGCCGCGCTGACGGGGCTATCCTGGCAGGCGCGGTGGATGCCGTTGATCACGTCGGCCATCGGCACGCCGCGCGCCGTGTGCGTCTGCGGGTCGAAGAAGATTTCCGTGTGCAAGACGTTATCGGCTTCGGCGCGGCGCAGGTAGGCTTGCGTCATATCATAGAAATCCTGCTCTTTCAAGAGCACGCTTGCGCCAGCGTAATAAATGTCGAGAAAAGACTGTAAATCCGTAAAAGCATAGGCGCTGCGCAAGTGTTCCACAGATTCATAGCCCAGCGGCACGCCATTGCGCTCGGCCAGTGCGAAAATCAGTTCTGGCTCCAGCGAGCCTTCGATATGGATATGCAATTCGGCTTTCGGCATGCCGCGGATGATCGCGCGCAATTGGGGGTTCATCATGGGTGTTCCTTATAGGGTGACGATAAAAATGCTGGCACGCGCGCGCGGCGCGCAGGGCCATCAGACATGCAGGCATCTTAGCGCAAGATGGCCGGCCTCACCGGCGCCCGGCCGCCGTGGCGCCGGCAACGGCAGCGCCACGGCATGCACCGGCACGCGCTGGCGAATTGTCGTATGATGATTTAAAAGGGACAAAAAGGTTCATTGAAATCGATGGAAAATTTGATGATTTATCCAATTAAATCAACAATTTACAAACAAGTATTAAGGATATGCTGACATATCTTTTGACTTCCTGATCCTTTAGAGCAATAATAAATTTCATGGGGTAATGGTAGGTGCAACAAGCGCTATCAACAGTGAAAAAAAGCCGGCTGGCCACGTCAGCGCACGGCATCAAGCGCCAGTTTTTTGGTCCGGGCAATCCGGACTCGCAAAGACAGCCGGGCTTGAAACAACAATAAAAATCGGTACGAGGTACAGGAAAAGTTCAGACGGCAAGCCCAGGCGAGTGCCAGGCGGGCGGCCATGGTGACTGGCAGTTCAGGTTTACATTAAAGGACATTGACATGACCATTTTTGATAACTATGCAGCACGCTACGAGCGCACCCGCGAAGAGGAAATGTCGCTCACCGAGTACCTGGCCCTGTGCAAGAAGGACAAGCTGACGTATGCCAGCGCGCCCGAACGCATGCTGGCCGCCATCGGCGAGCCGCAGCTGGTCGACACGCGCAACGACACGCGCCTGTCGCGCATCTTCGCCAACAAGGTGATCAAGATCTACCCCGCCTTCCGCGAGTTCTACGGCACCGAGGAAGTCATCGAACAAGTCGTCTCGTATTTCCGCCACGCGGCGCAAGGCCTGGAAGAACGCAAGCAGATCCTGTACTTGCTGGGGCCCGTCGGCGGCGGCAAGTCGTCGATCGCGGAAAAACTCAAGTCGCTGATGGAACACGTGCCCTTCTATTGCCTGAAAGGCTCGCCCGTCAACGAATCGCCGCTGGGCCTGTTCAACGAGGAAGAGGACGGCACCATCCTCGAAGAGGATTACGGCATCCCGCGCCGCTACCTGCGCAACATCCCCAGCCCGTGGGCCGTGAAACGCCTGCATGAATACAATGGCGATATCAACCAGTTCCGCGTCGTCAAGCGCTATCCGTCCGTGCTCAAGCAAATTGCCATCTCGAAAACGGAGCCGGGCGACGAAAACAACCAGGATATTTCCTCGCTGGTGGGCAAGGTCGACATCCGCAAGCTGGAAGACTATGCGCAGGACGACCCCGACGCCTACAGCTATTCGGGCGGCCTGTGCCTGGCCAACCAAGGCTTGATGGAATTCGTGGAAATGTTCAAGGCGCCGATCAAGGTGCTGCATCCGCTGCTGACGGCCACGCAGGAAGGCAACTACAAGGGCACGGAAGGCTTCGGCGCGATACCGTTCGACGGCATCATCCTCGCGCACTCGAACGAGTCGGAATGGAAGACGTTCAAGAACAACCGCAACAACGAGGCATTTCTTGACCGTATCTATATCGTCAAGGTGCCGTACTGCCTGCGCGTGTCCGACGAAATCAAGATCTATGACAAGCTGGTGGCCAATTCCTCGCTGGTGAAAGCCCCGTGCGCGCCCGGCACCCTGCGCATGATGGCGCAGTTCGCCATCCTGTCGCGCCTGAAAGACCCGGAAAACTCGAGCATTTTCTCGAAGATGCTCGTCTACGATGGCGAAAACCTCAAGGATACGGACCCGAAAGCCAAGTCCATGCACGAATATGTCGATTACGCGGGCGTGGACGAGGGCATGAACGGGCTGTCGACGCGCTTTGCCTTCAAGATCCTGTCGAAAGTGTTCAACTTTGACAATTCCGAAGTGGCCGCCAATCCCGTGCACTTATTATATGTACTGGAACAGCAGGTAGAGCGCGAGCAGTTCGCGCCGGAACTCGAGCAGCGCTACTTCTCCTATATTAAAGAGCACCTGGCGCAGCGCTACGTGGAATTCATCGGCAAGGAGATCCAGACGGCTTACCTGGAAAGCTATTCGGAATACGGGCAGAATATTTTCGACCGCTACGTGACGTTCGCCGATTTCTGGATACAGGATCAGGAATACCGCGATCCGGACACGGGCGAAAGTTTTGATCGCGAATCGCTGAACAATGAGCTGGAAAAGATCGAGAAGCCGGCGGGCATTTCCAATCCGAAGGATTTCCGCAACGAAATCGTCAACTTCGGGCTGCGTGCGCGGGCCTCGAACGGCGGCAAGAATCCCGCCTGGACCAGTTATGAAAAGTTCCGCACGGTGATCGAAAAGAAAATGTTTTCGAATACGGAGGAATTGCTGCCCGTGATTTCCTTCAATGCCAAGGCCAGCGCCGACGATGCCAACAAGCACGCCGACTTCGTGGCCCGCATGGTGGAAAAAGGCTATACGGCCAAGCAGGTACGCCTGTTATGCGAATGGTACTTGCGAGTACGCAAGTCATCCTAGCGCGGACAGCGGAGGCGCGCTCCGGCCTGACGACCGGCGGGGCGCGCAAGACGAGAGGCAAGGAGGCACCCTTTGACATACCTTATCGACAGGCGCTTGCAAAGCAAGAATAAATCCGCCGTCAACCGCGAGCGTTTCCTGCGGCGTTACAAGGGCCAGATCAAGGATGCCGTGGGGCGCGCCATCAAGGGGCGCTCGATCACGGACGTCGAGAATGGCGAGAAGGTCAGCATCCCCGTCAAGGACGTGGGCGAACCGTCGTTTGGCCACGCGCATGGCGGCGTATGGGAAGTGGTCAATCCCGGCAACAAGGAATACCTGAAAGGCGACCAGATCGCCCGGCCGAAAGGCGGCGGTGGCGGCGGGCGGGGCAAGGCGGGCAATAGCGACGAGACGACGGAAGACGATTTCATCTTCGAATTGTCGCGCGAAGAATTCATGAATTATTTCTTCGAAGACCTGGAATTGCCGCACATGGTGAAAACCCAGCTGACGGCCACCACGGAATTCAAGAACCAGCGCGCCGGCTACAATATGTCGGGCACGCCATCGAACATCCACGTGCTGCGCTCGCTGCGCGGCGCGCTGGGCCGGCGCATCGCCGTCGGCGGCGGCGCCCGCAAGCAGCTGGCGCAGGCCGAGGAAGACCTGGCGGCCCTGCTGCACGAAGGCGCGCCCGACAGCGACCCGCTCGTCACGGAACTGCGCCGCCTGATCCACCACCTGCACACGCGCCTGCTGGCGATTCCCTTCATCGACCCGTTCGACCTGCGCTACAGCAACCGCATCAAGGTGCCCAAGCCGATGACGCAAGCCGTCATGTTCTGCATCATGGACGTCTCCGGCTCCATGGACGAATCGCGCAAGGACACGGCCAAGCGCTTCTTCATCCTGTTATATCTGTTCCTCAAGCGCGTCTACGACAAGATCGAGGTGGTCTTCATCCGCCACCATACGGCGGCGGCGGAGGTCGACGAGCATGAATTCTTCAATTCGCGCGAGTCCGGCGGCACCGTCGTGTCGTCCGCGCTGCACTTGCTCAACACCATCATCGACGAACGCTATGGCGCCGGGCAATGGAACAGCTATGTCGCGCAGGCGTCCGATGGCGACAATTGGGACAACGATTCCATGCTGTGCCGCCAGTTGCTGATCAATACCATCATGCCCAAAGTGCAGTACTACACCTATGTCGAGATCACCGACGGCCCGCAGCAAAACCTGTGGGAGCAGTATGCGGGCGTGCTCGACCATCACGCCCATTTCGCCATGCAAAAGATCGTCACGCCGGCCGATATCTACCCGGTCTTCCGCGAACTGTTCAAGAAACAGGTGAAATGATGAGTGCAGCCTTTGACCGCGCCAGCAATACTCCGGGCGAACCGTTCGTGCGCCTGCGCCACCCGAACGCCCTGCCCGAGCAGTCGGAATGGACGTTCGAGCTGATCGAGCAAATCCACGAGGAAATCCGCCGCGTGGCGAAACAGTTTGGCCTCGACACCTATCCGAACCAGCTGGAAATCATTACGGCCGAACAGATGATGGATGCCTACACCTCGGTCGGCATGCCCGTCTCCTACAACCATTGGTCGTTCGGCAAGCATTTTCTTTCCACCGAGAAAAGCTACAAGCGGGGCCAGATGGGCCTGGCCTACGAGATCGTCATCAACTCGAACCCGTGCATCGCCTATTTAATGGAGGAAAACAGCCTGACCATGCAGTCGCTGGTGATCGCGCATGCGGCCTACGGCCATAACTCCTTCTTCAAGGGCAATTACCTGTTCCGCGCATGGACGGATGCGGATGCCATCATCGACTATATGGTGTTTGCCAAGAATTACATCGCCGAGTGCGAGCAGCGCCATGGCGTCGATGCCGTGGAATTGCTGCTCGACTCGTGCCACGCCATCCAGAACTATGGCGTGGACCGCTACAAGCGCCCGGCGAAACTGTCGATGGCGAAGGAATATGCGCGCCAGAAAGAGCGCGAAGCCTATGTGCAGTCGCAGATCAACCAGCTGTGGCGCACCCTGCCCCGGCGCGACGAGGACGACGACGAGGACGACCAGCGCAAGGCCGCTCCCCGCTTTCCGCCCGAACCCGAGGAAAACCTGCTGTACTTTATCGAGAAGTACGCGCCGCTGCTGGAACCGTGGCAGCGCGAGATGGTGCGCATCGTGCGCAAGATTTCCCAGTATTTCTATCCGCAGCGGCAAACCCAGGTCATGAACGAAGGCTGGGCCACCTTCTGGCATTACACGATATTGAACCAGCTCTACGACGAAGGCGTGGTGGGCGACGGCTTCATGATGGAATTTTTGAAAAGCCATACCAACGTGGTCTACCAGCCGCCCATCGACAGCCCGTACTACAGCGGCATCAACCCGTATGCGCTGGGTTTTGCCATGATGAGCGACATCCGCCGCATCTGCGAGCACCCGACGGACGAAGACCGCGCCTGGTTCCCCGACATGGCCGGCAGCGACTGGCGCAAGAGCCTGGACTTTGCCATGCGCAATTTCAAGGATGAAAGCTTCATCGCCCAGTATTTGTCGCCGCGGCTGATCCGCGAATTCCATTTCTTTGCCGTCCTCGACGACGACAAGAATGAAAAGCTGGCCATTTCCGCCATCCACGACGATGCCGGCTACCGCTACGTGCGCCAGCAGCTGGCCGAACAGTACAACCTGGGCAACCGCGAGCCGAACATCCAGGTCTGGTCCGTCAATACGCGCGACGACCGCGCATTGACCTTGCGCCACACGCAGTTCCAGCGCCGCCCGCTGAACCAGCAGGCGGCCGAGGTGCTCAAGCACGTGGCGCGGCTGTGGGGCTTCGATGTCCACCTCGATACGGTCGACCCGCAGGGCGTCGTCCTGGGCACCTTGAATTGCCGGCGGGAAAAACGCAACCGGCGCGACGACCCTGTCGTCCGGCCATGAAATGATTTATTGATAATAATCAATGGCAAGAATATAAGCGTTTCCTATGCCTACATAGGAATTCCGTATGGCCTGGCGGCGTCAAAAGGGCTGCCGGGACCGCCTTTTTTGACCTGGATAAAGTCCCTTCCGCACCCGTTTGGTGCGCGCGTGCCGCTAAGTGGTCTGGTTCCGAGCTAAAACATTTCCAAAAGGAAAGATTTTCCTCCAAATTTAGCGGTTTCCATATTGAATATCACGAAATATAATTCCGCCAGATGGGCACATCGGAGAACTTAGCAGTGGTAGCCCAAAACGGCTGTAAAAAACCGATAAGACCGCCTTTTTTTATGTCCGAAAGCGTGCAAAGATGACATAAGCAAGTACGTTTTCAGGGCGCAAAAGCGCCAAAAATTTAACCGGTTTTAGGCGTTAAAAATCTGTGTAAAATAAAGAATTCGTATGTATAATTCGGCGACGTCCCGGATACGGCTGGAGCTTTGTGTCGTCATTTTGGGGTTCAGTTGCAAGACAAGAGATGGTATTTGGAGAAAGCAGGCATGAATTTTTCGAACGAGAAAAGTCCCAAGAACTACACAGGCATCACTATCGTTGTCCTGCTGCACGTTCTCGCGGCTTACGGGATCGTGACGGGCTTGGGCAAGCGGTTGGTCACCAAAATGATGGAACCGGTTGAAACCAAGATTATCGAGGAAGTCAAACCGCCTCCACCGAAGGATCTTCCACCGCCACCACCGCCGCCAGAAATGAAAGCGCCACCGCCGCCATTCATTCCGCCAGTCGAGGTGAACGTGCAGCAGCCGCCACCACAGCAGAACGTGATTGCAAATACGACTGCCGTGAAGCCAGCCACGAATGTATTGGCACCGCCAGCACCGCCTGCACAGCCTGCGCCAACTCCTGGACCAGCCAAATCGGTGCGTACGCCGGCCGTGGTTGACTTCAGTGTCTGCGAAAAGCCGGCTTATCCAAAGTCGTCGCAGCGCAATGAGGAAACCGGTGTGGTGACACTGTCGTTCCTGATCGGTGTAGACGGCAAGGTCGCTGATTCGAAGATCGTGAAGTCCAGCGGCTTCAGAGACCTGGACAAAGCCGCAGTGCAAGGTATTAGCCGCTGTACATTTAAGCCGGCAACAGTTGACGGCAAGCCGGAACAAGGCTGGCAGCAAATGCAATACGTTTGGTCGCTGGATTAAAACCCGAGGCAGTTATCCCCTGTCTCACACTATGATTTCGTTGTCATTACGTTCAGCGATCTGTTATTTTTAATTTTGGAGGAAGCATGTTTAAGAATACCCGTTTGTCCGCATTTTTTGCCGCGGTTCTGTTGTCCGTTACCGCTACTACCGCTCTGGTAGCAGCTCCGGCATTCGCTGACGCGCCAGCATCGGCTGCCGCTTCGGCTCCAGCGGCAGACGCTGCAGCAGCACCAGCACCAGCTGCTGACGCAGCCGCTCCAGCAGCAGACGCAGCAGCTCCAGCCGCTGACGCAGCAGCTCCAGCCAAAACCGAAGAAGTCCACAACCCGTTCGGCCTGCAAGCAGTGTGGGACGGCGGCTTCGTGCCACGCGCCACCCTGATCATCCTGGCCATCATGTCGATCGGCAGCTGGTACATCATCATCACCAAGCTGATGGATCAAATGAAGATCTTCAAGCAAGCGAAAGAAACCGCTGCCAAATTCTGGAAAGCCCCTTCGATCGCTGCTGGTTCGGCAACCCTGACCGAAGGCTCGCCATTCCGCTTCATCGCTGAATCGGGCACCAAGGCAACGGCTCACCATGACGGCGCCCTGCTGGAACAAATCGACCTGTCGACCTGGGTGACGATGTCGATCCAGCGCGCTTCGGACAAAGTCCAGTCGCGTCTGCAAGATGGCCTGTCGTTCCTGGCAACCGTTGGTTCGACCGCACCGTTTATCGGTCTGTTCGGTACCGTTTGGGGTATTTATGGCGCGCTGACCAACATCGGCATGACCGGTAACGCGTCGATCGATAAAGTTGCAGGTCCAGTTGGTGAAGCACTGATCATGACCGCTTTCGGTCTGCTGGTCGCCGTTCCTGCCGTTCTGGGTTACAACTGGCTGGTGCGTCGTAACAAAACCGCAATGGAAGACGTACGCTCGTTCAGCGCCGACGTTCACTCGGTACTGATCTCCGGCGCAATGTCGACCAGCGAAGCTGGCCGTGCTGCCGGCGCTAAAAAGATCGGATAAGAATCATGTCGATGTCCGTCGGCTCCGACAGCGGAGATGAAGATCAAGTAATGTCAGAAATCAACACGACGCCGCTCGTCGACATCATGTTGGTTTTGCTGATCATTTTCTTGATCACCAGTCCGGTTGTCCTCAAATTGCAGAAAATCGATCTGCCGATCGAGGCCAACCAAGCCCTTCAAAGCAAGCCAGAAAACGTCAACATCGTTGTCAACAAGGATGGCGAGATTTATCTGGGCCAGAAGAAACTGAAAGATACGAGCGAACTGTTCGATTATCTGAAAGTTGAAGCAGTGAAAGTACCGCAGCCGGAAGTACACGTTCGTGGCGACCAAGAAACACGCTACGAATCGATCGGCCGGGTTATTTACACGACCCAACGTGCCGGGATCCAGAAGGTCGGCTTCATCACCGAACCACCTGACAAGGGCTGATAGCGACTGGCAGCGGCGTCCCGGCAACACGGGGACGCCACTGCCGGAAGCTGACCGGGCGGCAGTTTCGCCCGGTGCTTCGTTGGACTTCTTAAAGGAAACACTATGAGTATGAATGTCGGTTCGGGAAGCGCTCCAGGCGCGGATCCGGAACCAATGATGGAACTGAACATGACGCCCCTCATCGACGTGATGCTGGTGCTGATTATCATGTTGATCATCACGATTCCTAAGCAAAACCACTCGGTGAACTTGAACATGCCGGTCGGCACCCCGCCGCCACCGACAACCGAACCAGTGGTCGTCACGATCGATGTCGATTTTGACGGTACGATCTTGTGGGACAATCAGGTCGTTCCTGACCGCGCTTCGCTGGAAGCCAAGCTGAGCAACGTTGCTGCGCAAGCAGACCAGCCGGAAGTGCATCTGCGTCCGAACAAGCTGGTGGAATACAAAGTCGTCGCCGGTGTGATGGCGTCGGCGCAGCGTCTGGGCGTGACCAAAATCGGTCTGGTCGGCAACGAGCAATTCCAGTAAGCTGCAGCAATCAGGTTCTCTTTACATCCGAATAGGCAGGACTTCCTGCCTATTCGCTTTTTACTGAAAGACTTTCTTATGTCCAAGTTTCGTCTCGCTCATCTCGGCCTCGTCATGGCCGCTATCGGTTTTACCGCAGCAACTCCCGTAATCGGCCTGGGCTCGCTGGCATACGCCGCGGACACCGTGCGTGCCGAAGTGGGCAAGCCACTGCAAGAAGCGCAAAAACTCGCTAGCAGCGGCAAAAACAAGGAAGCGCTGGCCAAGCTGCGCGAAGCTGACAGCGTCGGCGGCAAGACCGCCTTTGAAAGCTACCAGATCGAGCGCGTGCGCGCCTCGGCCGCTGCCGCCGCCGGCGACAACGGCACCGCCATCAAGGCTTTCGAAGCCGTCATCAATTCCGGCCGCCTGAGCGCCGCCGAAGCCCCCAAATTCACGCAAGCGCTGGCAGGCATGTACTACCGCGCCAAGGACTGGCCGAACACCATCACCTGGATCAAACGTTCGCTGAAAGACCGCGAAGATCCACAGATGCGCGAACTGCTGATCCAGACCTACTACGTCAGCGGCAACTACGCCGAAGCGGCGAAAGAGCTGCAAGCGCGCGGCGGCAACTCGGAATCGAGCCTGCAAATGCTGGCCAACATCCAGTTGAAGCAGAACGACAAGGCCGGCTACGTGGCCACCCTGGAAAAACTGGCCGGCAGCTATCCGAAGACCAGCTACTGGGCCGACCTGCTGAACCGCGTTTCCGGCAAGCCTGGCTTCTCGCAACGCCTGGGCCTGGACGTCCAGCGTCTGCGCCTGGCCAACGGCCTGTTCACCAAGCCGTCCGAATACATGGAAATCAGCCAGTTGGCCTTGCAAGCAGGCAATCCTGGCGAAGCGCTGAGCATCATCGAACAGGGCTACAAAAAAGGCGTGCTGGGCACCGGCGCCGATGCCGCCCGTCACCAGCGCCTGAAAGACCTGGCCCTGAAGACCCAGGCTGACCTGAAGGCCAACGCAGCCAAGTCGGAAGCGGAATACGTCAAGAACAAGGACGCCGACAGCTTGAGCAAGCTGGGCTTCGCCCTGGTCTACGATGGCCAGGCAGAAAAAGGCCTGGGCTTGATGAATGACGCCGTGAAACTGGGCACCGCCAAGTATCCGGAAGAAGCCAAGCTGCACCTGGGCATCGCCTACATCCACGCCGGCAAGAAAGCCAACGCATCGACGGCACTCAAAGCCGTCAAGGGCACGGATGGCGCGGCTGACCTGGCCCGCTACTGGGCATTGATGAATAAATAAGATAATATCCCCAGGATATTGTCGGGCAGCTAGTCGAGTGCCCTCCACCAAAAGCGTTGCCGGCACCCTTGCCGGCAACGCTTTTTATCATTTCAGCAGGGAAATTACCCCTGCGGCTGCCCTGCCGGGTGTGCATCCCTGAAACAGTCCGTATAATCCCCCTTTTGGCACAGTTTTTCATCAGATTCCTATGAAGGTATTCCGCGGACTTCCCAATGCCCAGGCACGAGCGCCTTGCGCTCTGACCATCGGCAATTTTGACGGTGTCCACATCGGCCATCAGGCCTTGCTGGCGCGCGTGCGCGAAGCTGCCACTGAACTCGGCATCGAAGCGGCCGTGATGACGTTCGAACCGCACCCGCGCGAATTCTTCGCGCAGCGCGCGGGCGACCTGTCGAAGGCGCCGCAGCGCATCGCCAACCTGCGCGACAAGCTGCAGTCGCTGGATGACGCCGGCATCGACCGCGTGGTCGTCGAGCACTTCAGCGCCCAGTTCGCCGCCTTGACGCCGCAGGAATTCACGGAAAAAGTCCTCGTTGACGGCTTGCACGTGAAATGGCTGATGGTCGGCGACGACTTCTGCTATGGCGCCCGGCGCGCCGGCGACGTCGCCATGCTGCAGGAAGCGGGCCGCGAATACGGTTTCCACGTAGAAACTTTGCCGACGGTGATGAACGGCAGCACGCGCATCTCCTCGTCGGCCGTGCGCCTGGCCCTGGCCGCCGGCGATTTCCCGCTGGCCACGCAGCTGCTGGGCCATCCGTACGCCATATCCGGCCACGTGATCCACGGCCAGAAGCTGGGCCGCACACTCGGTTTCCCCACCCTGAACCTGCGCGTGGCGCACCGCCCCGCCCTGTCCGGCATCTTCATCGTGCAGGTGCACGGCCTGGGACCAGTACCGCTGCCGGCCGTGGCCAGCCTGGGCGTGCGTCCCACCGTCGACGACAGCGGCCGCGTCTTGCTGGAAGTGCATCTGTTCGATTTCGCCCAGTCCTGCTACGGCAAGCTGGTCCGCGTGGAATTCCTGGAAAAGCTGCGCGACGAAGAAAAGTATGACGACTTGCCCACCCTGACGGCCGCCATTGAGCGCGACTCGAACCAGGCGCGCGCCTATTTTGAACAGCGCAGCGGCGCCATTACCGCCACCGACCGAATTTGACGCCGGCCAACTCCGCCGCCTGGCGGCACCTGCCGCCGCAAACCATTCAATATCATTAAAGAAGATTATGTCCGATCAAAACAAGCCAGCCACGCCCAAGCAGAACAAGAAGCCTGAAAGCAAATACCCGGTCAACATGACGGAAACCCCATTCCCGATGCGCGGCGACATGGCCAAGCGCGAGCCGCAATGGGTGCAGCAATGGCAAGACAAGAAAATTTATGAGCGCGTGCGCAAGGCTGCCGCCGGCCGTCCGAAATTCATCCTGCATGACGGCCCGCCGTACGCGAATGGCGACATCCACCTGGGCCACGCCGTCAACAAGATCCTGAAAGACATGGTCGTCAAATCGCGCTCGCTGGCCGGCTTCGACGCGCCATACGTACCGGGCTGGGATTGCCACGGCATGCCGATCGAGATCCAGATCGAAAAATTGCACGGCAAGAACCTGCCGACGGCTGAAGTGCTGGAAAAGGCACGCGCCTACGCCAACGTGCAGGTCGAGCGCCAGAAGAAGGATTTTATTCGCCTGGGCGTGCTGGGCGAGTGGGACAACCCCTACCTGACCATGGCGCACGGCAATGAAGCCGACGAATTGCGCGCGCTGGGCAAGCTGCTGGAAAAAGGCTATGTCTACCGCGGCCTGAAACCGGTCAACTGGTGTTTTGACTGCCAGTCGGCGCTGGCGGAAGCTGAAATCGAATACGAAAACAAACGCGACCCGGCCATCGATGTCGGCTTCAAGTTCGCCCAATTCGACAAGCTGGCCAAGGCTTTCAATCTGCCGACACTGCCGACCGAAAACGGCTTCGTCGTCATCTGGACGACGACCCCGTGGACCATCCCGTCGAACCAGGCACTGAACGTCCATCCTGAATTGACATACGCACTGGTCGAAACCTCGCGCGACGGCAAGCCCTTGCTGCTGATCCTGGCGCAAGACCTGGTCGAATCGAGCCTGGCGCGCTTCAAGCTCGAAGGCACGACGATCGCCACCTGCGACGGCGCCGCGCTGGAAGGCATCAGCTTCCGCCATCCGCTGCACGCGTCGCACGCTTTCTACGACCGCCTGTCGCCGATGTACCTGGCCGATTACGTGACCGCCGAAAGCGGCACGGGCGTGGTGCACTCGGCGCCCGCGTATGGCGTGGACGACTTTATCTCGTGCAAGGCGCACGGCATGAAGGACGACGACATCATCAAGCCCGTCATGGGCGACGGCAATTACGTTTCGACGCTGCCCCTGTTCGGCGGCATGAGCATCTGGGACGCTTCCAAGCCGATCTGCGCCGCCCTGAAAGAAGCGGGCGCCCTGTTCGAAGTCAAGATGTTCGACCACAGCTACATGCATTGCTGGCGTCACAAAAAGCCTGTGATCTACCGCGCCACCTCGCAGTGGTTCGCCGGCATGGACGTGACGCCGAAAGACGGCGGCGCGACCCTGCGCGAAACGGCCTTGAAAGGCATCGCCGACACCGAGTTCTTCCCGGACTGGGGCCAGGCGCGCCTGCACGGCATGATCGCCAACCGTCCCGACTGGACCCTGTCGCGCCAGCGCCAGTGGGGCGTGCCGATGGCCTTCATCGTGCACAAGGAAACGGGCGACCTGCATCCGCGCACGCCGGAACTGCTGGAGCAAGTGGCCAAGCTGATCGAAAAAGACGGCATCGAGGCATGGCAGGCGCTGGACCTGAAAGACCTGATCGGCGACGAAGCGGCCATCTACGCCAAGAACAAGGATACCCTGGACGTATGGTTCGATTCCGGCGCCACGCACCAGACGGTGCTGGGCGGCCCGCAAGGCCACGGTTCGCACTCGACGCAGCTGCAATTCCCGGCAGACCTGTACCTGGAAGGCTCGGACCAGCATCGCGGCTGGTTCCACTCGTCGCTGCTCGTGTCGTCGATGCTCAATGGCCGCCCGCCGTACAAGGCGCTGCTGACGCACGGCTTCACGGTCGACGGCGAAGGCAAGAAGATGTCCAAGTCGCTGGGCAACACGCTGGCGCCGCAAAAGATTTCGGACACCCTGGGCGCGGACATCCTGCGCCTGTGGATCGCTTCGACCGACTACACGGGCGAGCTGTCGATCTCCGATGAAATCCTCAAGCGCGTGACGGAATCGTACCGCCGCATCCGCAACACCCTGCGCTTCCTGCTGGCGAACACCTCGGACTTCAATCCGGCCACGGACGCCGTGCCGGTGGCGGAGATGTTCGAAATCGACCGCTATGCGCTGGCCAACATGGCATCGCTGCAGCAGCAGATCGAGAACAACTACGCGCGCTACGAGTTCCACCCCGTCGTGTCGAAACTGCAGACGTACTGCTCGGAAGACCTGGGCGGCTTCTACCTGGACATCCTGAAGGACCGTCTGTACACCTCGGGCCTGACGTCGCACGCGCGCCGTTCGGCGCAGACGGCCCTGTGGCACATCACGCAAAGCCTGCTGCGCCTGATGGCCCCGGCCCTGTCGTTCACGGCCGAAGAAGCATGGGCAGTCTTCGCCGGCGCGGATGCTTATGCCGCCAGCGATGAAACCATCTTCACGCAAACCTGGTGGCAGCTGCCGGAAGTGTCGGACGCGGCCGCCCTGCTGGAGAAATACACGGCCCTGCGCGCCGTGCGCACGGACGTCACCAAACAGCTGGAAGACTTGCGCACCTCGGGCGCCATCGGTTCCTCGCTGCAGGCGGAACTGACGATCAAGGCCGCGCCGATGAAGTACAAGCTGTTGACCACCCTGGGCGACGACTTGAAATTCGTCTTCATCACCTCGCAGGCAACCGTGGCCGAAGTGGCAGACGAAGCGGCCGAGGAAGTGGTCGTGGCCGCGTCGACGGCGCCGAAGTGCGAGCGCTGCTGGCACTACCGCGCGGACGTGGGCACGGACGCCGCGCATGCTACCCTGTGCGGCCGCTGCGTCAGCAACCTGTTTGGAAAAGGCGAATCGCGCCGTTTCGCATAGACTGTCATCCCGGGGCGCTGCCTGCGTCCCACTTCCAACCGCCGCCTGCTGCCAGGCGGCGGCTTTATCTTCCCTGGAAAAATATGGCCACTAAAAACCGTTTTTCATCGAAATCGTCCTCCTCGGCGTCGCTCGTGCCCTGGCTGGGCATCGCCGCCATCGTCATCCTGTTCGACCAGATCACCAAGATCACGATCCTGAAGACCTTCCGCTACGCGCAAGAGATGGTCATCACCTCGTATTTCAACCTGGTGCTCGCGTATAACAAGGGCGCCGCGTTCAGCTTCCTGTCCGACCAGGGCGGCTGGCAGCGCTATTTCTTCACCGGCATCGCCCTGGCGGCCGCCATCTACATCATCTATCTGCTGAAAAAGCACGCCGGCCAGCGCATGTTCTGCTGGGCCCTGGCGCTGATCCTCGGCGGCGCGCTGGGCAACGCCATCGACCGCCTGGTGTACGGTCACGTGGTCGATTTCCTCGACTTCCACTGGAAAAGCTGGGGCCATTTCCCCGCTTTCAATATCGCCGACAGCGCCATCTGCATCGGCGCGGCCCTGTTCATCATCGATGAACTGCGCCGGGTAAACAAATAAACACGCGGGAGAACGGCATGGAATTGTCCGGCAAAAAAATCGTCCTGGGACTTTCGGGCGGCGTCGCCTGCTACAAGGCGGCGGAACTGTGCCGCGCGCTGACGAAGGCCGGCGCCTCGGTGCAGGTGGTCATGACGGATGCCGCCAGCCACTTCATCACGGCCGTGACCATGCAGGCGCTGTCCGGCCACCCCGTGCACACGAGCCAGTGGGATGCGCGCATAGACAACAACATGGCGCATATCGATTTGACGCGCCACGCGGACGCCATCCTGATCGCGCCGTGCTCGGCCGATTTTCTGCGTAAACTCGCCCATGGCGTGTGCGACGACCTGCTGTCGACCCTGTGCCTGGCCCGTCCCTCCCACCTGCCCTTGCTCGTGGCGCCGGCCATGAACGTGGAAATGTGGCAGAACCCCGCCACGCAGCGCAATGTGCAGCAGCTGCGCGACGACGGCATCACCCTGTTCGGCCCGGCCGCCGGCGAACAGGCCTGCGGCGAAACTGGCCTGGGCCGCATGCTGGAGCCGGAACAGCTCTTGACGGAGCTGATCGCCGCCTTCCAGCCGAAAGTCCTGGCGGGCAAACGCGTGCTGGTCACGGCCGGCCCCACTTTCGAGGCCATCGACCCCGTGCGCGGCATCACCAATCTGTCCTCGGGCAAGATGGGCTATGCGGTGGCGCGCGCGGCGCGCGAAGCGGGCGCCGAGGTGCTGCTCATTTCCGGCCCGACGGCCCTGGACGCGCCGTTCGGCGTGCGCCGCATCGACGTGCAAAGCGCGCAGCAGATGCATGATGCGGTACTGGCCCACGTCGACGGCCAGCATGTCTTCGTCGCCGTGGCCGCCGTGGCAGACTGGCGCGTGGCCAACGCCAGCGACCAGAAGATGAAAAAGCAGGCCGACGGCTCCGTGCCCGAACTGCAGTTCGTGCAAAATCCCGACATCCTCGCCACCGTGGCGGCGCGCACCAACCTGGCCGGCTATCCGTACTGCGTGGGCTTTGCCGCCGAATCGGAAAACCTCGTGGAATTCGGCTCGGTCAAGCGCGAGAAAAAAGGCATTCCCCTGCTGGTCGGCAATATCGGCCAGAACACGTTTGGCCAGGACGACAACACCATCATCCTGTTCGACGAGGAAGGCCATACCGTGCTGCCGCGCGCCCCGAAACTGAACCTGGCGCGCCAGCTGATTTCGGAAATCTCGAAGCGGATCGCCAGGAATTCGCTGCTCAAATAATCTTTTTTATACGCTTTAGCTCATTTAGATTCATGAAAAATATCGACATCAAGATCCTCGACGCCCGCATGCAAGAACTGCTGCCGGCCTACGCCACCCCGGGCAGCGCGGGACTCGACCTGCGCGCCTGCATAGCCGAATCCATCACCATCGAAGCGGGTCAGACGGTGCTCATTCCGACCGGCCTGGCCATCCACATCGGCGACCCGTCGTATGCGGCCATGATTTTGCCACGCAGCGGCATGGGCCACAAAAACGGCATCGTATTGGGGAATCTGGTAGGCTTGATCGACTCCGATTACCAGGGCCAGCTGATGGTATCGACCTGGAACCGGGGCCAGAGCGCTTTCACGCTCAATCCCATGGAACGCCTGGCGCAACTGATTATCGTGCCGGTGCTGCAAGTGGGCTTTAACGTCGTCGAGGAATTCGGCGACAGCGAACGCGGTGTTGGCGGCTTTGGCAGCACCGGCAAACATTAAGGATTGACACTTATGCCAGGTTTCCGCCATCTGACCCCAGCCCCAACCTCGCTGCGCCGATTGGCCACTCCCCTCCTGTTGGCCGGCGCGGCCATTCTGGCCGGCTGCACCACGCCGGCGACGAATGTCAGCGGCCCGTTCAACGTCGTGCCGGCGCCCGATGCGTCCGCGCCGACGGCGCAGCAACGGGCGGCGCAGGAAGAACTGGTGAAGATGGTGGCGCTGCAGGACCGTCTGTCGAAAGTGTCGGCGCCCCTGCTGATCAATAATGCGGACCTGTGCAAGACGTATGCGCGCAACCTGCTGGGCTTCACGGCGCAGAACAAGTATTCCTACCCCGGCATCTATGCCGACGCGGCGCAGGCGGCACTCGGCTACGGCGAGCAGATGCAGGTGTCCAGCGTCTTGCCGGGCAGTGGCGCCGCGCGCGCCGGCTTGCGCAAGGGCGACGGCTTGCTGGCCGCCGAAGGCAAGCCGCTGCCGGCCGGCCCGAAAGCGGAAGGCCCGTTCGGCGCCATCGTCGGCCCGCTGGCCTCGAAAAGCGCGAGCCTGAACATGACCATCGCCCGCGACGGCCAGCAGCAAGACCTCAAAATTCCCGTCACGCGCGCCTGCGCCTTCCGCGTCGCCCTGGGCAATGCGGACAATATCAACGCGTATTCGGACGGTTCGCGCATCATGCTCACGCGCGGCATGGTCAATGCGGCGCAAAACGATGAAGGCATCGCCTTCGTCATCGCCCGCGAAATGGCGCACAACATCCTCGACCACGCGCGCAGCCAGCGCACGGCAGGCACGGCCGGCAGCATCATCGACAGCCTGGGGGCCGTGCAGCCCGACGTATCGATGCTGACGGGCGCCGCCGGCATCAAGGCCATGCCGCAGGAACTCGACGTGCAAGCCGACACCCTGGCCATCTATCTGCTGGCGCGCGCCGGCTACAATGTCGACAACGCGGCCCGCTTCTGGCAGCGCCTGGCCACGCAAGTGCCGGCCACGGTCGCCAACGGCTACACGGCCCTGCACCCGGGCACCAACTCGCGCATGGCGGCGATCAACCGCGCCGTCACTGACGTGCGCGCCAAGCAGGCGGCGAAGAAACCGCTCAAGCCTTAAACGCCAAAGGCGCCTGATGCAGCAGGTTTGGTCAGGCGCCGGGGAAGTTCGGGAAGTAGGTGCCCATGACCCAGGTCAGAGCGCCGCAAAATACCACCGCCAGGAACAGGGCGATGAGCAGTTTGCCAAACTTGGGGATGCCGTCATCTTGCGTCTTTTGGTCGTTCGACATGAAAACTCTCCGCAGGCTGTTGGAGAGCGTAGTATAGCCACAATATTGAAGAATATTCCATACTTTGCCGCCTGCCTGCGGCTTTCCTTCCGCGCCTCATGGACAGCATCGACCTTGAAGTTCTGAAAACCAGCGCCGCCTGGCTCGCCGCCGGGCACCGCTGCGAACTCGTCACCGTCATCAAGACCTGGGGCTCCAGCCCCCGTCCCGTGGGCGCCACCCTGGCCATCTGCGACGACGGCACGGTGGTCGGCTCCGTCTCCGGCGGCTGCATCGAGGATGACTTGATCGACACCGTGCGCGTGCACGGCATCGTGCGCACCTTGCCGGAAATCGTCAGCTACGGCATCAGCGCCGACGAGGCGCACCGCTTCGGCCTGCCCTGCGGCGGCACCATCGAACTGGCCATCGAGCCGCTGCACGCGGACAGCAAGGTGGCCGAACTGCTGGCACGCCTGGAAGCGCATGAACTCGTCGAGCGCCGCCTCGACCTGCACAGCGGCGCCGTCACCCTGCAGCGCGCCACGCCGGGCGCCGTGCTGGCCCTGGAAGGCGCGGTGCTCACCACGCAGCACGGCCCGCGCTGGCGATTGCTGATCATCGGCGCCAGCCAGCTGTCGCGCTTCGTGGCGCAGATCGCCACGGCCATGGATTACCACGTCATCGTCTGCGACCCGCGCGAGGAATACCGGGGCGGCTGGAACGTACCGGGCGTGCCCCTGCTGCACGCCATGCCGGACGACCTGGTGCTGGAATTAAAACTCGACAGCCGCAGCGCCGTCGTCGCCCTCACGCACGACCCCAAGCTCGACGACCTGGCCCTGATGGAAGCATTGAAATCTCCTGCGTTTTACGTGGGCGCCATCGGCTCGCGCGCCAACAATGCCAAGCGCCGCGAACGGCTGCTGCAGTTCGACGTCAGCGCCGAGCAGCTGGCGCGCCTGCATGGCCCCATCGGCCTGTACATCGGCAGCAAGACGCCGGCCGAAATCGCCATTTCCATCCTGGCCGAACTGACGGCCGTGAAAAATGGCGTGCCCGACGCGCTGCAGATCCAGCACGCGGCGGCCCTGAGCCCGCCCACCACCGACATCTGCGCCCGCTAAGGACCGCAGCAAGAAACGCGGTGCGCCGGCGGCGCGCCCCTGCTACCTTCACTGATTTTGGCCACCATGACCCTGCTGCACTGGACCCTCCCCCTGCCCGCCGGCTACCGCCGCGACGACGTCATCGCCTTCCACAGCCGCGATACGGAAGGCGTGGCCGAACAGGTCACCGCGACGGGCCTGCGCAAGGGCATCCTGCTTGCCGGCGTGCCCGTGGTGCTGGACGTGGCCTTCGCGGACGCCGCGGCCGTCTGCCGCGCCGAGATCGACGGCAGCGCCAGTGACGCTCTGCACACGGCGCTGCATGGCGCCCTGCTCAACATCCTCGGCCTGCGCATCGACCCGCAGCCGTTCGCGCAGCTGGCCGCCGCCGATCCGCTGCTGGCGCCTTTGATCCGGCTTAACCCGGGCTTGCGCATCGTGCAATCGGCCAGCCCGTTCGAGGCGCTGACCTGGGCCATCATCGGCCAGCAGATCAATCTGCCGTTCGCCATTTCCCTGCGCCGCACGTTTATTCTGCAGGCGGGGCGCCGGCATGGCAGCGGCTTGTGGTGCTACCCGGAGGCGCGCGACGTGGCGCGGCTGGACATCGAGGATTTGACCAGCCGCAAATTCTCGCGCGCCAAGGCGGAAACCGTGCTGCGCCTGGCGCATCTCGTCGATGACGGGGAACTGTCGCTGGAGCTGCCGCCCTCCGGCGACGTGGCGGCCATTTCGCAGGCGCTGCTGGCCGTGAAAGGCATCGGCCCGTGGACCGTCAATTACGCGCTGCTGCGCGGCTATGGCTATGCTGACTGTTCGCTGCATGGCGACGTGGCGATCCGCGCCGCCCTGCAAAAGCTGCTCGGCGAAGAAACGAAACCGGACATGGCGCGCACGGAAAAGTGGCTGCGCCAGTACGCGCCGCACCGCACCATGGCGGCCGCCCACCTGTGGGCCAGCCTGCACGCGAAAAATAATCCGTCAGCGGTGGAATAAACGGGCCGCGCCGCGCGTCTATCCCTTGCAAGCCCACCAAACATCAAGGAGATCATCATGCGCTTTACCACTTTCGCCGCCACTGCCCTTTTCACCGCCTTGTCCGCCCCGCTGGCCTTTGCCGCCGACGTCATGCCCGCCAACGGCATGCTGGTCAATGCCAGCGGCATGACCGTGTATGTGTTCGACAAGGATGTCGCCGACAGCGGCAAGAGCGCCTGCAGCGGCGGCTGCCTGGTGGCCTGGCCCGCCGTCATCGCCACCGACGCGGCGCCCGCCGCCCCGTATGGCAGCATCAAGCGCGAAGACAACGGCGCCATGCAGCTGACCTACAAGGGCAAGCCTCTGTACCTGTACAAGGAAGACAAGAAGCCGGGCGACGTGGCCGGCGACAATTTCAAGAACGTGTGGCACGTCGTCAAGCCCTAAGCAGCCCTGCCCGCCGCCACGATGACCACGCAAGAGGATAGCCGTCAGCTGCAAGCGTGCCTGCCCGGCCTGCGCCGCTATGCGCGCGCGCTGGCGGGCGCCCTGCACGCGGACGACCTGGTGCAGGACACCGTCGAGCGGGCCTGGCGCAAGCTGGACCAGCGCGTCGGCGAGATGCGGCCCTGGCTGTTCTCCATCATGCATAACCTGCACGTGGACCAGCTGCGCCGCCCCGGCCTGGCGCTGCAGGAGCTCGACGACGACAGCGTGCTGCCCGCGCCGGAGCGCGCGCCCGGGCAAGCCATCGCCATCGGCGAGATGGATGCGGCGCTGGCCCGTTTGCCGCTGGGGCAGCGCGAAGTCATCCTGCTCGTCGCGCTCGAACAGATGCCGTACGAGCAGGTGGCGGCCACCCTCGACATTCCTGTCGGCACCGTGATGTCGCGTTTGTCGCGCGGGCGCGACAAGCTGCGCACCCTGCTCGACGGCCGCCCTGCCGGCAGCCAGGGCAGCGGCCCACCCACCCTGAAAGTCGTGAAATGACAACGCAAGCCATCAGCGAAGCGCAATTGCACGCCCTGGCCGACGGCGTCCTGCCTGAAGACCAGCGCGCGGCCGTCGACGCCCACCTGCGCGCGCATCCCGGGGACGCCGCCAGGGTCGATGCGTGGCGCGCGCAGAACCGGCAATTGCGCGCCCTGTTCGATCCCGTGCTGGACGACGCTGTGCCGCCTGCCCTGCTGCAGGCGGCGGCCCCGCCGGCGGCGAACGGCGCCTGGCGCCGCCCCGCCATGCAGGCGGCAGCTGCCGTCGTGCTGGTGCTCGCTGGCGGCGCGGGCGGCTGGCTGCTGCGCGGCGATGGCGGTGACATGCGGAGCGCCAGCGCCAGCGCCAGCCCCATCTCCCTGGCGCGCAGCGCCGCCATCGCCCATGCCGTCTACACGCCGGAAGTGCGCCACCCCGTCGAGGTGGGGGCGGAACAGGAGGCCCACCTGGTGCAATGGCTGTCGAAACGCCTGGGCAGCAAATTGCAGCCGCCTGCGCTGTCGCCGCTCGGCTACCACCTGATCGGCGGGCGTTTGCTGCCCGGCGATGGCGACGGCCCCGTGGCACAATTCATGTATGAAGATGGCAAAGGCCAGCGCCTGACCCTGTACGTGGCAAAAGAACGGGCCGGCAAGCAGGAAACGGCCTTCCGCTACACGCAGGAAAAGGACTTGAGCGTGTTTTACTGGATCGACGGCCAGCTCGGCTATGCCCTCTCGGCGAGCCTGCCCAAACAGGAGCTGGGCAAGATCGCCGACGCCGTGTACGCGCAGCTGGAAAGTCACTAAACAGACTCTTCCATTTTCCGGAATTCTGCAATCCATTTCACGCCGCACCATTGCAGCAGCAACGCTGCGGTGGCGACCAGGGCGGCGCAGGCCGCCAGCAGCCACACGGGCCAGTCCAGCAGGAGCAGTACCCCGCCTGCGGCGGCGCCGATGGCGCTGCCCAGGTACAGCGCCGATTCGTTGAGGGCGATGGCCAGGTTGCCGTCGCCCTGCCGCGCGCGCACGGCCAGCAACTGCTGGTTCTGCGGCACTTGCAGAGCCCAGCCAGCCGCGCCCCACAGCACGATAGGCGCCAGCATCAGCCAGGCCGACCAGCCGGCCGCCAGCGGCAGCGCGCACAAGGCCAGCGCCAGCAGCAGCAAGATGAGCCTAGTCAGTCTCGGTGCAGCCACCTTGTCCGCCCATCGCCCGACCAGCACGCTGCCCGCGATTCCCCCCGCACCCCACGCCCACAGGAAGGGCGTGGGGGAAATTTCCGCGCCGTGCGCGGACCACGCCAGCAGCGGCGCGATAAACGTGTACATGCCCAGGCTGGCGATGGCCGCCAGCAGCGACACGAGCAGGATGGCCAGCACCTGCCCATCGGCCAGCAAGGCCAGCTTGCGGCGCAGCGAGGTCGCCGGTACTTCCGGCAGCGCGGGCAGTTTCCACAGCAAGCCCGCCAGCGCCAGCGCACCGAGCATGGCAACCAGCCACAGGGCCGCCGTCCAGCCCAGCTGCTGCGCCAACAGCAAGCTCAATGGCACGCCCAGCACCGTGCCGCCCGCCATGCCGCCCATGATCGCGCCGATGGCCTTGCCACGCTGCCGCGGCGCCGACACGCCCGCCGCCGCCGCGATGCCCAGCGCCAGGTAGACGCCGGCGCCGATGCCGGCCATGGCCCGCCAGGCCAGCAGACTGGAAAATCCTGCTGCCAGCGCGCTGGCCCCGTTCGCCAGCACGAACACGCCCAAGGCGAGTAACAGGCCGGAGCGTTGCGCGCGCGCCGGCAGCAAGGCCACGGCCAGGGGCGAACCGAGGCCATAGGCCAGCGTAAACGCCGTCACCAGCTGCGCGGCCATCGCCAGGGACACGGAAAAGGCGCCGGCGATCATCGGCATCAGGCCTGCCGTCACATACGACGCCATGCCCAGCGCGAACGCGCCCACGGCGATCAGGTAGACGGTGACAGGCAGCGCGGAGTCGGCAGGCGCTGCGGCACGGGAGGAAGAATAGTCAGACATGGGCACGCTTTCGGGAAGAAAGCAGGCATTTTGAAATACAATATAAACAATTACAATTTAACTGTTTATGCTATTACTGGCAGCAACAGGCTCACCGGAAAAGCCCCACCATGCGCACTTTGGCCCGCACCCGCCACGAACTGGCCGCCTACCTGCAGGCGCGCCGCGCGCGGCTGTCGCCCGAGGACGTGGGTTTGCCCGGCGGCGGGCGGCGCAGGACGCCGGGCTTGCGCCGCGAAGAAGTGGCGGCGCTGGCCGGCGTGGGGCTGACCTGGTACACCTGGCTGGAACAGGGGCGCGACATCGGCGTCTCGAGCGCCTTTCTCGACAAGCTGGCCGAAGTGCTGAAACTGGACGGCGGCGAACGGCGCCACCTGTTCCTGCTGGCGCATGCGCGTCCGCCCGCCGAAGAGGGCAAGACGTTTTGCGTGGTGCCGCCGCCCGTGCGCCGCCTGATGCACGAACTGGCGCATCCGGCCTATGTGCTCAACCTGCGCTGGGACGTGCTGGCGTTCAATGCGGACGCGGACGCCCTGTTCGGCTTCGGCGCGCATGTGCCGGCGCGCCGCAATCTGCTGTGGCTGTTGTTTACCGACCCGCTGCTGCGCTCGCGCTTCGCCGGCTGGGAAGAGCAGGCGCCGCTGATGCTGTCGAGCTTTCGCCGCGACTATGCGCGCGCCACGCAGGAAGCGGATATCCACGCGCTGGTGCAGGAATTGGAAAAAGTTTCGCCGGAATTCAAGCTATGGTGGCGCCGCCATGACGTGCATGCGCCGTGCGCCGGCGTGCGCCAGCTGGACGTCGGCGGCGAGCAGGTCGCCTACGAGCACACTTCGCTGACCATCGATGCGGACCGCCACTTGCGGCTGATCGTGTATGCGCGCCAGCTGGCAGAAGACCTCGCGCCGTAAACGAAAAAACCGCTGGCCCTCTTGCGAGGAACCAGCGGCTTCGAATTGGTTGCGGGGACAGGATTTGAACCTGTGACCTTCGGGTTATGAGCCCGACGAGCTGCCAGACTGCTCCACCCCGCACTCGAATTATATACCAGATTGTTGCGCGGCGTAAAGGCGTGAATTGACAATGTCATGCCTGCCCCGTCCACCGGAGCGTGTCCGTGACCAGCAATGGAAAAAGCCGCTGATCTTTTGCAAGAATCAGCGGCTTTCCGGTATTGGTTGCGGGGACAGGATTTGAACCTGTGACCTTCGGGTTATGAGCCCGACGAGC